>JACQVV010000456.1 GCA_016209595.1 Planctomycetota bacterium
CTGCCGGGCGACGGGCGACGGGCGACGGGCGACGGAACCCCCGAACCCCGAACCCCGAACCCCGTCGCCCGGAAGAGGGGGCAGTTCCCCTCCCCCTGACGAGGATCGGCCGCCGCTTCGCCGGACTTCTCTTGCTCCTCTTCGTGGCGCCGTGCGGGGCCGAGTCCCTCGATGGCTGGCTCCTCCTTTCCGACGGGACGAAGGTCGAGGGGCGTTTCGCGGCGGATCGGCGCGAGCTCTCGCTCCGCGACGTGTTCCGCGGCGAAAGAGCGCGCGTGCCGGTCGAGGAGATTCGCAGAATTCGTGTCTACGCGGTCGACGAGCGCCGGCTCCGGGGGAGCGGACCGGAGGGCGGCGAGATCGAGGCGATCCAGCGCGAGTACATCGCCCAGATCGAGACAGCCTCTGGCGACGTCTGGTTCTCGCACCTGGAGTTCCGCCTGCGCCTGGGGGAAGGGGAAGAGAGGAAGACCTACGTCTTCACCCGTTTTCAGCGAGGCAGCGCCGGCCCCGCCGGAGGCGGCAAAGGGGCGCTCGGGGGGGAGGAACTCCCCCCCGGGCGCCAGGATGGCGCGGGGGGAGGCCGATGGGGCGAAGCCCCCTCGGGGAGGAGCGGAGGCCAGGATGGCCGGAGCGACGATGAGAATGGGCCGCCGCACTTCCTCCACGTAGAGCTCGCGGTCTTCGGGCCCGCGGCCATGGCCCCGGAGGAATCGCGCGCCCCCGTCCTCGCGGGGAAGCTCGACCCCACCCTTGGCTACCGGCGCGCGTTCGCCATCCTGCGGTCCATGGACCTCGTCGTGGAGGGCAGGATCGTCGAGGAGGGCAAGGCGTATCGGTTTGACGACCTCCTGCCGGGAGAGTACGACCTCGTTCTCGCGGGGCGGGAGACGCTCGACCTCTGGCTCGCGCCGCGCCCGCGCGAGGGGCTCCTTCCGGAGGAGGACGAAGCGGCCCTCTCCGGGCTCGTCAAGGCGGTCGCGAGCCGCGAGGAAACCGCCGCGGGAGGCCGCCAAGTCCGCCACGCGCTTGCGCGCGGGCGGCCTCAGTGCGCGCGCGCCGTCGTCCTGGAGGAGCGGTGGCGAACGGTCCTCACGCCCGGCCGGGAACCCGAGTACCGGTACGAGGAGAGAACCTACTGGCTCTATTTCGCCCGCGACATGGCCGGATGGCGCGTGGACCGGGCCGTCCTGCTCGACCAGGCCGCCGCGCCGGAGGGCGGGGAGGCGCCACTCGCCGCCGTGCGCCTTGACGAGCGGCTCGCCGGGGTCCGGATCGGGCTTCTCCGCGAGCCGGTGCGGCTCGATCTCGCCCGGTAGAGGCCCCTCACAAGTGACCCGTCTGAACCAGAAAGGGGAGAGGGCCGCTGGCACGGCGTTCGCCCCTTTCCAGAAAGGTTGGGCGTCTGGCCAAGCCTTCGCGAACGCCGTGCCGGCGGCAGGAGCGGGGAGGGGGCAGTTCCCCTCCCCCGGCATGCCAGGAAAAAAAGTTGACAGCCCCCAAAAATCGGCTTGAATAGGGGACCTGGCAACAAGAGAGGATCCTGAGGTCTGGCGGGGACCGAGCCCGGAGAGAGCCGGTTCCCTCGAAAGGAGATGGTGGATGAAGGTCAGTAACCGCATGCGGAACCTCCTGGTTTCGATGCTCTTGTCCGCCATCATGGCGGCTTCGAGCGGGTGCCAGTACGTCTCGGAAGACATCGACGAGTACCCTGCCGACATGTTCAACCGGCCCCTCGACGGGCCCCTGTTCGTGACGCTGCCCACCTGGTTCGGCGGGGTTATCGGCGCCGGGGCCGGAGCGGGGATGCTGCCCCTGAGCTGGACGGCCGCTCTCTTCGTGGACACATGGTTCCCGGAGGTTTACGCCCAGGAACAGGACAGGGGCGGGCTCTTCGTGGTCCACGATGGTTTCGACGTGGCGATCATGCCCATCATGGGGTTCGGCTACCTCACGGGGATCCTCACCGGGACGCCCTTCTACGTCGTCTATTTCCCCTACGAGGTGACGAAGAACGTAATCCTCGGGAACGAGCGGGAGCCGGAGGGCGATGTCAGGCTCAAGTTCCGCGAGACCCCGATCCGCGAGGAAAGGCCCACGACCCCCGAGGGGTACCCGGCCAACTAGCCTATCCCGAAGCTGCCGTGCGCGGGCCCCGCTTTTGCGACGGGGCCCGCTTTGCTTTCCAGAAGCACGCCCTGCTACGATGACCTCGATTCGGAAGACCCGTCCGATGATGACCTTTCCCCGACTCGCGATGATCCCGTTCCTCCTCGCCGTCCCGATTCTCGCCGGATGCCACGATCCTCTCTACCGGACGGACCTCGCCGACTACAAGACATACGAGGGGCCGCCGATGGTCTGGCCGGAGTGGGACGAGCCGGGCCGGGTCGCGACCTACTACGTGCCGAGCCGGATCGTGGACCTCTTCGACATCGTCCACGTCCCCCTGGGTATCGGGCTCCCGCTGGGACTCGACCTGCGGGTCACGAAGTGGTTCCAGCTGGCGCTCCAGGCCGGCGCGGGCGTCGGGGTGAACTGGAACGGCAGGAAGCACCAGCCCCTCTCCTACGGCGCCCACGCCACGGCCGCCTTCGGGCCCTGGCGGGCCACGGCCGGCCGGGGCGAGACGATGTCAGTGAACGATTGGGAGGTGGGACTCGGCTTCGGGGGAGCGGGGAAGCTCGCGATCGACTTCGGCGAACTCGCCGATTTCGTCACCTCCTTCTTCCTCTACGACCTCTCCCGGGACGACTGGGGGCACCGCCCGCCCGAGGAACCGGCCGTCGGCGAGGGGAAATAAAGAAGGTGGCACCCTCGTGAAGACCCTCCGCGTCCACAAGATCGCCTCGGTGACTTATCGCCTCGCGATCGAGCGGGAGGTCGAACTTCTCGAGGAAGGAGTGCCCGAGGTCGGGAACGTGGTCGTAGTCCAGGCCCTGGAGGAGAAGCGCGTCTATAGCGAGCTCGAGCTCGCGACCGGCCGGATGGCGAAGATCCTCAAGGGAGATGTCCTGGTCGGGGCGCTCGGCGCGCGAATGGCGCTCAAGGGCTTCGTCGGGAGAGTCCCGAAGAGGCTCGCCCCGGGCGACCGGCTCCACATCCTCAACATGGGGGGGGTCGTCGGGGAATGCACCTCGGCCGGGGGCGACATCGGCCGGGCGCTCGAGACTCGCTTCCTGGGGATGGCGATGAAGGACGGCAGGGTCCGCAACATCCGCGAGGGGGCGATTCCGGAGCGGGAAAGACTCGATGACCCCCCGCCGCTCATCCTGGTGGGCGGAAGCTGCATGAGCTCGGGCAAGACCCAGGCTGCCTGCGAGACGATCGCGGGGCTCACCGCGCGCGGGCTCCGTGTCGGCGCCGGCAAGGTCTCCGGGGTCGCCTGCCTCCGCGATCAGCTCAACATGCTCGACCACGGCGCGGTCGCGGCGATGAGTTTCCTCGACTGCGGCCACCCTTCCACAGCACGCATGGATAGCGTCGTCGGAATCGCCAAGGGAGTGATCGGCGCCCTGAAGGAGGAGGCGAATCCCGACGCCATCGTGCTCGAGCTCGGGGACGGGGTGATCGGCGGCTATGGCGTCTCCTCGCTCTACGCCGACGACGAGCTCCGCGCCGCCACGGCTCTCCATGTCTTCTGCGCCAACGACCTCGTCGCCGCCTGGGGCGGCCAGTCCTACCTCGCCCGGATGGGCGTGGCGATCTCGATCCTCTCGGGCCCCGTCACCGACAACGAGGTGGGCGTGGACTACGGCGAGAGAGAGCTCCACGTTCCCTCGGCCAACGCCCGGACCGAGCCGGAGCGCCTGGTCGGGCTCGTGGTCCAGGCCCTTTCCCGGGCGCGCCGGATGGGGACCCGGAAAATCAAGGTGGCGGAGCCTTGACGGGCTGCTACAATCCCGCGTCGGTCTTTCAGGGGGAGGGGAACAGCCCCCTCGCCCTTCCCACCGCCCCAGTAGTGCCGCCTTAGCCTTCTCGACCACCGACGTTCGAGGGTTTTCCGATGATCCAGCGGACGATGCTCGCCGCGACCTTCGTGCTCGCCGTCCTCGCGGCCGTCGGTTGCGGCCCCAAGGAACAGTACCTTCTCCAGCCCGAGCTCGAGTCCGGCCGGCCCTTCGACTATTCGCTCGTCCCGTTCCTCGCCCCCGGCTCGACCACGCGAGCCGAGGCCCGGAGCTGGCTGGGCGAACCCTTCGTCATCGACCGCGAGGGCCCCTACGAGATCTGGCACTACTATGTACGGCGAGTCCGCGACCGCTACGCCGAGGACTGGACCCGGGAGATGGTGGACTCCGACCACGCCACGATCGAGGAACACGCGGCGACGCTGACCTTCGTGGGCGATCTCCTCCACCGCGTCGAGGACCGCTCCGTTCCCCACTTCGCGGACAATCCGTGGGTCCGGGAAGCCGAGCCCAACGCGGTGCCGAAGGGCGACGAGACCGGCATCTCGCAGGACGACCGAAGCCGGTAGCAGCCTGTCGCGCCCTCGGTCTGCTACGCCGTGGCGCGAGCTGCCCTCGCGCGCGCGAGCCGGCGACCGGCGAGCCAGACCGCTGCGGGGAGCACGAAGAACCAGAGAAGCGCCGCCACGGCTGCGGGGCCGGAGGGCCCGCCGCCGGAGCTCCTGCGAAAGTCCACACCCTGCGAGCAGCCCGGCACGGGCGGCGGGACGAACCCTTTCGCCGTGACCTCGACCGTCGTCACGGTCGGGTTGGTGAAGCTCGGCCCCGGCGCCGCGTTCGTGGTGACGTTTACGATCGCCTTTTCCTCGACGCGCACGATATCGACGATCTGGCCGCCGTTCGCGGCGTAGCCGGAACGCGTCCACGGCATGTAGAACTCGAGCTTCCCGTCCATCGCGCGGGAGAGGCCGTTCGCGACGTCGATCGTGACCTTGCCCTTGGTGCCGCTATTTCCCTCGGGATGAAGGAGGAGGTTCCCCGCCGGGATCGACTGGCGGGCGGTCCCCTCGTAGTCCACGCGGCGCACGTCGCCGCCATCCACCTCGAAGAGCCGATAGCCCCAGTACTGTCCCGAGGAAGACATGGTCGTCGTCTCGATGAACTGGACGTTTCCGACCTGGCCGAGGGCATCCCTGTGGATGTGGCCGATGAGGACGTGGCTCACGCTGTTCTTCGCGACGAGCTCCAGGAGCCCCTTCCCGCTCGCCTCGTCGTTCCAGCTCTGGCCCTTCAAGTCCTCGTAGTTCCCGGTGCCGAGGTAGTTCTCCAGGAGCTTCTTCACCGTCTCCCATTCGAAGGGGACGTTCGGGACGTACGGGCCGCCCGGGCGGCCGAGCCTCCCCCGCGGGTTGTGGTGCATGAAGAGGATCGACTGCTTCCCCGCGGCCGTCGCCGCGGCGAGGTCCCGCGAGAGCCACTCCATCTGTTCGCGGTCGACCTCCCCGCCGTAGTTCAGGACCACGATGTTCACCGATTCGCGCCGGCTCGGCTCACCGGAGTAGGAATTCACGGCAACGAAGTGGTAGCGCCCGAAATCGAACGAATAGTAGAGCGGCCCGAAGTAGCGCCGCCAGTACTCCAGGCCGTCCTTGGGGAGCGCCCGGATGCCCCGGTACTGGTAGACCTTGGTCGTCGCGTAGCCGTCGTGGTTCCCCGGGACCATGAAGACCGGGAAGCCGGCGCGCGCCCAGAGCCCGTGGGCCATCTCGTACTCGGTGTAGTAGTCGATCCCGAACATGAGGTCGCCCGAGAGGACCGTGAAGGCGGGATCGAGGTAGCGGATCTCCTTGAGCTCCTGGTCGAGCGTCTCGTTGGGATCGGTGCTGAAGGCGTTCAGGTTCGCCGGGGAGAGGATGCCGCGAGGGTCGCCTTGCTGGCTGTCCGCGATGTGGATGAACCGGAATTTCTCGGGAATCTCATCCATGACTTTGACCGCGTTCGGCTGGATGTCCAGGGCGTCCGCGTTCACCTCCCGCACGACGAGGTCGTACATGTCGGGGGGCGTTCCGTCGGGTATCTGGGCCACGATCCGGTAGCCCTTCCAGCTTGTCTCGTATGCCACCTGCTGCAGGGGAAGCGGCTCCTCATTCTGTACCGGACCCAGCGTCCGCCGGAGAGTCACGCGAAACGCCGGGCGCGATCGCCGCCCGAGCAGGAAGAGCACCGAGAGCGTGTCTCCGTGGGAAACGATCGACGGGAAGCCGATCGTCGGATAGACGATCCGGTCGATCTTGCCCGGGACAGGCCCGGAGAGGGCGTCCGGAGGGAGAACCGAGTAGCCGGGGTCAGGAATCGACGAGAGCGAATCGGCCCGCGCGAGGCCGCCGGCGAGAAGCACCGCGGCGAGCGCAAGGGCGAGCGAAGAGCGTTTCATGGGTCGGCCTGCCTTGTGTAATCTGGTCCGCGACACCACGCAAAACGAGTGCCGCGCCACACGCCGAGGTCAGATTCTCAATCTCTTCGCGCGCAGCCAGTTAAGTGCTGTCGCCAGGCTGCCTTCCCCATGTCGCCTATTTCGAGACGCCCGCTGCCACTTTTCGTAACCCCCGGAGCTCCCTTTCGTAATGGACAAGGGTCACTCGCGAGCCTGAACCTCGGCCCCGTGCCTGGCTCGGGCGTCGAGTTCCTCCCTCACGCGGGCGAGAATCTCGTCGTAGCCGAAGGTCCCGATCGCCCGGGACCCGCGTTTGAGGTGGACGGTCGCCGGGCCGCACCAGAGCCCGAGGTCCGCACCGTCCGTCTCCCCAGGGCCGTTCACGCGGCATCCCATGACCGCGATCGTCAGGTCGAGATCGCCCAGGTCCACGGCCATCTCCCGGACCCGCATCGCGAGGTCCACGAAGCGCTCGCTCTCGACCCGCCCGCAAGCGGGACAGGAAACGACACGGAGTCGCCCGAGCCTTGGCGGGACCGAGCGGAACCGCCCCGCCTCGATGTCGGCGAGGATCTCCTGGCCCGCGAGGACCTCGTCGGCCTTCCGGCCGGCGGGAAGGGTGAGCGAGACTCGCACCGTGTCCCCGACTCCTCGGGCGAGAAGTTGCTCGACGGCGATCCGGGTCTTCCAGATTCCGTCCGGCGGGAGGCCGGCCTCGGTAACGCCGATGTGGAGCGGCACGTCAGGACGGCGGGCGGCGAAGTCCAGGTTCGCCTCTACGGTCTGCGCCGGATCGGAACACTTGAGCGAGACCACGTAACGCTCGAAGCCCTGGCCGTCCAGGATCTTCGCGTGTTCCAGCGCCGACTCGACCATGGCTTCGCGCCGATCGGGAAAGCGCTCGCCTGCGCGCGGATCGAGCGAGCCCGCATTCACCCCCACGCGGATCGCGAGATCGTGGACGCGCGCCACCGCGGCCAGGTGCGCGACTTTCTCCGCCGTTCCTTTCCCCTTCTCGTGGTGTTGGAGGTGCCCGGGGTTGTACCGGATCTTGTGGACATGGGGAGCGACGCTCGCCGCCAGCCGGTAGTTCTCCTGGAGGTCCGCGACCAGGGCGACCGTCGTGGAACGGCGGATCTCGGCCAGGGCTTCGACGTCCCGGCTCGTGTCCACGGAGAACCGGACGAGCGACGCCCCCGCCTCCCTGAGAGCCTCGGCCTGGCGCACCGCGGCATCGATCTGGGTTGTCGGAGTGGAGCACATCGACTGGACAGAGATGGGGGCTCCTCCGCCGATCTCGATCTGGCCGACACGAACCCTACGAGTTGTATGTCTGGAGAGGAGCATCACCACATCCTGGATCGGAGTCGTCAGGCGCGCAACCGCTCATGCACCCGACTTCGGATCATCGCTTGACGAAGGGCTCCCTGGACCCTATCATCTTTCCGCTTTCGGGTTCATCAAGGGCGGATTCAAGGACTTCAAGGGACCGCTTCCAGGAGACGCTCTCCCCATGTGCTATCTCCAGCCGGGTTACCACGCGGACGAGGGGAAGCGCTTCCGGATCCACGAGTGGCTCGGTTTCGGCGGCCGCTCTCCGCACTACCAGCTCTTCACGGCCGAGGACAAGGCGACTGGCGAGCTCGTCATGGTCAAGGTCTTCCCGACCGCCGAATGGCGGACGGGAGAGATCGAGAGCGAGCTCGACCGGATCCGGGACCTGGAGCACGAAACGCTGATCCGCCCCCTCGACTTCGGCCCGGTGGCAAGCGAGTCGTACCCGTTCTACACGGGCTCCCTCGCCTACGTGGCCGAGCCGATCCAGTCCGGGATGAACCTCGAGCGGTTTCTCGAAGAGGAACCGCCCCCGGAGAAGGTCGAGCCGATCTTCTCCTCGATCCTCGACGGCCTGCGGTTCCTCGCGGCCGAGTGGGTCCCCTGTGACGTCCCGGCGAGGGAGATCGTGCTCGCGCGACCGGACCTTGCCCGGTGGTCGCTTGTCGGGGCGGAACGGTGCGGGATGGGATCGCTGCCGAACGTCGTCCGGACGATCTCGCACCGCTACCCGGCCCTCGCGGCGAGCTGCTGAGACCCGGCTACCGGTAGTCGTCCACGATCGCCCGGGCGAACTTCGCCTCGCCCCCGAGCGTCACGAGCCCGACCGCGCCCCTCCGGAAGGTGGAGTCGGCCGCCCACAGGACAACCCGGCCGCCCGACGTCGCTTCGATCTTGTCCTCGTGGACCCGCACGGCGAGCGCGAGATGCGCCCCCGATCTGGCGTCCTCGGGGCTGGTGGTCTCGGCAAGCGTGCGGGCCCTCCCGTCCTCGACGGCCTCGAGTCGGTACGACCGGAGCCAGCGGTCCCCCTCGCGAACACGGGAGGCGAGGAAGCGGTAGCCGTTTCGCCCATCCTGGACCCGGAAAGCGATCCCGTAGGCTACTTCTCCCTCGGCCGACCCGGTCGCCGCCACATGGTAGTCGCCGAGGAAAGCCTGGGTCGGCGGAAGCACCAGAAGCGCTTCGCGCGTGGCGGTGGGCCGGCCGACGAGACGGCCTCCCTCGATCTCCCAAGCCCCCGCGACCCGGCTCCAGCCGCGCGGGTTCTCTCGATGGAAGTCGTGATCGATCGCCCGCCGCCGCTCGAAGACGAGTCGCGCGACCGTGATTCCCTCGACCCGGAGCGTCCGAGTGGCTGCGCTCTTGTCGCCGCCATGGAGCTCGACTTTCACGAAAAAGCGCGTCTCGGGCGCGAGGTCGAGCGGCACCGCGCCCGAAGCCCTGAGTTCCCGCGCGTCCGTTCCAACCTGGCCACCGCGTAGGAGCACAACCCGGAGCCTGCCATCACCCTCCCGGGCAAGAAGCGCGAGCGAGACGGGCGTCTCCTCGTCTCCGGCCTGGAGACGGGCGCGGACCGAGTAGCTCTCGCCCTCGACGAGAGCGAACTCCTCGGACTCGCAGGCATCCGGCTCCGGCGAAGACGCCTCCAGGATGAGAGGCTCCTCGTAGCGTTTCTCGTAGACCGTCTCGCTCGAGATCGCGAGTGCAAGGGTCCAATCGGTCGCGTCCGCGGAGTCGACCGTCCGGGGCTCCTCGGGGGCTCCGCCCGCGACCGAACGGGAGGCGCAGCCGGCCTCCACCTCGACCCTTCCCGCCTCCGTCTCGAGAAACGCCTTCCCCTCGACCGTCACGAGGCTCGTCGAGTCGCCGCGCGTCGCGACCTCGAAGCGGGTCGATTCGTGCCAGACGAGCGCCTGGGGCGTCTGGACGAGGAAAGGGCGCTCCCCGGAGGCGGTCTCGAAGAGAACCCGCCCGCGGTGAATCCGCGCGAGATAGGACCCGTCCGAACCCGCGAGCGAGAGCTCGCTCCCCTCGCCCGCCACGAGCGTCCCACCCCCCACGATCCGGAGCGCGGCGAGACTCCCCGCCGGGAAAACCAGAACGTCGTCAGGGGCCAGAGCCGATCCGGGAGCGAAAACACGCTCGCCCGGCTCTCCCGGTGTCCGGAGGCGAATCTCCCCCTTCTTCGCCTCGACGTGGACGAGAACGGGAGCGAGCGTCTCGGCGATCCGGGGCGTCGGGGTTCCCTCGGGACCCGGCCCCGCGGTGGGGTCGCGATCGACGACTCGCGGCTCTTCCGGCCCCGGGCCGGGTCCGGATGCCCCGGCTTCCTCGCCGCCCCCGGCGACCGGATCCCCGCCGTTCTCGGTTCCAGCGCCGTGACCCGCGCCGGCGTCCGTTCCGGGATCCTCGCCGCCGCCCGGCCGATCCGGAGTCTCCGCCCCACCCTTCTCGACCGGATCCCTTGCCCCCTGACGATCGGGTCGCTCTTTCCCGGACGATCTCGCGGCCGGCTTCTTCTCGGCGGGCTCCGGCTCGTAGTTGTGGAGGTACCAGAGAGCGATGCCGCCGCTGGCGAAAACGAAGACAAGGGCCGCGACGGCCGGGAGCCAGAACGCCGGTCGTCCCGGGTCCCCGCCGAAACCGCCCCGGTACGCCGATCGGATCGGCTCGTTCGAGACGCGGGCGGGGGGAGCCGCCAGAACCTCGCGCACGCGTGCCGGGTCGATGGGCGGCGGGGTCACCTCACGTTCCTTCTTCCTCTTGCGAGTCGTCTCGTCGAACAGGGCGATCCTCTGGCGGATACGCTCCTCGAAGCGTCCGTCGATCGGGATCGTCTCTTCGTCCAGGCCCTCCTGAACGGCGCGGGCGATTCGCGTCACATCCAGGACGCGCATCCGGCAGCGAGGACACGTCGCGAGGTGCCTCTTCACTTCCGCGTCCGGCGGCGTCGCGAGCCTCGCGTCCTCGGAGCCCAGGACGAGGTCGTAGACGTCGGCCAGCGTGACCGTTTCGCAGAGGTCCGGTTTCTTCACGCTTGTTAATCGCCTCCGCGGAGGCGCGCGTCTGGATCTTTTGCCAAAATTGCCCAGTCGCAGCTACTCGGACTTCATCTGAATTCGCAAGTACTTGAGCGCGTACTCCATGCGCGTGCGGAGCGTGCTCTCGTTCACCCCCAGGATGTCGGCGATCTCGCGGTAGGGGTAGTCCTTGAAGATCCGGAGGTAAACAACCTCCCGGTAGATCGGCGGGAGCTCGTCCACGGCTTTCCGGACGCGCTCGATCTCCTCCTGCATTTCGAGCTTCCGCGAGGGAACTGGCGTCTCCCGGGCGATCGACTCGAGGGCCTCCTGCGCATCCCCGCCGCCCCCCATCTGGTCGGGGTGGCGCCCCATCCTCCGGAAGTGAGAGAAGACCTGATTCCGGGCGATCGAGAAGATCCACGTGCGGAGGAGCCCCACCGGCTGGTAGGTCTCGCGCGCCTTGAAGATGGCGAGGAAGGTCTCTTGCGCCAGGTCATGGGCGAGGTTTCCGTCGCGCACGTAGTGGTAGAGGAACTGGACGACCGGGTCCTTGAAGCGGGAGAGGATCTCGTCGAACGCCCCGCGCCACCCTTGCTGGAAGAGGAGCATGAGCTCCTCGTCGCTCTTCGTCGCTTCCTGCGCTTTCGAGGGCTCGCTCATGGCGCGTCCGTCCCCGCGGGAGGCGCCGCCGGCCCGCCCACCACACGGCGGAGGAGGAACAGGAACGACCCCACGCCCACGAGGAGGACGCCGACGCCGAACGTCCATAGCTCCGACTGGACGTCGCCGGGAGACGGGGAGTCGCCGGCTCCGATCCTGGCGAGCACGCGGACGAGACCGCTCCCGATCGCCCACAGTCCGACGGCCTGGCAGGCGAGCCCCACGAGCAGGAGAAGCGGACGCCGGATCTTCCGCGGCTCGCGCGCCTTCGGGACCGCCGTGCCGCAGCACGAGCAGGCTTCGGCGCCCTCGGCGAGCTCGGCGCCGCACGCCCGGCAGAGATGGAGTGGGGACCGCATGGGCAGCGTCATTATATGGGCGCGGCGTTCCCCTTGCCCTCCCTGGTGCACAGGGTCCCGTCGTTCTCCCGCAAGTCGCGCTCTAGTGGTCGTGGTCGTGGTCGTGGTCGTGATCGTGATCGAACTACCGAAAGCCGACCACGTCCCGGGGTCGCGCATTCGCGCTCCAGGCCTTCCCCGGTGCGTGTTACCATAGTCGCCTTTCCCGACCCACCCCGCGAGGTTCGTTCCATGCATCGATGCGCGCTGGCCCTGATGGTCGCTCTTGCCGCGGGCCTTCCCGCCGCTTTCGCCCAGGAAGAGGACACCCTCCCGCGCGAGCGGATCCTCGAGCTCGAGTCGAGCTTCCAGGACGTCGCCACGAAGGCGAGGCCCTCCACCGTCGCCGTGCTGGGCATGTTCGGAATGGGCTCCGGCTCGGTGATCGACCCTTCCGGGCTTGTTCTCACCAACGCCCATGTCGCCGCGTTCGCCCGCTACGCGGCCATCGTGTTCCCCGACGGGACCCGGCTCCTCGGTCGTCGTCTGGGCATCTACTTCCCGCGAGACCTCGCGCTCTTCCAGCTCCCCGCGGGGACCTATCCCGCGATCGAGCTCGCGGCGGAGGAGCGGCTCCCGACCGGGACCTGGGTCGTGGCCTACGGTCATCCGGGGGGCCTCAAACCCGACCTCGCCCCGACCTTTTCCGCCGGCCAGGTCACGGGGACCGTGAAGGACGTCACCGTCGGCGGCATCCTCGACTACACGGGCGGCATCGAAACCGACCTCGCGATCTACTCCGGGAACTCGGGCGGCCCGCTCATCGACCTCTCGGGGCGTCTGGTGGGCGTGAACGGAGCGGTAAACCCACTCCAGGGCGCGAGCTACTCGCTCACGATGGACATCGTCCGTTCCGTGCTCCCGAAGATCCGCCAGGAGAAGATCTACCTGTCCGACGACCTCGTGATCGACCCGACGGATCCGGCGATCGCCGGGCTCTTCGAGGCCTACGACGCCTGGAGCCGCGAGATCGCCGAGAACTGGATCGCGAACGGCTGGCCGGGCGAGGAGATGCCCGCGCCCGGACGCGAGGGGGGAGAGCTCGAGCGCTGGGCGGGCCGGCTCCTCGACCGGATCGAGTCCACCCGGGAGCGGATCGAGGACGCGCCGATCTGGCGAGGCCGCCACGCCGAGAAGCGCGAGGAACTCCTCGCCCGATCCTTCGCCTCCGTGTTCGACGCGACCCGGATGAGGACCGTCAGGGTATCCGGGTCTCTCGGGCGGACGCTCTGCCTGGGGACGGTGATCGCCCCGGGCTTCGTCGTCACCAAGGCCTCCCTCGTCGAGAAGAAGGGGACGATCCGCATCCCCGTGGGCGGTGAAGAGACGGTCGTGGCGACCCTCCTCGCGACGAACGAGGAGCACGACCTCGCTCTCTACCAGGCCGAGGGGATCGTCGCCCCCGCGGGCGACTCGGGGAGCGAGAAGACCGAGGTGGGGAGCTGGGTGCTCGCCGCCGGGGACGGAGGAGACGCGATCGCCGTCGGCGTTCTCTCCGCCGGAGCGCGGCCCATCCCCGCCGATTCGGCCTCGCTCCTCCCCAAGGCGCTCTCGAAGATCTACATGAAGGCGCTCCTTGAGATCCTCCGAAGCTCCAACACCATGGACGAGTTCGCCGACTGGCTCGAAGAGATGCAGCGCGGGCAGGAGCTCTTCGAGCTCGGGAACCGCCCGCGGACCTACCCAAAAGTCCTCCAGCACGATGCGCCGCTCGACGTGGATCAGATGGGCGGGCCGCTTCTCGACCGCGAGGGGAGGCTCCTGGGAGTGAACATCGCCCGCGCCCACCACGGGACGACCTACGCCGTGCCGATCGAGGTCGTCCGCGAGGCCTTTGGCGCGCACCTAGAGACGCGCTAGTTCTTCCCTGACGAACCGATGCTAGAAGGAGAGACCCGAATGAACCGCAGGCTCGCCGCTGTCCTGGCGCTCGCCATCGCCTGGGCCCTTGTAGCCGGCTGCGCCGGCCACCAGGAGCCGCCGCCTTCCCCGCAGCCTCAGCCTGAGCCGCGGCCTCAGCCGCAACCACAACCGAAGCCGCAGCCTCAACCCCAGCCACAGCCCCAACCACAGCCGCAGCCTCAGCCGCAACCAGGCCAGATCCAAGAGTCGGCCGGCGGACACATCTACTGGTACTACCCGGACGTCCAGATGTACGGGTGCACGAGCCACGGGGACTGGTGGATGTTCCGGGCGGGGACGTGGTTCTCGTCGAAAACTCCCGACACGACCGTGAACCTCTCCGCCGCGCGAAAGGAGAACATCGTGGTCGATCCGGGCGAGGAGCCCTGGCAGGACCACGAGCGCTGGCTTCGCAAGTACCCGCCGGGCCGGTAGAGACGAGGTGAAACGTACCCCTGCGGTCGTCCTCTCCATTCTGGCGGCGGCGCTCCCGTTCCGGGGCGCCGCCGCGCAGGGGACGGAGGAGCGGCTCTCGCGGATCGCCGACCTCGAGGACCGGCGAACCCTTGGAGAGGATGGCGGCCTCATTGCGCTCTCGCGCGACGCGGAGCCGGCCGTCCGGGAGCGTGCGGTCGTCGCATTGGGACGGATCCAGGACGCGGCCGCGGCGGACGCGCTCGTCCTCTTACTCGCCGACGAGGTCGTAGAGGTCCGCCGCGCGGCCGCCTTCGCCCTCGGTCAGACCCTCGCCCCCCAGGCAGTCGAGCCCCTCCAGGCGGCCCTCGCGGATCCCGACCCCGAGCTCCGGGCTCTCGCCACCGAAGCCCTGGGCAAGATGAAGTCCAAGGAATCGCGCGCCGCCGTCGAGAGGCTCCTCGGCGACCCCGAGCCCGCGGTCCGGGAGCTCGCCGCCCTCGCCCTCGGGAAGCTAGGCGAGGCCGACTCGATCGAAGCCCTCCGGAGGGCGCTCGATCGGGAACCTCGTCCCGACCCCGAGTTCGAGTGGCGGATTCTCTACGCCATCGGCCGGATCGGCGGGCCCGCCGCGGTCCCGCTCCTTTCCGCCGCGACGACGAGGAGAACCGTCCTCTCGCGAACCTTCGCCGCGCTCTTCCTCGCTAGAATCGCGACCCCATCCTGCGAGGCGCCGCTCCGCGAGCTCGCGACCGACCCGGAACCCATGGTCGCCGCCTCCGCCGCCCGAGGGCTCGCGTCGTTCCCGGGGGAGCCCGCCGAGCAGGCGCTCGCGCGCGCGCTGGCCCACCCGAACTTCCATGTCCGGGGCGAGGCGGCCCGCGCGCTCGCGGCGATCCGGACCCGTCGCCGGATCCCGGCCCTCGAGCGTGCTCTCGAGAAGGACCCCTCCCGCACCGTTCGCCGGGCCGCGTTCCACGCCCTCGTCCGACTCGCCCACCCGGCCGCCGAGGCGCGCCTCCGCGAGCTCATACCGGTCGCGGGGGTCGACACCGAGTCGGCATGGCTCCTTGTCGCCGCCGCGGGCGCGATCGGAGAGCGCGTGGCGGCGGGCGGCGATCCGGAAGCGACGCGGCTTGCCGGGGAGATCTTCCGCGGGGAGTCGAGCCTCGCCGGGCCACGAGCCCCTCCGGGGGTGGACGTCGCGCGCGCGGCGATCCTCGAGGGCGCGGCCGCCGCTCCAAGCGAGAACGAGGAGGCCTTCGCCCTCCTTCTTTCGGGCCTCGCCATCCCCGACCTCGCCGTCCGGGGAACGGCTGCCGACGCCCTCCGCAGCCGGGGAGACGCGCGGGCGGTCGGCGCGCTCGCGGAGGCCTACAAGGACTCTCTCACGCGCGAGGGAGAGTACGAGGTGCGCGAGTACCTCGTGGAAGCCTTGAGCGCGATCGACGATCCCTCGGTCCTCCCCCTTCTCGAAAAAGCCCTCGCCGACCCCGCGCCCTCGGTGCGCGAGGTCGCGGCGAACTCGATCGAGAAGCGGACCGGGAAACGCCCCGAGGTCGCGATCCTTCCGGCCACCTACCGCGCGCCGCCGGCGGGTCTCGAGCCGAGGCCCGGCGCGGCGTCGCGGGTCACCTTCGAGACGGAGAAGGGGACGATCGAGATCGACCTCTACCCCGCGGACGCTCCGGCCCACGTCGCGAACTTCCTCTCGCTCATCGAGAAGGGGTTCTACGACGGCAAGACGATCCACCGCGTCGTCTGGCCCTTCGTCGTCCAGGGCGGAGACCCCCGGGGTGACGGCTGGGGAGACGCCGGGTACACGATTCGCGACGAGGTGGGCCGGCGCCGTTTCGTGCGAGGCACGCTCGGCATGCCCAAGGCCGGGAAGGACACCGGAGGCTGCCAGTTCTTCGTCGCCCATCTCCCCACGCCCCACCTCGACGGGAACTACACCGTCTTCGGACAGGTCGTCGTGGGCCTTTCGGTCCTCGACTCACTCGAAGTCGGCGACCGGATTCTTTCCGCCCGCGCGGTCGGTCGGTAGATTCGTGCCAGTCGTCGGTCATTTCCGGCCCGGGGCGTCCGAATCGGCACGCCGGGAGGCGGTGCGCCGTCTCTCGTCGCTCTCCGGGAAGCCCTTCGCCGAGGACTACGCCCGCGTATCCGGGGCCGGGCCCCTGGAGCTCGAACTCGAAAGGGTCTGGCCGCTCGCCGGCGCCCTCCTCGCCCTCCACGACACGGACGCCGAGCCCCGGCGGCTCTGCCTCTTCTTCCCCGAACCGCGCGGGATCCTCATGAAGCGCCTGCGCTCCGCGGGCAACGCGGAGGAGCTCGCCCCTCTCTTCGGCGCCGACCTCGACTGGGACTACCGCCACGAACGGGACGGCGTCCTCGTGGTCGCGTCCTACGCGGCCGGCGAGCCCGCCGAGGCGCTCGGCGACCGGGTCGTGGGCCTCGCCGAAACGCTCGCCAAGGTGGACAAGAAATCGCTCGCCCGCTGGGTCGCGAAATTCGTTTCTAGTCAGGACGTCGCCCCGGGCGCCGCGGGAGAGTGAGCCCGTCGATCTTCCTCGGTCCGGGGCGCGTGAAGAAGCCGCTCATTGTTGGCTGCTGCCTCGAGCCGGTCGCATGCGCAACCTGCTTGTAGGCGCTACTCCGCCTCAAAGCACAGCTAACGCTCTCGCGAGATCAGCGCCCCGCAGAAGGGACAGTTCCTCCATGCCGCGTCCATCTCCCGGGCGCAGCTCGAGCAGACCGGCTTGGAGGGGGGGGACAGGGGAGGCGGAGCCGGGCGCTCGGCGACCGGAGCGCTCTCGTCCGTCGGGATGACGCGGAGGAGCTCCTCGACCGTGGTCACGCCCTCGTCGACCTTGGTCATCGCGACCTCGAGGAGCGTCTCCATGCCGGCCGCCCGCGCCGCGGTCAGGATCTTGTGCTCGCTGGCGCTCTCTCCGATCAGCCGGCGGACCTCGCCCCCCACTTCCAGCGTCTCGTAGACGCCGATCCGCCCGAGGTAGCCGGTCCGGTGGCACTCCATGCAACCCTTGCCGGACCAGTAGGTGCCGGTCGCGGGCCGGCCGAGCCTCTCGAGCAGGGCGGGAGATGGCTGATGAGGCGCCTTGCACTCGCGGCAGATCCGCCGGACCAGGCGCTGGGCGAAGATGGCCAGGAGCGAGGAGTAGAGGGTCGTGGGATCGACGCCGAGGTCCCGGAGCCGGGCGATCGTGGCGACCGCGCTGTTGGTGTGGAGCGTCGATAGGACGAGGTGCCCGGTCATCGATGCTTGCATCGCGATCTCGGCCGTCTCCGCGTCCCGGATCTCGCCAACCAGAATGACGTCGGGGTCCTGCCGGAGCACGGACCGGAGAACCTTGGCGAAGGTCAGGCCGATATGGGCGCGTACCGGGACTTGGGTCACGCCCTCGAGCCGGTATTCGACGGGATCCTCGATCGTGACGGTCTTGACGCTCCGCTGCACGATCGCGCCGAGCGCCCCATAGAGCGTCGTGGTCTTGCCGCTCCCGGTGGGGCCGGTGACGAGGATCATCCCCTGGGGCTTCTCGATCGAGCGGGTGAGGCACGCCATCGACCGCCCGTCGAGACCCAGCTCGGCCAGATCGATCCGCTTCTGGTGGAGGATCCGCAGAACGACCGTCTCGCCCTCGAGGCCGGGCAGGGTCGAGACGCGGAGGTCGAGGTCCCGGCCCCGGTGGTTGACCCGGATCCGCCCGTCCTGGGGCAGTCGCTTCTCCGCGATGTCGAGGTTGCCGAGGACCTTGAGCCGGGAGACGACGCCCGCCTGGATGCTCTTCGGGATGTCCATGAGCTCGACGAGGACGCCGTCGATCCTTCCCCGGACCACGAGCCCCTGGCCGACCGGCTCGAAATGGAGGTCGCTGCACGCCTTCTGGATGCCGAGCTCGATCGTCTGCTGGACGAGCCGGGAGATCGGTCGCTCGACCTGGTCGTCGGACCCGAGAATCTCCTCGAGGAGCTGGGCCTCGTCTTCCTCGTCCTCCAGGTACTGGCTACGGACCTCCTCGAGGACGAACCGGAGCGCCGCCTCCTCCTGGGCATCGCCCAGGTTCCGCTGGATCGCCTGCATCAGGTCGTCGTAGGTCGTGATGACGGGCTGGACGGTCCTCCCGAGGAGGAATGCGATCTCCTCCCGATGGCCGAGATTCGTCGGGTCGACCATGGCGACCTTGGCCGACTCGCCTTCGATCCCGATCGGCAGGGCGAGGTAGAGCAGGGCCTGCTCGCGCGAGACGAGCTGGCTGGCCGTCTTGTCGACCTCCAGCCACGCGCCGGGCACGAACGGGATGTCGAGGTGGCCGGCCAGGGCCATCGCGATCTGCGTCGCCGTCAAGTACCCCGCTTCGACGAGGAACTCCCCGGGGTAGTTCTCTACCTCGACTTCGCGATCCCGATAGACGGCAAATTGCTTGTCGGAGATTAGTCCGAGATCCAGGAGAGTCTCGACCAGTGGCATCGCGGGATTCCCAGACAACGGCGGGGCCCTAGACTTTAGCCAGATCATGTTATCATCCTCACTGTGGGGAAAATCTCGCTTTTGAACCGGGGCGCGGGCCTCATCATCGCGGTGGCAGCCCTGGCGGTCCTATCGCTCCTGGTGGCGTCCTTTGCGCGTCTCATGTCCGTGGAGCGGACGGTCGCCCGACTGCAGGTCGAGCAGGTCCACGTCAGGTTCGTCAGCCATGCAGCCGTCGAGTATGCCGTCGCCGCGCTCGAAGACACGTCGACCCGCGACCTCGTGGCCGATCCGAACGCGGATTGGTACTACGCTCCCCGGGGCGACGGGACCTTCCCTCCCCTCGCCGAATCGGACGATCCGTCGTTCGAGGTCGGCGAAACCTCGTATTCGGGCACCATGGCGCTCGACGGCCGCACCGGCCGCTTCAAGCTCCGCGCCCTCGACACGGCCGCGCTGATCCACGTGAACGACGCCCATCCCGGCCTCGAACGGATCCTTTCCCAGCTCGCCGGCTTCCTGGGTCTCGATCCCGGGATCGGCACCCGGGTGGTCGGCGTCGCGCCCTACGGTTCGAAACCCGATCTCCACCGCGTCCTCTCGGGAGACGAATACGAGATCCTCGCCCCCTATCTCACCTGCCACGGCGTCCCCGACCCCCGGACGCTCTCGACCGGCCTCGGCCCGGAACCGCGAGCTCCGATCGGCGTCAACACCGCCGGCCGCCACCTCCTGGCCGCCATCTTCTCGGGACTCTCGGCTCGCAACGGCGCGATCGCCAGCGTTCCGATCACCCCGGCTCAGGCCCTGAGCCTCGCCGACCGGATCGTGCTCGAGCGATCGACGCGGCCGTTTGCCACGCGGGCCGAGTTCGATGCTTTCCTGGCCGGGCCGGGGGCGGCCGCGGCCGGACTGACGGATCTCGAGGTCGAGTGCCTCCAGGTGGCCCTCGATCCGAACTTCCGGCCGCAGGATCTGAACCACGACCTTCCTCACGCCCGGCGCTTCGACGTCCGCCACATCGAGTCGAGGACGACCGAGCTGACGTTCCGGCCGAGCGGGATCTACGAGGTCGACGTCCATGCCGAGGTTCTTGGTCAGGCCGGCGACATCGTGGCGCGCCATGGCCTCCGGACGGTGGTCCGAGTGACGAGGGCCTTCCGATACACGACCCAGGCCGATTTCGAGGCCGCCTGGACCGCTTCGAACGGGACGTGGTCGCACCCGGAACCGACGGCCGTCAGCGCCGAGGGGATCCACCTGGGTAGCGCGGGGGTGACCGAGGTCGCCTTCGAGGTCATGCTCTACCATCCGGACACCGAGAACCGGAGGGCGGGCGTCAAGTTCAAGGATCTCTTCCTGGACTTCCAGAGTTCGCCGAGCATGCCGGTCCCCTTCGCCAGTCCGCCCTGGACCTCGGCCACGACAGGAGAAGGCGAGGTCTCATTCGGCGGAGGCGAGGCGCAGCTCGATGTCGACGGCAATGAGGAGGGGACAGCCCGGATCTCGCACGCCGTCGGCGTGGCGGAGCCTCCGACCCGCTTGAGGTTCACGGCCCAGGTGCAGCCGAACCGCGACATCGACGTGACCTTCGTCGCCAAGATCCGGGACGGCGCGACGGACGTGGGCTACTACGTCATCCACTGGGGCGACAACCTCTTCGTCCCGCCCGACCCTTCTGTCCCGATCGAGGTCCAGGCGTTCCCTGAGGGGGAAGGCAACAAGGCCTATACCTTCGACCTGAGCGGGATCGCGCACGGAGGCGGTTCGGTCACGGTGCCCCGCGGCGTACCTGCCGCCGCGCCGCCGCCTTCGATCCTCGCGGGATCGATCGCCCTGGGCTGGAAGCCTTCGGCGGCGGACTCCCAGGCATCCTTCTACGCTCACGCGTTCGGGGACCTCCGGTACGAACGGGCCGTCCACGCCGACGCGGCGATGGACGAGCCGGACGCGCTCCCCGGCGAGACCTCGGTCGGGACCGTGCACGCGGGGGGCGACCGTTTCGCCGACGGGGCCTACTTCTCGCGGACGCGCGACCGCGTGCGGAGCTACGCCAGCCAGTCGGCGGCCGCCCCCGGGGGGCCGGCCAACCTGGCCGACCGGAACGGCTACGTACGCTTCTGGTTCAAGCCGGACGACGAAAACGGAGCGGGGGGCGAGGTCGCCCTCTTCAACGGCACGAACCTCGCATCCGCGACGAGCGGCATCCACACCGCCCTCTCCCTCGCGGGCGGGGAGCTCCGGCTGATGCGTTTCTACTTCGCCTCGACGGTTCCTCGAGGTTCGCCCGCTCCGGCGGTCGTCCTCGACCGGATCCCGGCAGGCGCCTTTCTGCGGGTCTTCGATCCGAACGTCGACGCCGCGGTCCTCGCCGGACCGCGGCCGGCCGAGCTCGTCGAACCGGCGTTCACCTACTACGAGGTACGCAAGAACGTAGCCTTCGAGGCGCATCGCTGGGTCCAGATCGAGTTCTGGTGGGAGGACTGGACCCGATGCCGGCTGAGGGTCGACGGAAACGGCGCCCCCGACCTCGAGGCTTCCGAGGCCGACACGATCTGGAGCCTCGCTGGCGATGCCAGGAACGACTTCGGCGTCGGACCGCGTTGGGTCGATCGGACCTTCAACCCCGAGATCCTCCCCGATGGGACCTTCGCCGGCCTGGAGGCAGTCCCCTCTCCAATCGCGGGCTTCCTCCTCGACGTCGGCGAGGACCGCTACGTCGCCGGCGACGATCCGAGCGCGCCGGTCGCCTGGTACGACATGACCCTGACGCTGCCGGACCTGGGGGATCCGGTGGCCATCTGCTGGACGGCGCGCCAGGTCGAGAGCGCCCGCGTCGACGTCGCGCTGGCGTCGATCCTCCTTGCCCCCGGGGAGGGCGAGGGAGCTCCCTGGCCCCCCCAGGCGAGCGCCGGGCTGCCCTCGGTGCCCGTGCGGGTCTTCTTCACGCGCGATCCGCTCGTGCCTCTTCGCGAGACGCCGCTTCTCGAGGACCTGACGTTCGTCTTCTCGACCCCGGCCAAGGTCCTCGAGTGGAGTGAGGACAATGTTCCCCGATGAGAACGCCCCGGTCCCGATCGGCGAGTTCCTGATCGCCCAGGGCCTCCTGCAACCCGAACAGCTCCATCGGGCCCGCTTCTATTCGAGGAAGCTCGCCGAGGCCGGCCGGCCAGCGGCGCTCCGGACGATCCTCGTCGATCTCCGATTCGCCGAGCGGGCCGACGCCGAGCGGACCGAGGCCATTCTCGACGAGAACCGGACCGATCTGGCGCCCCTGCGCCGCGCGCTGCAGAAGATCGTCGACGTGGGCCGGGAGAGGACGGGCGACGAGATCGAGATCCTCGAGGAGGCCGGGATCGATGGGGCCTCGCCCGGAACCGACTGGCGGCCCAACGAGGGCTCGCACTGGAGCGACCGCGAGAGCGAGGAGGTCCGGACGAAGGTCGTGGCCGAGGAGTTCGGGCTCTCGAACGCGAAGTCCGTCCTCCGGCTCTTCGATGGGATGGCGACCTCGGTCGTCGCGATGATGCGCCTCCTCGCCTGCCAGCGCGATCTCGATAGCCTGGGGCTCCACGTCCCGCTGGAGGCGCTCGCGATCGAACTCGGCATGGTCGACTCCGCGACCCTCGAGGAGAGGAAAGAGAAGGCGCGCGAGGAGAAGGCGCTCCGGAAGGGACCCCGGAAGCGGATCCTGCGGACCCACCAGGCTGCGCCCGTCGTCACCTACCTCACCTCCGCCGTGGCGCTGGTCAGCGCCGGCCTCGCGGGCTGGGCCGTCCTGGTGTCGCTCTCCGGCACGGTCCGGGTGGACGACTTCGGTTCGAGGCCCGCGACCCCAAAGGAGCTCGAGGAGAAGGTGGCGCTCGCCATGAAGGCGCCCAAGGCCGGCCGGCGAGGCCGGGAGCCTGAGCCCTGGCCGGTCCGGGATCCTCGTCCCGGGCCGCTCGCACCGACGCGGCTCCCCGTCGAGGAGAGGGATCGCCTGCTGGGCGAGTTCGCGAAGATCGAAGCCCCCGAGGACCGCGCGGAGGGCGTAGAGGCCTCCCGCTACGAGCGCCCGGACGTCCTCCGTCTTCGGGCCCATCCGCTCCGAGAGATCGTGGCGGTCGAGATCGAGGGCGAGACCGCCTTCCCCGACCGCACCGTCCTGCTCCTCGAGATCCGCTACCGGGGGAGCGCCTTCGCGACCCGGCGCCTGGCCGTCGAGAGCGGACGCTTCGAGGCCGTCTTGGAGCTCGAATCGGAGAAAGAGACCTGCCTGGCCGGCGTCTACTCCGCGGAGCTCTGGTACCGACCCCGGATCCAGACCCCGGTCGGCGAAGGGAACCCCGTCCTGGCCCAGGCCGCGTTCCCCCTCGGTACGCCAGATCGCTACCGGGAGGAGGACGAGGCGATCCGGATCTTCCTGGGACATGCGGCAGCCGACCTGGCTCGGATCCGGTCCGCCATCGAGGCCGAGCTCGTGAAGCGACTCGCCCTGGAGGACCACCGCCGGGCAAGCGATGGGTGGGTCGCGTTCGCCCGCCGCTGGGAGCCGGACACGGCCAGGATCAAGGACGAGCTCCAGCGCTCGCGCCGAAGCGTCCGAGCCCACCGCTACCCCAGCGCGATCGACTCCCTTCTCGAGCAGATCGAGGACCTGGCCGAGACATGCCGGTTCGCCCGAGCCGTCCTCTCTGGCGAGGAGCGGCGGGAGGACCTCGCCGCCCTGCTCCGCGGACTGCGCGCGCGCGAGGACCGGCTCGCTTCGTGGCAATCGCCCCCCGAAAAGGATCGCTAGGCGCCTCGACGCCTCGCAGACGAGTCGAGGGTATAATCCCGGCGATGAGCCAGTTCGAAGCTCGGCCGCTCGGCTCTCGCGTCCGCGAAAACGCTGCAGAGAAGAAGCCCGGCGACCAGGAGCGCCAGAAGATCCTCCGGCTCGATTCGGAGCTCATCCGCGACATCACTGGACGGCTGGCCGAGATCCCCCCCCTGCCCGTCGTCGTCCACCAGATCCTGGTCGAGCTCGCCAGCACTGAATCGAGCGCCAGGAGCGTCGCCTCCATCGTCAGCACCGATCCGGTCCTGACGGCCTCGCTGCTGCGCGCCATCAATTCCTCGTTCTACGGCCTCCAGAACGAGGTACTCGACATCCGGCAGGCCATCGCGCTCCTGGGCTACGACACGGTCCAGGCATTGGTGATGCAATTCGGACTCTCCCGGATCTTTGACGCGCCGCGCGTCCCAGGCGCCTACGACGTCGAGGATTTGTGGGTGCACTCCCTTTGCGTCTCCCTGATCGCGATGAGCCTCGCGAAGAAGAGCGCCGGCGTCGATCGAGGCCTCGTGGGAACGGTCGGGCTCCTCCACGACGTCGGGAAGCTTGCCATCAACTCCAAGTTTGGCGATCGCGTCGCCCGGCTCTTCGACGCCTCCGCTGATCCGTCGAAGAGCCTCCTCGCCCGGGAGGTCGAGCTCTTCGGGGCCGACCACGCCTTCATCGGCGCTCACGTCGCCCGGCAATGGAAGCTGCCCAACGAGCTGATCCAGTCCATCCAATGGCATCACCTCCCGCATTTCGCCCCCCTAGACCGGTTCGAGCCCCGACTCAGGAACTCCATCTACCTGATCCACGTCGCCAATCAGATCTCCAAACTCTGCCACATCTATTGCACCGACATGGAGATCGACATCGTGAAGGATGAGGTCTTCGCGGCGCTCAAGCTCGAGCCCTCGCTGGACGACCTCGTGGACCGCGAGATCAAGCAGGCGATCACGCGGGCCATCTTCTTCGTCGATCAGATCACCGATCGGCCGCTCAAGGCCGTGCAGTGCCTCCTCGGGACGCGGACGATCGACCAGATGAAGGACATGCGCATCTCGGCGAACCATCCCCAGATCCAGAAGATCGTGATCGCGGACCTCGCCGACGTCGCGTCGGCCCTGCCGGGCCAGCCGTGGCGCGTGGACTCCAGCGTTCCCGACCCGAAGCTTTCCCCCCAAGACGCCCGAGACGTCGTGATCAGCGCCGACACCTCGGAGAACGGCATCCACGAGGCCCTGGCCTCCCTCCGGTGCGCGTTCGACTCCAGCGGGATCGACAAAGCCTCGCGCTTCACGTTCAACTTCCTGGCCAAGTTCGTTCTCCGCAACTCGCTCCCCATCGAGGAGGGCGGCGGGGGACCGGTCGAGATGCGCTTCAAGGTGACCGATTCCGAAGAGTTCCTGGCCTTCGAAGGCCGATCGCTCGCCTTTGCCAACGTCGCTGATCTCGCCGCGACGACCCGGAAGATGGGCCCGGAGAACCTCGACCTTCGATGCCGGGCCCTCATCGCCATCGGACTGGGCAACATCCTCACTCTCGACTGGATCCAGGGCATCCAGATCGATCTCTTCAACGCGGTCGTCGTCTTCCGCCGCCCGAGATAGACCCCGCGATGCGGGATCGGAGAGGGCTCCAACTGGGACTACCGCCACGAACGGGACGTCGCGAAGTTCGTTGAAGCGTAGGTGCTAGGCTGAACTCTCGTCGGGGTCACGAAGGGAAAGTCCAGCCAGTTTCTCCCGTGGTGGCTCCGGGAAGAAGCAACTCGCTGACAGGCCGACGACGAAGGTTGCCGCCAGTCCGAACGGCGCGAACCATAGGGCGTGGAACGCGTACCCCTCCTTCGGCTCGGCGACGACGAGGAGAGCGACGCAGGCGAAGGCAACCACCGCCCCCGTCACCGCGCCTTTCTGGTTCGCACGGCGCGTGAGCATTCCCAGGAGGAAGAGCCCCAGTAGCGGCCCGGCGAAGTAGCCGATCCAGGTCACCATGAGATCGAGGAGCGCCATTCCGGATGACTCGTGGGCAGCGTAGAGCGCGATCCCGGCGGCGGCGAGGCCAAAGAGTCCCGTCAGGGTCCGGGCGAGCCGGAGTTCAGTCCGGCCCTCGAGCGGCCGCTTCCGGAAACGCTTCACGAAATCGACGATCGTCGCCGTCGACATCGACTGAATGGCGCTGTCGATCGAGGACATCGCCGCGGCGAAGACCGCCGCCACGAGGAGCCCCGCGAGTCCCGGCGGCACGCGATGTTTGAGGAAGGTTCCGAACGCAGCGTCCTGTTTCATCCCCTCGGGCATTGCGCCCGGGACGGCGGTCGACCAGACCGACAGTGCGACGCCAAAGGCAAGCGTGAGGATGGTGGTCGCCACGCCGATCGCCCACCCCGACATCGCGGCCCGACGCGCGCCGGCGAGGTTCCGGCAGGACATGTATCGCTGGACCGACTGCTGGTTCGTGCCTTGCACGGCAAGCGCGACCGTCGAGTAGGCGAGAAGGACCCAGACGAGGTTGTCGGCCCCTCGCGGATCGGCGGCGACCCGGATGGGCGCGAGCTTCCCCGAGCTCGCCGCCTCGCCCGCGATCCTACCCACGCTTCCGACGTCGGAGACGATCAAGACAAGAGAGATCGCAATCCCCAGGACGATCACCGCGAGCTGGACGACATCCGTCCAGACGTCCGCCTCCAGGCCCCCGAGCGCGCAGTAGACGATCGAGACGCCCGAGGCGACGAGGATGGCGGTGTCCATCGACCAGCCGAGGATGCCCGCGAGCGCATAGGCGGGGGCGTGAATGAGGAGCCCCGCCCGAAGGAGCGTCTGGCCAAGGAAGAGAAGGCTCCCGAAGGTCCGCGCGACGACGCCGAACCTCTTCTCCAGATACTCGTAGGCCGAGGTGAGACCCAGGCGCGAGAAGAAGGGGAGAAAGAGAACGGCGACGAGAGAGAACCCGACGAGATCGCCGAGTTGACGCTGGAGGAAGAGAAATCCGCTCCCGTAGCCCATGCCCGTCCCGCCGACGAGAGACGTCGCCGAGTAGGAGTTCGCGAGAATCGAGATCCCGATCGCCCACCAGGCCATCCGCCGCCCGCCGAGGTAGTAGTCCTCGGCCGTCTTCTGCCGCCGGTTGGCGATCCAGCCAATCCAGAGGACTCCTCCGACGTAGAGGACGAGGACCGCGAGATCGGCCCAGTGGAGCGAGCCCACCGGGGACTAGTCCTTCTCCCCGTCCTTGCCCGCGGCCGCCTCCAGGAGCTCGACCCATCGCTTCCTCTTCTCGGCCTCGCGGTCGGCTTCTTTCGATGCCGCGCGGGCCTTCTCGAGCATCCGGGCAAGTTCCTTGTCGGACCGGCCCGCGAGCGGATCGGCGTCCCGCTTCGCAGCGGTCTCGGCAAGACGCCTGACCTCTCGATCGAAGGCGTCCCGGACTCCGGCCATCCGCTCGGCCCGCGCGGCGTCGAGGATCGGCCCGACCGCGTCCAGCCGCCCCGCGTCGGCGAGGAGCTTCGCGGCGAGCTGGCGGGTCCGGAAGTAGGGGTCGGCGAGCCGTTCGAGAAGTCGCGCCAGGACCTCCGGATGGTCCGCCCCGGCGAGCGACACGGCGCCCTCCAGCGCCTCGCGCGCGAGCTCGTGCTGCCCGCCCGCGCCCCACGGGTAGTCCGCGAATTTGAGGAATTGAGGCAGCGCGCCGGGATCGCCCGCCGCGACGAGCCCCGCGAGAGCGCCCCGGCGGACCACGTCCGCGTACGAGCTCCGGTCGAGCGTCTCGACGAGGACCTCCACGGCGTCCTTCTTCGCGACCTTCCCGAGGCTCTCGGCCGCCGCCCGCGCGACGTAGTCGCTCGCGTCTTTGGCAAGCGCCCGCTTGAGCGCGCGGACGACCTCCTCTCCCTCGAATTTCGAGAGCCCCTCCGCCGCCGCGCGGCGCACCTCGGAAGCCGGGTCTTCCGCGAGGGCGCGAAGGAGCGCGCGCCGCGCGGGCTCGCCGCCCGACTTCGCGAGAGCGGCGGCGATCTTCTGCCGGACGAGTCTCTCCTCCTCGGAGACGAGCGCCCCGGAGAGCGCCTCGCTCGCGGGAAGGCCGCGCTCCGCGAGCGAGTCCGCCGCGTCCATCCGGCCGGTCGGATCCGGGTCGAGGACAAGAGCGAGCGAGAGCTCGGGAACCTCCCGCTCGAACTTCACCTTCTTGGGGACGAAGTTCCCCTCGTCGAACCGAACGACGTCCGGCCGGGCTGGGAGATCGAAGGCGAATTCGTGCTCGACTTTCTCGACCCAGACCGTCCGCCGCTCGGTGGTCGCAGGCTCGCCGGTGAAGGTGAAGGCGAGGACGACCGGCACCCGGAAGAGCCCGCGGTGCTTCTCGAGCACCTGCACCTGTTTCACACGGACGATCGCTTGTCTCGAGGCCGCCTTCCACTCCCAGGCGACCTCGTACTCGGGATAGCCGGAGCCGTAGACCCACGGATCGAAGAGCCAGTCGAGGTCTTCCCCCGAGGCCTCCTCCATCGCGTCCTGGAAGTCCTTTGTCTCCACGCTCTTCCCGGCGCGCTCCGCGACGTAGCGCCGGATCCCTTCGCGGAAGCGGTCGTCCCCGAGGACTCCCCGGAGGAGGTGGAGGACGGCCGAGCCCTTGATGTAGGCGAAGGAGGGGAGCTCGATCGGGGTCGTGTCGCCCTTCTTCACGAGCTTCGCGCGGCTCTCGGTCGTCGAACCCGAGACCCATCCGGCGGCGTCGTCGCGCCGGCGGCCGAGGAACGCGGTATGGCCGAAGTGGCTCTCCACCCAGAGGTCGGTGAAGTAGGTCGCGAAGCCTTCGTTGAGCCAGATGTGGTCGAACGTCAGGCAGGTGACGAGATCGCCGAACCACATATGGGCGAGCTCGTGCGCCACGAGGTAGTCGGCGAGATAGTCGCCGTGGACCCGCTCATCGTGCAGCGCCCGCAGGTTCAGCGTGGTCGCGCCCGTGTTCTCCATGCCGCCGTACATGAAGTCCCAGACGACGATCTGCCGGTAGACGGGCCATGGGTAGGGCGCACCGGTGTAGCCCGCGAAGAACTCGACCATCTCCGGGGTGTTTCCGAAGGCGAGCGGGACCTCGTCCTTTCGTCCCGGGGGGACGTGATAGAACAGCGGGACCTTTCCCGCCAACCCTTCGACCGTATCGAATCTCCCGGCGACGAGCGTGATGAGATAGGTGACGTGCTCCGCCTCCTGGCGCCAGTGCCAGACCCTCGTCCCCGGCCGGGAGCCGTCCTTGGTCTCCACGAGAACGCCGTTCGAGTAGACCGCGAGATCCCGGGGTGCTTCCACCGTGAGATTCGACGTCAGCCGGTCGTCGGGTAGGTCGTAGCAGGGGATCCAGTGCCGGTTGTCCTCGCCTTCTCCCTGCGACCAGACCTGGAGCGGGATCTCCGGATGGTCGGCCGTGGGGCGAAAGAAGTAGAGGCCGGCGGTCGGGCGGGAAAGATAGCGAATCTCGACGACGAGCGACGCGCCCTTCGCGTACGCGTGGTCGAGCTCCGCCACGAGGAGCCCTTCCTCGACCCGGAAGCTCGCCGCGGGGCGCGGCTCCTTCCCATCCTGGGAGACCGTCACGGACCGGATCTCGGAGTCTTTGGAGTGGAGCCGGAGCATCCGGAAGTCCTCGACCGCCGGCACGAGCGCGATCCGTACCGTCCCGGAAACCTCACCTCGTTCGAGATCGAGCTCGATCGCGAGGCCGAGATTCACCTGGTCGTAGTCTCTCGTCTCGGGGCCGAGCTCGAAGCCTTGAGCCGGAAAGACGAAGAGAACGAGGGCCCACAGCGCGAGAGCGAATTGTTTCACTTCAGGATTCCTCCGGTCGAGTCGCACAGAACGGGTTCGGGGAGGCCGAGCCCTTCGAGCTGGGGAAGGACCCTGTCCCCGTCGCCCACAAGGACGAGAACGGAGTCCTTCGTGAGAAGGGCGCGCGCCGAGAGCTCATTGAGCTTCCCCGCGTCGTACTCGCCTGACTTCGCGAGATCGGCCGCGGCATCGGCCAGCGGCTGCCCGCCGGCGAGGAGCCCCACGGCGTTCGAGAGGATGGAGTCGAGTGTCGAGAACTCGCCGACCGCCTCCGTCCGATAGGTACGCCGCGCCTTCTCGGCCTCGCCGGCCGAGATCGTTCCGGCCGCGACCGCCGCGAACTCCTTCGCGATCTCGGCGAGCGAGGCGCCGGTCGCGTCGGCGCGGACGGAAGTCGAGACGAGAAGATAGCCCGTCTTCGGCAAGAGGACGAAGTCGGAGCTCGCCCCGTACGTGTACCCCTTGTCCTCGCGGAGGTTCGCGTTCAAGCGGCTCGTGAAGGAGCCCCCGAAGAGGGTGTTGAGGAGGTAGAGCCCGACGCGATCCGGAGTCGAGCGCGGCGGGGCGGGGAGGACCCAGCGGATCACGGTCTGGACCGCGTCCGGCTCGTGGACGAGATAGACCCGCGTCCCGCCGAGAATCGGTGGAAGGACGGCGGGCGAAGGCGGCGGGGGCGACTCGGGACCCACCCATTTCCCGAAGGCCTCCTCGAGGAGCTCGCGGGCCTCCTTCGCGTCGAGGTCGCCGGCGACGAGGAGAGTCGCGTTCCCTGGCCGGTAGAGCCCCTCGTGGAAGGCGGCGAGGTCGCCGGGGACGATTCCCCCGAGGCTCTCCGGCGTCCCTTTCGCAGGCCGGCCGTAGGGATGAGAGTCCCCGAAGAACCGCCGGATCGCCACGAGCCGCGCCACCTCGGTCGGGTCCTCCCGGTCCTGCCGGAGCTCCACGACCGCGAGGTCCCGGACCCGCTCCCACTCCTTGGGCTCGAAGCGGGGCTCCAGAACGGCCGTTCTGAAAAGCGCGAGGGCTCGCCCGAGATTCCGCTTGAGACACGAGAGCTCGACGTAGTTGTGTTCGGTCCCCACGCTCGTCCCGAAAGTCGCTCCCAGGAGCGCCATCTCCTCGCTCCACGCGAGCGCCCCGAGCGCCCCGCTCCCCTCCTCGAGCATGTCGGCCGTCGATTTGGCGAGACCGTCCTTCCCCGCGGGGTCGAGCAGCGCGCCGCCGGCGAGGAAGAGACCCAGGGAGACGAGTGGGAGATCCCGCCGGGAGAAGAGGTGGACCGGGATGCCGTTCGAGAGCGCGAAGGATTCCGGCGCGGGCGGTTCGAAGAGACGTTCGTCCCCGAAACCCGGACGCCGGTCGATCGGGCTTTCCACCGGCGGCTCGCGTCGTGGGAGAACGTGGAGCTCTAGCCGGTGGCTCCGGACGAGCACCCGGTCCGTCCACTTCCGGATGCCCTCCGAGTCCACCTTCCGGTACCGCGCGAGGTCGAACCGGAAGGATCCGGGTTCTCCGAGGTACGCCTCGTACAGGCTCAGGCGGTCGGCCTTGGCTTCGATCGACTGGAGCTCCGAAACGATCCGGGTCTCGATCCTGTTCGCGATCCGCTCGAGCTCTCGCTTCGTCGGCCCCCGCTCCGCGAGACGTGCCATCTCCTCGTCGATCGCCTTCTCGATCCTCGCGAGCTCCACGCCCTCGTTCGCGTAGGCCTCGATGAAGAAGAGCGAGCCGTCCTCCATCGAGCTCTGGTAGGCGGAAACCTCGGCGGCGAGCTTCTCCTCGTAGATGAGGCGCTTGTAGAGCCGGCTCGCGATCCCGGAAGCGAGGAGCTCGGCCACCACGTCCATCTCGGCGTCGCCCCGCTCGAAATGAGCCGGGCTGTGATAGACGAGCGTCGCCCGCGCGTACTCCACGTCGTCCTCGACCGTCGCGCGGATCGTCCGTTCGAGCTTCACCCTTTCGATCCTCCGGCGCTGGCCGATCGGTCTCGCCGCGAGGCCGCCAAAGAGCTCGGCGATCCGCTCTTTCGTCGCCGCGGGATCGAAGTCCCCCGCCACGACGAGCGAGAAGTTGTTCGGCGCGTACCAGCGCTCGAAGAAGGCCTTCACGTCCTCGACCGAGGCCGCCGCCAGGTCCTCGTGGCTTCCGATCACCGGGTTGTGGTACGGGTGGCCGTCCGGGAACATGAGCTCGGTCACGAGGAGATCGGCCTTGCCATAAGGCCGCATCTCGTCGGACTCGCGGCGCTCGTTCCTCACCACGTCGCGCTGGAGGTCGAGCTTTTCACTCGTCATCGCCTTTCCGAGCGCTTCCAGCCGGTCCGCCTCCAGCCAGAGCAGCGTCGGGAGGAGGTTCGCGGGCCCCGAGGAGAAGTAGTTCGTGCGGTCCTCGGAGGTCGTCGCGTTGTTCCAGCCTCCACCCGCCTCCATGATCCGGTCGAAATCGCTCTCGGGAGCGCGTTCGGTGCCCATGAACATCAGGTGCTCGAAGAGGTGGGCGAAGCCGGACCGGCCCGGCTCCTCGTCTTTCGAGCCCACACGGCACCAGAGATTCACGGCGACGGCCGGGAGGCGATGATCCTCGTGGAGAATCACCGTGAGGCCGTTCTCGAGCCGGTATTTCTCGTACTCTACCTCCTGCGCCCCGGCCGCCGCCGAGAGCGCGGAGAGGGCGGCGGCGAGGGCAAGGGCGGACCGGACGGATGCACTCTCCATGGACGTTCGCTCCAAGGCGAGGAATGGGGCGACGATTGTAACGGGCCTGGCGGCTATCCTGGAAAGAGATGCCCCGCCTCGGACCCGCTTTCTTCGACCGCCCCACGCTTGCCGTCGCGCGAGATCTCCTGGGCGCCCTCCTCGTCCGCCGAATCGGTCGCGGTCTCGTCGCCGGGAGAATCGTCGAGGTCGAGGCCTACGTCGGAGAGGACGACCTCGCCTGCCACGCCTCGCGAGGGAAGCCGGGAAAGAAGGGGCGAGCCGCCGGTCTCTATGTCGGCCCGGGCCACTACTACGTCTACATGATCTACGGCATGTACTGGTGCCTCAACGTCGTCACCGAGCGGGAAGGCTTCCCCGCCGCGGTCCTCGTCCGCGCCCTGGAACCCGTGGGCGGAGTCCACCTCATGCGCCGGCGGCGGCGCGCCGCCCGCCGGGAGCGCGACCTTGCAAACGGCCCCGGCAGGCTCTGCCAGGCTCTCTCGATCGACGGGCGCTTTCACGGGAAGTCCGTCGAGTCGCGTTCCCTCTGGCTGGAACGAGGCGACCCCATCCCCGAGAAGGAAGTCATCCGCTGCCCGCGCATCGGCGTGGACTACGCCGGCAACTCCAAGGATCTCCCCTGGCGGTTCTACGTTCGCACAAGCGAGTGCGTCTCCGTTCGCGACCCGGAGGCGGAACGACTCCCCGATCAAAGCGCCAGATCGATGGCGTAGAGCAACGGATATCCCAGGACTGTGATCGCCGCCCAAGCCAGCGGGAAGCTCGCGGCGCAGACGATGGACTCGGCCACGACGCTCCGACCCTGGCGTATGGCGCCTTGAAGCTGCGCGGCTCGGACGAAGAGCCACGCGAAGGCAACCGTCCAGCAGAAATAGAGGATCGCAAGCTGCGCCAGGCCCGACACTATCCGGGCAAGGTCATCTGGAATGGCCGCGAGGCCCGCAAGGGTCCCGAACTCGATCGCTGCCACACCAAGAAGCCACAGCCAGACCCTCTCCGTGACACCCCGGTAGGCCTCGCCTAGGAGGCCGAGTCGGACGACGTATGCGATCCCTGCGGCCAGGAGAGTGCAGGTGACAAGGACGAGGGTCGCATGCCCTGCAGAGTGCGCGAGCGCCACGTGGGTCATCTCGGTTCTGATCATCCGCCGGGAGAGGGCATTCCAATCCGCTGGGGCGGCGGCGGCTCACGGGTCCATGATGGATTCCAGATTCGCTCGCCAGACTGCTTGTTCCTTGCGAGCGGAATACTCCGCCCAGCCGTCCGCGATGATGTGGCCCTCACTCCTCTCCAGGGCGGACGCATGCGAGCATCATCCGCATCGGCAGCAACTTCCGGGTGAAGGGATTCAGCATCAAGCCCAGCTCTTCCAGCGTGACCACTCCCAGGAGAGGCGCGTCTCCCGGCTCACCCAGGATCACGGGCGTGTGCCCGTCACCCTGGGAGATGCGGATGTGGCACTCGGAGATTCGCCGGTCCATCGTTGTTCCGTCGGCAAGGACAAACGTCTCCTTTCGCTTGCCCTTGAGCCCGATCGCCCGCCAGACCTTCTCGGGAAGCAGCGTGTAGGTGGCCCCGCTGTCCACGAGGAAACGCGCGCGTGCCTTCTTCTTCCGGGGGCCCGTGACCGTTCCAACGATGAATGTCAGACCCATGCCCTGTATCTCCCTAGCGAACATCCAGTCGGTAGAGATCGAGTCCGGCCTCCTCGTGGACGAGCGACAACCGGACACCGCGCTTGAGAAGTCCGGACTTGCGATACCCGCCCCTCCCGGCAGGGGCGGGCTCGTACCCGCGCGGTTGGCGGAGAAGCACGTCGAACGTCGCGGGCCTGGTGCGGGCGTCGACGAGCCAGTACTCCCGGACTCCGGCCCGATGGTAGGCGTCGCGAAGTCTCCTCGCGTCCTTCGCCCGCGAGGAGTCGCTCACGCACTCGACGACGAGATCCGCGGTCCCCTCGATCTCGATGAAGCGGCCTTCTTCCAACGACGCCTTCGGGACGAGTCGCGCCCGGCCCGATCGCACGGTCGCGAAAAGAAGGACAAGAACGTCGGGTTCCGCGGAGAGGTCGGCGTCCGGATTTGTGAGGCGGGCCCGGTCGATGTAGACCACCCCCCGCTTTTTCTCCTGGATGAGCGTCCCCAGGCGGATGGCGATCGCTGACTTTGGACTGCCATGGGTGTTGAGATCCTCGGGCAAGCAGTCCACCTCCATCCGGCCATCGATCCAGTCGATTCGCCCGCGCTCGGGGAAGTCGTCCGAGTGGACCCAGGCGCGGAAGCGCGCGAGGTCGGTGATTCCGGCGGGGATCTCGACCCCGTCTGGCTGGAACACGATCACCGGACGCGCCGCAACCTTCTTCACGCTCGATCTCTCCCGCGCCAGGACTGCTTCCCCTTCACCAGCGGAGGTAGTGTATCACCCGGTCCGCTCCCGGTGACACACGCCGCCACTACCGGCCCTGCGCCCCGAAGTGAAGGACCGAGTCGCCCACGACGAGGGCGGAGCCGACGAGGTCCGCTTCTTCGAGGCGGAGGTTTTCCCCAAGGCCCACAGACGGGTGCGAGCTCGGGGCGAGGCCCGAGAGCCGTTCGAGCCAGGACTCGGTCCGCCGGGAGGCCTCGCGAAGGTCCACCTCGCCCGCGGGGAGGTCCCTGTTCCGGAAAAGAACGTCGAACGCGACGCCGGTGAGGATTCGCTCCTGGAGGCGGGAGAAGGTCGCAGGACGATCGAAGAGCTCGCACGCGACGACCCGGTCGCCCACGAGCACCGCGACGCCGGTCGAGCCTTCCAGGCTTCCGATCCGTCCGACGAAGTCGTCGAGCTCTTTCCTTCGCTTGTCGTAGGCGTCGGAGAGGCTGTCGGTGGGAGAGGACGTGCCGGCCGCCGACAGGCAGTCGGCGGTTTCGTTCCAGACGGCCCACTGGTCGGAGCGGTAGCTCGCCTCCGACCGGAGGCTCCGGGTGACCGAGCTCTTCATCGCGTAGAGGAGGCTCGAGGGAGCGCGGCTTCCCTTGGCGAACGTCGCGGACTCGTAGCGCCAGCGGCCCTTCTCGACGCACGAGACGGGGATCACCGTCTCGCTCTCCTTCTCGAGGAAGGCGGAGGTGTTGAGGATCCGGTTCTGCTTCGCGCCGCGGATCTCCTCCCCCTCGACGAGGAGGAGGCGGCTCGCCGAACGGTTCCGGACCCGGCACTCGGGGACACTGCCGCCGGCGGAGACCTCTTCGACGTCGACCAGGGCGCGGTCCAGGGCCTCGTCGAACGTGAGGTAGTCCGGGGCCGTCCCTGTCGAGGTGGCAAGACCGACAACCGTGACGCCACCTCGTTCCAGGACGCGGACAACGCGATGAGACTTCAGGAACTCCTCGAGTACGGCCGTGGCGAGACGCATGACGAGACCCTCCTCTCCCATCCCTTGAAGACCCGAAGGTTTGAGTCTACGACGTGTGTCAAGCGCGAACGTGGTAGCCTCTCCGATTTCATCCTGGAGGAGATCGTTGGACACGCAACCGGGGGGCGGCGCGTCTCGTGGCTCCTTTCTCGCGCGCCGCGGGATCGGGAAGGACGTCGCGGTTCTCGCGCTCGCGCGGTTCTTCGAGACCGTGGCGGCGGGGGTCGTCGTCCCGATCCTCCCCCTCTTCCTGGTGGGCCTTTCGCCGGGTCCGTTCGCCGGTCTTCCGGAGGAGACGCTCACGGGGATCGTGTTCTTCGCGTTCGGGGTGGCCATGACCGCAGGGCAGTACGTCTTCGGTCGTCTCGCCGACCGCGCGGGGCGCTACAAGCCGGGGCTCCTCGTGGGGATCGGATCGTTCGCACTCCTCTCGCTCACCTACGTCCGGATCGAATCGTACGTCTCGCTTCTCGGCGTCCGATTCCTCCAGGGCGCGGCGCTAGGACTCTCGATCTCCTGCATCTGGGCCATTCTCGTCGAGCGCTCCTCCGAGACGAAGCGCGGGGCCTCGATGGGGTTCTACACAAGCGTCCAGATGCTGGGGCTCGCGGCCGGGCCGCTCCTCGGCGGCTGGGTCACCGAGCTCTGGGGAGAGCGGGCGGCGTTCCTCGCAGCAGCGGGGCTCGGGGGGCTCACCGGACTCCTCATGGCGCTCCTCGTCCGCGACGTCCAGGCGAGCCCGGCCCGGGACCGGGTGGTGGCAGAGAATGGAACTCCCGCTTCAGTGTTCCTCTACCTCGCCACGGCGGTCTTCACGCAGGTCTTCGCCGTGACGATGATCATCGCCTACTTCCCATACTACGCGCGGGAGTTCGGCGCGAGGCCGGGGGAGCTCGCGGTTGTCTTCAGCGTCCTCGTCCTCGCGAGGTTCCTCTTCCAGTACCCGTTCGGCGTCCTCTCCGACCGGTTCGGCAGGAAGCCGTTCCTGGTGGGCGGGCTCGTCTCGATGCTCCCCATCATGGCGGGGCTCGCCTTCGCGGGGAGCGTGCGCTCCCTCGTCCTCTTCCGGGCGCTCCAGGGGGCGGCGACCGCCGCGGTCGTCGCCTCGGCCTACGCGCTCGCCGGAGACCGGAGCGACCCAGGCCGTCGCGCGAGTCAGCTCGGGATCGTGGGGATGGGGTTCACGGCGGGAGTGACCGCGGGACCGCTCTTCGCCGGGCTCCTCGTCCGGCTCGGCCGCCCGGTCCCCTTTCTCCTCGCGGCGGCGGCGGCGGCGGCGGTCGCGGTCCTCGTGGGAGTGGCCGTCGGGGAGAGCCGCGGGGCAAGCGTGGCCGTGCTGCCGCCGAGCGACACGCGGGTTGTCCAGAGCACTCTCCGCGAATAGAATGGCGACCACGCCGCGACCGGATGTCGCGTAGGGGGTGAGATGGCTGCATTCCTTCGCCGCGTGGACGGGGCCGGGGGCGGGAGGCGGTACGGGCGAGAGCGGCTCCCATTCGTCGTCGGGCGCGCCTCGAGCTCAAATCTCCAGCTCGACCTCGTCGGGATCTCGAAAAAGCACTTTCGGATCTTCGCGCGCGGGACCGACCACGTCCTGGAGGACATGAAGTCGAAGAACGGGACGCGCGCGAACGGGAAGAAGATCGCGGAGCACGTCCTCGCGGAAGGGGACCTGATCCAGGTCGGCGCGGCGCAGTTCGTCTATTTCAGGGGCGCGCCCGCCCTGGGCGACGAGGCCGCCTACCGGCTCACCCTCGTCCAGGGGGGCGAGCCGAACGATCCGCGGGAGATCCCGCTCGCGGCGGGGGCGGTCGTCCTGGGCCGCCGCCGTGAGTGCCAGGCGGTGCTCGCCGACGTCGAGTGCTCGGGACGCCACTGCGAGATCCGGGCCGAGGGGGGTGGCCATGTCCTCTCGGACCTGGGAAGCACCAACGGGACCTTGGTCAACGGGAAGAAGATCGAGCGGGTCGCGCTCGCCCACGGGGACGAGATCGCGCTCGGCGGCCTCCGCTACATCTACCATTCGCCCGCCCTGCCGCCCCCACAGCGGCTGGGGGGTGGCCGCTTCGTGCTCGCGCTTCTGGGCTCTCGCGCCGAGCACCGGGTGCCGCTCGCCGGCGAGCGTGCCACGATCGGCTGCGATCCCGGCGACACTTTCCTCCTCGCCCCGGGCGAGGGCATCGGTCCCCGCCAGGTCGAGCTCGTCCGGCGCGGCCGTTGCTGGGTGGCCCGCGAGCTCGGGGGCCCGGCCCCGCTCTACGTGGGGGGAGTCCGCGCGGCCGAGCAGGTCCTCTCACATGGAGACGAGCTCGCGGTCGGGCCGTACCGCATCGCCTTCCTGAACGGAGACCTCCCCGCGGAGCGCTTCCTCCTCACCATCCTCGGCGGCACGCGGGGCGGCGAGGAGGTGGCGCTCGGCGAGGGCGAGCTCCCGATCGGCCGGCACCCCTCGAACCGGCTCGTCATCGATTCGCCCAGCGCCTCGAGCCACCACGCGAGGATCGGCTACGCCGACGGCGCCTTCCATCTGGAGGACCTCGGGAGCACGAACGGGACAGAGGTGAACGGCGAGAAGGTCGAGGGGAAGCGCCGGCTGGAGCACGGGGACCGGATCGAGATCGCGGGCGAGGTCCTGGTCTTCCGCTCTTCGGCCCGCGAGCGTCCGGAGTCTCTGCGCCGGGAGCGGTTCGTCCTCCTGCCGTTCGCGAAGGGGGCCGAGCCGCTCCGGCTCCAGGGTCCCTCCTTCGCGATCGGGCGCGAGGAGGGAAACGATCTCGTCCTTCCCAGCAAGAAGGTCTCGGTGCGCCACGCCCTCCTCGTCGAGCGGGACGGGCGGTGGTATCTCTAGGTCCTGGTGAGCACGAACGGCACGTACGTCAATTCCAGGCGGATCGAGGCGGAGACAAAGCTCCTTCACGGAGACGTGATCCGGTTCGGGA
>JACQVV010000462.1 GCA_016209595.1 Planctomycetota bacterium
CCGTGCCGATCAGGTTCGAGTCGAACTGCGTGTTCTCGACCGCCTGCTTCAGACTGCCGATCTGAGCCCGGAACTGCTCGCTGATGACGAGCCCCGCCGGGTCATCCGACGCCCGGTTGATCCTGAGGCCCGTCGAGAGCCGCTCGAGGGAGCGAGAGAGGAGTCCGTCCGTCCTGCGCAGGTTCGTCAGCGCCGTGAGGGCGTTGACGTTGTTGTTGATTCGAAGCCCCATGGTCTCATTCCTCCGTGAACTTTTCCGATCCGAACTTCCCTGTCCGGACGTTCCTGCCCGCTGCTATGGAGCCGGCGCCACACTTCCTTTCTTCTGCTCGACCGGCGCCATGCCGGTCCCGGCCGGGAGCGCAAGGCAGGACGCGCTCCCTTCGTGTCTGTCCACTTCCCGGGTCCGCTCCGCCGGCCGGTTGTTCACGGGGCTTCGCGATCGGTCCCCTTCCGCGAGAGGACCGATCGTCCGCGGTGAAGCCCTTGCCGGTCGGCAGGTGCCTGTCCGGCCGCTCGGGGAGGGTCGGAGTCGGGGAGGGGCGCGGCGCCGCTCGTCCTGGATGGACGACCCGCGCCGCGCCCGGCCCCCGCACCCGTCATCCCTGACGCGTCCGGGACCCTTTGAGATTCAAAGATCCGAACGAACCTGCGAATCCCTTCGCAGGCTGCCGCGGGCTGCAACACCCGCGACACCATAGGTGTCGTCGCTTTCCCGGAAAAACTTTAGAGGTTTTTCGAGAAAAAATTCTCCGCGGAACACGAAGCCGTAAACCCTTATCGGGCAAGTACCTGCCGGAACATGTCGAGCGAGCGCCCGATCTCCTCCCCCGTGGTGAACCTCGAGAGGCTCACCCGGATCGTCGAGAGCGCCTCCTCCGGCGTTCTACCCATCGCGAGAAGAACGGAAGAGGGTTTCCGCGTGCCCGCGTGGCACGCGGCTCCAGCGGAAACGGCAATGCCCGCCCGGTCGAGGCGGGCAAGGAGCTTCGTGGAGTCACGTCCCGGAATGATCAGTGAAAGAGTGTTCGGCAGTCGTGCTTCCCCGGAGACGTTCTCCACGATTCCCGGGACGAGAGAGCGGAGCCCCGCGAGAAGTCTCTCGGACAGCTCCCGCATCCGGTCCGCCGCATCGGGCAGCGCGGCTGTCGCCCGGGCCAGGGCCTCCGCGAGTCCTACCGCGCCGGCGACGTTCTCCGTGCCGGGAGAGAGACCGCCCTCCTGTCCGCCCCCGAAGAACAAGGGCTCGATCAGCGAACGGTCGCGCATGTAGAGCACTCCCGCGCCCTTCGGCCCGTGGAACTTGTGGGCCGAAAGGGAGAGCAGATCCACGCGGAGCTCGTCCACGCGGACCGGCATCTTTCCGGCGGCGTTCACGGCGTCCGTGTGGAGCGGCACCCCTTTCGCCCGGCACAGGCAGGAAGCCTCGCCAATCGGCTGGACGGCCCCGGTCTCGTTGTTTGCAAGCATGATCGAAACGAGATCCGCGGGGCGCGAAAGGGCCTCCTCGAGAGTCTCCAGGCAGACGATCCCGTCCGAATCGACAGGCAGGATCTCCACGATGATCCCGCGCCCCGCGAGCGCACGGGCGGTCTCGAGAACGGCCGGATGTTCGATGTCGGTCGTGATGAGCCGTCCGTGCGCTCGGCCGGCGAACCGTCCCGCGACCGCGAGCCCGTCGGCCTCTGTTCCGCTCCGCGTGAACGCGATCCGGTCGGGCCGCGTGCCTAGGCAGGCCGCGACTCGCCGCCGGGCTTCCTCGAGCCCCTCGCGGGGTGGACGGCCGAAGCGATGGGCGCTCGACGGGTTCCCGAAATCGTCCACGAGGAAGCGCCGCATGGCCTCGAACACGTTCGGATCGAGCGGCGTGGTGGCGTTGTTGTCGAGATAGATGGGCTCCATGTGCGTAGAATACCGGCATGGAGCTCCCCATCAAGCGCACCGCGGTCCAGATCGAGTTCGGCGAGACCGACGAGGGGCGGGAGGCCGCCCGCTCGTTCGTCGAGCGCTACCAGCGGTCGGGCCAGCCGGGCAAGGCGCTGCTGTCCGGGACGAACCGGAACAAGGTGAAGCTCTACCGGCCGGGGAGGTTCGATCTCCAATCGCTCGAGATCCTCGCCCATCAAGCGCGGCTGGAGGATCTCGTGGCCCTCGCGCGGCAGATCCGGTTCCAGTTCCGGATCGAGCCAAGAAAAAAGGATAGCGTGGACCCATAACGTCCGGTATCCTCAAGGTCGTGCTGGCGAGCCACTAACAGCTCATCACGATCAGGAGGATAGCCCCATGTACGAATCCATGGCGGGCGGGACGGCGACGGGCGTCACGAGACTGATGCCTCGCATCGGCGACGTCGCCCCCGACTTCACCGCCCAGACCACGCACGGCGAGATCCGTTTCAGCGACTGGCAAGAAGGCAAATGGGTGGTCCTCTTCTCCCACCCCGCCGACTTCACGCCCGTCTGCTCGACCGAGCTCACCGAGCTCGGCCGGCGCTACCCCGAGTTCCAGAAGCGAAACGCCAAGCTCATCGGCGTCTCCGTGGACAGCATCCACTCGCACCTGGCCTGGGTGCAGAACCTGTCCAGGATCATGGGTGTGCGTATCCCCTATCCGCTCGTGGCGGACTCGAACCGCGCGGTCGCGGAGCTCTACGGGATGATCCACCCTGGCGAGACCACCACCGCGACCGTGCGTGCTCTCTTCTTCATCGACCCCAAGCGCTCGATCCGCGCCGTGATCTACTACCCCCTCAACATTGGGCGGAGCGTGGACGAGATCGAGCGGGTCCTGGACGCGCTCCAGACCGCCGACAAGAACGGTGTCGCCTGCCCCGTCAACTGGAGGCCCGGCGACAAGGTCGTCGTCCCGCCTCCCAAGACCGAGAAGGAAGTCGACCAGCGCCTCGATGCGGACTACGAGAAGCTCGACTTCTACCTCTGCAAGAAGACGCTCTAGTCCCACAACCCCGTCGAGAAGTATCGCTCGCCGAGGTCGCTCATTACCGTCGCCACGCGCGCGGTAGGCTCCTCGGCGAGGAGGGCGCGGACTCCAGCCAGGTAGGCTCCCGAAGACTGCCCCACGAACATGCCGTGGCCGGCGAGCTCGCGGCAGAGGTCCGCGGCGTCCTCGGTGCGCACCTTCACCTTCCAGTCGGGGATCGACGGGTCGAAGATCCTCGGCACGATGTCGTGCTCGGTCTCCAGGGGCTTCAGGCCCTCGATGCCGGGGAAGCTCTCCGGGAGGATCATCACCACGCGGATCGACGGATCGTGCTCCTTCAGGCGCCGGCCCACGCCCGTGATCGTGCCGCCCGTTCCGACCCCCGCCACAAAGTGCGTGATCCGGCCCCCCGTCTGCTCCAGGAGCTCGGCGGCGGTCGTCTCGTAGTGGGATCGCCAGTTTTCCTCGTTGGCGTACTGGTCGGGCATGTAGTACCGCTCGGGGTCGGACTCGTGCCGCCGGTGCGCCTCCCGGAGCGCGGCATCGTACCCCTCGATGGGATCGGTGAGGACGAGGGAGGCGCCGTGGGCGCGAATCCGCTTCATCCGCTCCTGGCTCGCGTTCCCCGGGACGACGATCTCGACCGGAAACCCCAGGACCTTCCCGATCATGGCGTAAGCGATGCCGGCATTGCCGGAGGACGAGTCGAGGACCGTCCTCCCGGGCGCGAGCTCTCCCGAAAGGACGGCCGAAAGGAGCATCCGCAGCACGGGCCGGTCCTTGATCGATCCACCGGGGTTCATCCACTCCGCCTTGGCGTGGACCGTCGCGCGCGGGAACCTGGACGCGAGAGCGCGGACCTCGAAGAGCGGGGTGTTCCCGATCAGGGTCAGTGAAGGATATCGCTCCAGGTACGACTTCCAGCTCCTGGCGTCCATGGAGGTCGGTCTATCGGGCGGCCGCCGCGTGTTCGCGTGGCGAGGCGCAGAATCGCGCGTAGTCCACGTAGCCCGGAAACTCCACGCCGTCGGCGCAGTAGGGACAATCCGGGTCGCGGCGGAGCGAGAGTTCGACGAAGCTCGCCTTGAGCGCGTCGTAGCAGAGGAGCCGCCCCACGAGCGTGTCTCCCTTGTCGAGGATGAGCTTCACCGTCTCGATCGCCTCCAGGAGCCCGATCACTCCCGGCAGGACCCCCAGGACTCCCGCCTCCGCACACGAAGGCGCGAGCTCCGCCGGCGGCGGTTCGGGGAAGATGCAGCGGTAGCACGGTCCCCGGCCCGGCCAGAAGACGGTGACCTGTCCTTCGAAGCGGAAGACGGAGCCGTGGACGTTCGGCTTCTCGTGCTTCACGCAGAAGTCGTTCACGAGGTACCGGGTCGGGAAGTTGTCGCTCCCGTCGAGGATGATGTCGTAGGGTCCGCAAATCTCCTCGACGTTTTCGCTCGTGAGACGAGCTTTGTAGGTCTCGATCTTCACGCCCGGGTTGAACGCGGACAGCGTCTCTCGGGCGGAGTCGATCTTGGGCGTCCCGAGGCGCCTGGTGTTGTGGAGGATCTGGCGCTGGAGGTTCGACTCGTCCACGACGTCGTCATCCACGATCCCGAGCGTCCCGACGCCCGCGGCGGCGAGATAGTAGGCGGCCGGCGAGCCCAGCCCCCCCGCTCCCACGCACAGGACCTTGGCGTCGAGGAGTTTGAACTGCCCCTGCGGTCCGACCTCGGGGATCGTGAGGTGGCGGCTGTAGCGCTTCTCCTCGTCGGCCGTGAGCACCCGGGGGCGCTCGAAGGGGTTCCCCTCCTCCTTCCATTTCCGGAAGCCGCCGATCACGGAACGGACGTTCGTGTAGCCGAGCTCGGCGAGGTTCCCGGCGGCGAGGAGCGACCGCGTTCCGCCCGCGCAGTAGAGGTAGATCGGCGTCTCGGCGGCCGGCGCGACGGTGTCGATCTTGATCTCCAGGAAGCCGCGCGGGATGTGGACCGCGCCCGGGATGTACCCCTGCTCGTACTCGTCCTTCTCCCGCACGTCGATCACGACCGCGCCCTGCGGGCGGCGCTTGACCTCGCTGGGCTCGACTTCTGGGATGCGCCGCTTGAGCTGCTGGAGCCGGTCCTGATACGAGACCACCACCCTCTACCTCCTTTCCAGGGGGAGGGGAACTGCCCCCTCCCCCTTCCTACCGCCGGCACG
>JACQVV010000463.1 GCA_016209595.1 Planctomycetota bacterium
ACGTCCTCGTCCGAAAGGCGGAAGAACTCGCGGAATCGCTCGACTTCGAGCGTGGCCGAGGAGATGAGGATCTTGAGCTCGGGTCGCTTCTCGCGGACGTTCTGGAGGAGGCCGAGGAGGAGGTCGATGTTCAGCGAGCGCTCGTGGGCCTCGTCCACGATCACCATCTCGTAGGCCATGAGGAGCGGATCGCCCCGGAGCTCCTGAAGGACGATGCCGTCGGTCGCGACCTTGACGACCGTGCCCTTGCCGTAGACCTTGTCGATCCGGGTGTGGCAGCCGAAGAACTCGCCCGGGACCGTCCCCGACATCCGTGCCAGGCGTAGGGCGATCTGCCGGGCGGCGACCCTGCGAGGCTGCGTGTGGAGGATGCGCGCCGAGCGCCCGACTCCCGCCTCGAGCGCGAAGAACGGGGAGAGGAGCGTCTTCCCGGAACCCGTCTCCCCCGAGAGAAGAAGCGTGCCGCGCTCCCGGATTCTCTTCACGAGATCCTCGCGGGCCGCGAGCACCGGCAGGGGCCCGAGCGGGACCGGCTCCCGGCCCTCGCGGGTCGCCTTCTCGGCCTCGACCTTGTCCCGTTCGGCCCGCTCCGCATCGAGGAACGCCGGATACGCCGCGAGGACGGCGACGATCCTCTCCTCGCGTCCGACAGGAGCCTTCTGCGCTCCCGCCTCCTTATCTCTCTCCTTCCCCTTCTTTTTCCGGTCCTTCTTCCTTTCCTGGGAACGGGGGGAGGGGGGAGGGGAAACGGCGGTGGAAGGGGTCTCGGGAGCGGGAGCGGGAGCGGGAGCGGGAACCGAGGAGCCCACGGCGGGGGACGAAGCCTCGGCAACAGGATCTTCCTTGTTCTGCGGGGTCGCGCTTGCGCGCTCCGGCTTCTCCGCGAGCCAGCCGGAGAGACGCTTGACGCGCCGCCCGAGCTCCGCAAGCCCCGCGGGGTCGGGCGCCCCGTGAGGGAGGAGCGCCGCGTACGCGCGGGCGAGGTGGAGGAGAAGGTCGTGCTCCTCGGCCTGCGACCGGCGCCGGCGAACTTCGCGATCCTTCGGGCGCCCCTTCCCCGCCGCATGGGCCCGCTTCGCCTGGAGGTCCTTCCCGATCCGGTCGAGCTCGGCGAGAAGCGCCCCCGGGCCTTCCGAACCCGAAACAGGGAGCTCGGACTGCGGAACGGTCTCCGGGTGTCCCGCGGTTTCCAGCGCGGAAGACGGGACGGGCGACTCGGAGCCCGGCACTTCCGGCTGGTCGTTCCGCGCTTCCGCCGCTTCCCCCACGATTTCGTCGCTCATGGCTTTCGCGGCGCCATGCCGATCATCGACCAGTAGACGAACACGATGAACCCCACGAGACAGGCCACCATCATGAGACACCCGCACCAGCCGCCACGGCGTCCTTCCGGAGTTCCCTCGGGGATCTCGAGCGAGCGAGGCTCCCCGTCGCCGGTCGGCTGGCCGTGGTCGTGCATGGACGTTGCAAGGGTGTATCAGCAGGCGCGCTGCGGATCAAGACCCCGCCGGCCTTCGGATCGGGCCGTCTCAGGGACCCGGCGCGAGAGCCCGGACGAGATCGTCCAGGAACGTCTCGATGTCCCTTCGATGGGTCTTGAGGACCTCGTAGACTCGATCGACGTCGACGTGGTTGTACCGATGCACGAGGACGTTGCGGAAACGAGTCATCTTGACGTAGGTATCGCGTCGATCGGCCGGGAAGACTCCGGCGTCGTGAAGGGCCTCGACGAGCTCGGTCGATCGGGACCGCGGGGGAATTCCGCGATCGGCCGCGACGATCGCCCCGAGATCGATGAGCGCCTGGATCGAGGTCTGGAGGCGGTGCTCCGCCGAATCGATCTTGGTGAAATCGGAGACGAAGGTCTGCCGGTCGAGCTTCGCAAGGTCCCCCAGTCGCGCGAGGTTTTCCCTGACGAGAGCGATCTTCCTCTCGATCAGAAGCCGCCTATCCACTGGCCTTCCTCCGGCACGCGTCCCAGAAAGCCTCCCTCCAGAGATGGTAGGTTGGGGCGAAGTCGTACCACTCCGAGAGCCGCTCCGCCGTCCAGGCGATCCGCCGATCTCGATCACGATCGAGGAGGAGAATCCCTTCCTGGAGCACGCGGTGGAGGATGCCCGGGCCAAGCCGATCGAGGAGGACGATCTGGACATCGTCCCGGAGACAGGCCCGGCAGAGGCTGTCCGCCAGCGCCAACAGGTCATCCGCTGAGGGAGGCCGCGCGACCGAGATGCCCACATCCACGTCGCTCCCCGGGCCTTCCTCCCCCCTCGCCACCGATCCGAACAGGTAGGCGAACCGCACCCACTCGAACGGAAGAAAGCCCCTTGCCAGGTCCGTCGTGATCGCGCCCCGGTTCATCGTCGCAAGCCTAACCCGGTCCCGAGCGGCGGACAAGGAGGAACGACTGCAGAACGGCGACGAGAACGAGTACGATGACGAGTTCGAGTTCGAACGATCGCAGATTTCGAACCGCTCCATGTCATGCAGGTGGGAAGCGGAGAAGCGTGAGGATCCGAGGCATCCGGGCGGTGGTCACGGGAGCGAGCCGGGGAATAGGGGCCGCGCTCGCGCGGGAACTCGGGCGCCGCGGCGCGGCGGGGCTCGTCCTCGCCGCGCGGGACGCGAAGCGACTGGCCGGGGTGGCGTGCGAGTTACGTGGCATGAAAACTCAGGTAGAGGAAGTCGCCGGAGACGTGGCGTGGCCGGAGACGGCCGGGAGGATCGCCGCCGCGGCGGAGGCGCTGGGAGGGCTCGACCTCGTCGTCAACAACGCCGCGGTCGTCAACGAGCCGGCGGACCTCGCCACGATCCCCGACGAGGAATGGCGGCGGATCTTCGAGACGAACGTCTTGGGCGCGGTCCGGGTAGCGCGCGCGACTCTTCCCCTCCTCGCGCGGGCCCGTCCCGGGTGCCTTCTCAACATCTCCTCGTACTGGGGCCGCGCAGGCGCCGCACGTTTCGCGCCCTACTGCGCGAGCAAGTTTGCGATCGAGGGGCTCTCCCAGTCGCTTGCCGAGGAGCTCCCGGAGACGATCGTCTGCGCGGTGAACCCCGGCGTCGTCGCGACCGATATGCTCGCCACGGCGTTCGGCGGCGACGTTTCGGGCTACACGTCCCCCGAGGAGTGCGCGCGCGGTTTCGCCGACTTGATCGAGAGCCTCGAGCTCGCCGATTCGGGGCGCCCGCAGACGGTAGAGTAAGGGAGATGGAGATCGTCGTCCTGGGGGATGTCCACGGCGAGATGGCGCGGCTCGACCGGACTCTCGAACTCGTGTCGGACGCGAGGCCGGAGCTCGTCCTTTTTGCCGGCGATATCGCCCTCGACCCGCCGTGGGAAGCGCGCCATCGCCGCGCCCAGCGCGAGCGCCACGACGACTCGGTCCGCCGGATCCTCGCCCGGGCGCGGGACGCGTTCGGCGCACCCGTTGTCTTCGTCCCGGGGAACCACGATCTCGCCGACCCGCCGGCCGACGCCCCGGCGACGAACGCCGACAGGCGGGTGGTCGAGGTGGCGGGCCTCTCGGTGGCGGGCTTCGGTGGGGCGGGCCCCGAGCTCTTCGGCTTCCCGTACGAATGGAAGGAAGAGGAAGCGGACGAAGGGCTCGCGCGCCTCTTCGGCCGCGCCCCGCCCCCCGTGAATATCTTCCTCTGTCATACGCCCCCGAGAGACACGACCCTCGACCGCACCCGGGGCGGGGGCCACGTGGGGAGCACCTCGGTTCTCCACTGGCTCCAGGTTGTGCGGCCGCGGCTCTTCGTCTGCGGCCACATCCACGAAGCCTGGGGTCTGGAGCGTGTCCGCGGCGTTCCGTGCCTGAACGCCGGCGCGCTCGGCGAGCCGTACGGCCAGGAGATCGTCTGGCGCGTCGAGTGGAACGGCGGGCCCGTGCGGTTCGAGTCGATCCAGGGCGGCACGAGGGGCGACCCGACGCGGAGAAGGTGGACGCTGAAGTAGCAGCCGGTGTACTTTCCGCGAAAAGGACAAGGCCAAGAAATGGTGCCCCCCGAAACTCCCGAGCCGGTCCGCTCGGGCCCGAGCTGCCACGGCGAGATTTGCCCCGCCCCCCGCCAGACGCTTGGAGCCGGCAGCCGGCGCGGCCTGTGGGCGGCGCTTCTCATCACCACGGTCGTCATGGTCGCCGAGGTCGCGGGGGGCCTCGTCACGAATTCTCTCGCCCTCCTCGCCGACGCCGGCCACATGCTCACCGACGTGGCCGCGATCGGTCTTTCGCTCTTCGCGATCTGGTTCGCCACGCGTCCGGCTCCCGCCAAGAAAAGCTACGGCTACCTTCGCCTGGAGATCCTCGCCGCGCTGGCCAACGGCGTCACGCTTTTCCTCATTTGCCTCCTCATCTTCTACGAGGCCTGGGAGCGCCTCCACGATCCGCCGCGGGTGAAGTCCGACCTCATGCTCGCGGTCGCCGTCCTCGGTCTCGCCGCGAACCTCGCCTCGGCCTGGATCCTCCACCGATCGAAGGGCCACGCGCACCCTGACGGCCACCCCCACGAACACGAGGGCGAGCGCGAAGAGATCCAGGCAGGCGACCGGGGGCGCGAGGAGAACCTGAACGTCCGGGGGGCCTACCTCCACGTCCTCGGGGACGCGCTCGGTTCGGTCGGGGCGATCGGCGCCGCGGTCGCCATCAAGGTCTGGGGCTGGGAGCTCGCCGACCCCGTCGCCAGCGTCGCCATCGGCCTCGTCGTCCTGGTGGGGGCGGTGCGTCTCGTCTTCCAGTCGGTGGACGTCCTCATGGAGGCGACGCCGGCCCACATCGACCTCGACGAGATGGCCCGGTCGCTCGCGAAGATCCCCGGCGTCCGTTCGCTCCACGACCTCCACGTCTGGACGATCACGAGCGGCATGCACGTTCTCACCGTGCACGTGGTCCTTTCGCCGGACGAGACTCCTAGCCGGGACGAGCTTCTCCACCGGATCGTCGACCGGATCCGCGACGAGTACCAGATCGAGCACGCGACCGTGCAGATCGAAGCGCCCCGCGCGCCGTAGGCTAGAAATCCTCGCCGCGGGCGACTTCTTCCACTTCGCCTTCGACCACTCGCCCGTTCGCGTCGAGCTTCGCGCGCCCGGTGAAGGTCACCGTGCGGTCGTACTGCGAGAAGCCGTCGCGGTCGAAACGATACGTGAAGTGAAGGACCATCGTCCCCTCGGCGTCCGCCTCGCGCCGGAAGACGCCGAGATCCTCGAACTGGCAGTCGCCGGGCGGGCCGAGGCCGGTCCGGGCACGGATGAAGTCCAGGAGCGCCCGGCGAATCTCGTCCCCGGAGGCCACCCGCGTTACCCTCGCGCCGGCTGGCCGCGCGTGAAGCGGGAGAGCTCGAGCCCCTGGCCGACCGCGAGCGTCACCGACTCGACGCCGGGCTTCGCGCGCACGTGCGCCACGTATTCCGCGAGGTCGTGCGAGAGAACGTTGTCGGCGACGACGACGGCGCCGGGCGAGAGAACGAGCAGGTCGAGGAAGCGGGCGTAGTCCTCCTTCTCGCAGTCGAGGAGGACGAGGTCCATGTCCGGGGTCGCGCATGCGCGCTCCGGTTCGGCGACTCCGAGGAGGATCGTTGCGGCGTCACCGAGGAGAAACTCGACGCGTCCGGCGTGTCCGAGGGCGGCGAGGGTCTCACGCGCCTCGGCCTGCCGCACGGGCTCGATCTCGATCGACGTGACGCGCCCCTCGGTCCGGCGCGCCGCGGCGGCGAGCGCGATCGTGGAAAGCCCGCTCGAGCCGCCGATCTCGAGGATCCTCTTCGCCCCGAGGCCCATGGCGAGCGCGGCGAGGAGCTCGGCGCTCGCGGGATGGAGGTTCCTGTGGCGCTCGAGGCGAGGGAGGCGCCGGGCGTCCTGGTCGGTCTTTCGCGCCCAGAGGCCGGCCATCGCGGCCCGTTCCTCCGGCGTGAACACCTTCCCCTCCTCGCGGAGCGCCCCGTCCCGGAAACGCCCGCCCTACTCGCGGATCCGCAGGAGCTCGACCTCGAAGACGAGGGTCGCGCCGGGCGGGATCACCCCGCCGGCGCCCCGGCTCCCGTAGGCGAGGTCGGCCGGGATGATGAGGATGCGCCGGCCGCCGGCCCTCATCGAGGCGAGCCCCTCGTCCCATCCCTTGATGACGCGACCGCGCCCCACTTGAAACTCGAGCGGCTCGTCCCGAACCCGCGAGCTGTCGAAGAGCTTCCCGTTCTCCAGCCAGCCGGAGTAGTGGACCGAGACGGTCGCCCCGGCCGGCGGAGGCGCGCCGTCGCCGGGGGCGAGGTCGATGTAGCCGAGGCCGCTCGCGGTCCGCTGGACCTTCGCCGGGTCGATCTCGGGGTACTTCGGTCCCGCGACGAACTCGACGAGCTCGGTGACGAAGACGAGCGTCGCGCCGGGCGGGATGTCGTCCCCCGCGCCCGAATCGCCGTAGCCGAGAGCGGGCGGGATGACGAGGAGCCGCTTCTCCCCCTTTTTCATCCCCACCAGGCCCTCGTCCCATCCGGCGATGACCCGCCCCGCGCCGACCTGGAACCGGAAGGTCTCGCCGCGACGGAGCGAGCTGTCGAAGAGCGTCCGGTCGGTGAGCCACCCGGAGTAGTGGACGACCGCCACGTCCCCCGCCTCGAGGGGATCGCCTTCTCCCGGGACGAGCGTCTTCCAGCGGAGGCCGGAGTCGTTCTTCGCGAGATCCTCTTCCTTGTACTCGGGGAAGGGATGGCTCTCGCCGCCCCCCTGGGCCGCCGCGGGCAGCGCGAAGAGAACGAGGATCACGGTCGGCACGAGGAGGGAACGGCGGATGCGCAGGGTCATGGAACGCCTTTCAGGATGGGTGGCGGGGGGCACGATCCGGGTGACGATAGGTTTCCCGGCGGGCGCCGTCAAGGAGGCTCGCATTGGAGCCTATTCCCCGAGGAAGCCGCCCTCGCGAAGGGCGCGCTCCCAGTCGGCGCGGCTTTTCGAGCGGACCTCTAGCCCGCTGATATCCGAGAGGGCCTCGTGCGCTCTGTGCGCGTGGTAGTCGCGGCTCTCCAGGTAGTCGAGCAGAAGGGGAATCGCCGCGCGGCTCTTCCTGCGGGCGAGGGCGCTCATCGCCGCGCCGAGGAGATTATGGTCCTCGTTCCTATCTTTGCCGACTCCCCGGTAGTCGCCGAGGATCGAAAGGAGCGCGGGTTCCGTCTCGGGCGGGTCGCCGAAGCGATGGAGGTCCACGATCGCGTTGTAGCGCAGCCCCTTGTCGGGCTCCTCGCGGACGATCGCGAGGAAGATCTCGAGCGTCCGGGGCTCCCGGCGGTAGGCCTCGTTCCGGACGAGCCGGTCGAGGGCACGCCGGCGGTCCTCGGAACGCTCGCCCGACCGCGCGATCCGGCAGAGATCCTCGTAGCCCCCCGGACGGAGGTTCTTGCGCGAATCGAGGAAGGCGCGGATCTCCTCCATCCGTTGGGCGGGGACGTCGTGGAGTTCCGGGGCGTCGAGCCCGCCGAACCGGCGCGCGGCCTCGTCGATCTTCTTCCCCTTCTCGACCTTTCCTTCGCGAGTCCACCGCTCGGCGAGGGCTTCGCGGCATTCGCGGATCGTGCGCTCGACCTCGTCCTCCTCCCGCTCGGGGTGGTCGAGGTACTGGACGAGGATCGGGATCGGCCGGGGATCGCCGAGCTTCGTCCCGGCGATTGCCGCGGCCATTCGCGAGGACTCCTCTCCGTCACGCAGGGCGAAGTCGAGCAGGGGGTCGAGCACCTCGGGGCCGACCACACCGAGCTCGACGAGGGTCTCGGGGAGGTGGTCCCGGCCATGCCGGTCCTCGCGCGGCTCGAGGTACCGGGCCGCGAGGTGCGCGACCTCGACGTCCCCGGCGAGGAACTTCGCGTCTGCCCCCGGAAACCGCTCCGTCTTCCCGGCCTCCAGACCCGCCCTGAGACCCTCGAAGACCGCCCTGCGCCTCTCTTCGGCCCGGGCGAATCCGGGGTGCTCCGCCTCTTCGAAGCCGCCGGCCGCCAGGACCTCCCGCATCCGCCGTGCGTCGAAGATCGTGCCCCCCTGGATCATCTTCACGAGGACGTCCTCGGGGGTCGCGCGGGAGACAAGCGCGAAGAGGGTGACCCCTCCGCGCTCGAGGGGCGGCTCGGCCGCGCGAAGGGTCTCGGCCAGGCGAACGTACGGGGACTCGTCCGGCGCCGGGGCGAGCGTGAACCTCGTGTACTCGCTCGTGTGCGAAGTGGAGGGCGGCGTGCGCCCGGCGTTTCCAAGGTACCAGGCCTTCTCGACCTTCACCTTCGCGACCCCGCCCCTCTTGACGACCGCGGGCGTCCCAGGCTCGCAGACGACGAGGTAGAAGAAGTCGGGAGTCGGGGCCTCTTTCTCGTACGGGTTCTTCCACGAGTCCAGATCCGCGAGAAGGTATCTGGGAAGGGCGACGGCGAGGTCCTTCCCGCTCGTGTTCTTCACCTCGATGTAGAACTCCGTACCGCCCCAGCCGACCCAGAGGACGTTCCCGGTCTGGGTCGCGGAGTAGTCGTGGCGCACGAACTTCGCGTCGATCTCGCCCGCCTCGCAAGCCGCGAAGAGCTCCCTCGTCTCGGGTGGAGGGCCCGCTCTTCCGCCGGACCCCGCCGCGCCGGCCCCCGGAGGCGCGACGTCTTCGCCCTCCTCGTCCCGGGAGCAACCGGGGAGCGAGAAGGCGAGGACCGCCAGAAGAGTGAAGGAAAGGGCCGCGCGCGACATTCCCCGTTATCTTGAGCCGCGAGCGCGCCGGCGGCAAGCGGGCGCGTCCGTGACACCCTATTCGGCGAAGGCCGCGAGCTCCTCCCTGACGATCCGGACCACGATGTCGTCGAGGTTGTTCTGGGCGTAGGACCCCTCGACGCCGTGCGTCGCGCCGCTCCCGCCGTACTCGATGAAGAGGAACCGCGCGAGGGTAAACTGCGCGATCTGGCGGTAGACATACGAGCCGACGGGCTCCAGGCCGCTCGCCGCGGTGGGGAAGATCTTGATTCCCCGGGCGACCGCCGACTTGAGCGTCGTCGGGTAGGGGACGTCGTCCGTGTAGTCCATGTGCGGCGAGGCGTCGGCGACGAGGAAGGCGAGCCGGAGCGATTCCTTCCCCCAGTCCATCTGGTCGACCGCGGCGAAGAGCCCCATGTTCATCGCTTCGGGTCCGTCGCCACCGCCGTTCGCGGAGACCTCGTGGAGCGCCTTGTCGAACGCCTCGACGTCGTCCGTGAACCCGAAGCGCCGCGTGACGTACTCGTCCCAGAGGTCCCGGTAGAGCACCATGCCGTACCGGATGCGCGGGTTCCCCTCGAGCTTCCGGATCCTGTCGGTGATCGAGAGGAGCGTCGCCTGGACACGCGCGATCTCGTCCCCCATCGACCCGGTCGTATCGAGGAGGAAGAGGAGGTCGAGATCGACGGCGCCGGTCCGCTTGGCGACCGGGAGCTGGACTTTCCAGGGTTCGTCCGACCCGTGGGGCTCGCGGGAGAAGTCCTTCACCGTCGTGTGGTCGCCGTACTGGAAGGTGATCTGGAACTCCTTCACTCCCTCCGACTCTTTCACGGTGCGGGGGAAGAAGCCGAGGCGGCCGCGGGAGTCGGTCCGTCCCTCCCAGAGGAGGTGGTCGTCGCCGGCGATCCCGATCCGGCAGTTGGGGAGCGTCCGCCCCTTCTCGTCGGTGACTTCCAGGACGTAGCGCTCCGAGATGTCGAGACGATAGCCCTCGGGCAGGAGCTTCGCCTGGTCCTGATGGTAGGCGAGGTACTCATCGAACTTCTCGTTGTCGTCCACCTCGCCGGCCTTGAGGGGGTTGGCGGTCTCGGGCGGCGCCGCTCCGTCGCCAGCCGCTCCTATCGCCGGGCCGGGCCCGGCGGGATCGGCGGGACCCGCGGCCGGACGGGGCGCGGCGTCCTCCATCAGAGCCTCCGGCTCCGGGGCGGGAGCGCCCGGAGGCGGCATGTCGGCCCCCCCGCGACGGAGAGCCTCGGAATGTCCCCCGAACCTCCCGCCGCCACCCTCGGACGTCTCGCGATCGCTTTCCCCCCCGCTTCCCGACGCGGAGGCGTACCGGGTGGTCGTCCAGCCTTCTTCCTTCGTATCCGCATAGGCGGGCGGCGGGGCCTTGGTCCCGTCCAGGGCGTCCTTGCCGAGCGACGGCTTCCCGTTCTGCGAATCGGAACCCGACCGCTCCTCGTCCCGGGAACAGGCGGCGAGCGCGGCGGAGAGGGTGAGTGCCAGGGCGATCTTCGAGCTGCGGGGCGTCATGAGGGTCTCCGTAGAGGGATTCCAGGGAGTCCGAACGATCTACGGACGCCCCGGTTCGACGGAAGTTCCGACTCTTTGCAGGATCTGGCCGGCCTGGGGCCTCCGGCCTCTCCTGCCGGGCCTCCATCGACTCGCCTTGCCCGGCCGAGCCGTGCGGGGGTACGATTTCCGCGATGGCTGGACGACGCTCCCCCTTCCCGGGGATGGACCCGTATCTCGAGGACCCTCGAGGGTGGCGCGGGGTCCATGCGAGTTTCGTCACGTACTTACGGGACGCCATCGCCGAGGGGCTGCCGCCGCGGTACTACGCCCGGCTTGAGGACCGCGTCTACCTCGATGCCGAGGAGCCCTCGGCGTTCCTCCCCGACGCCCGGGTTGTCGAGCGCCCGGGGGCACCTAGAGGGACCGGCCCGGCCGTCCTCGAAGCCGACCCCGCGATCACGATCTCGGTCGAGCCCGTGGAGTTGAACGAGAGCTTCATCGAGATCCTGGATGCCTCCACCGGGCACCGGGTCGTCTCCGTGATCGAGCTCCTTTCGCCGACGAACAAGCGACCGGATTCCGAGGGTTCGCGCTCCTACAGGAAGAAGCAGGAGGAGCTCCTGGCGAGCGCATCGAACCTCGTGGAGATCGATCTCCTGCGCGGAGGGGAACATGTCGTGGCCGTGCCCCGGGCCGCGGTTCTCGGCCGGCGCGGGCGCTATCACTATCTCGTCGTGATCCGGCGCGCCTCGAACCCATACAAGCGAACGGTTCATGCCCTCCGGCTCGAGACTCGCCTGCCGAAGGTCGGGATCCCGCTGCTCGTGGGCGACCCCGACGTCGTCGTGGAGCTCCAGCCGATCCTCGATCGTGTCTATGAGATGGGTTCGTACGGGACGACCCTCGACTACTCGCGGCCTCCCTCGCCGCCCTTCGAGGAGGAGGACGCGGCCTGGGCCGCCTCGGTCCTCTCCTCTCGCGCTTGAAAGGCGTCCGCGCCATGAGCACGCGACCCATCCTCTACGACCTCGCCCCCTCGCCCAACAACCTCAAGGTGCGCATCACGCTGGGGTACAAGGGGATCCCGTACGAGAAGGTCCCGGTGGACGGGAATGACCGTCGGCCGGTGATCGAGGTCTCGGGGCAGCCGTTCACGCCGGTCCTCGTCCACGACGGCAGGGTCGTCTTCGATTCGGGCGCGATCATCCGCTACCTCGACGCCAACTGGCGCGACACCCCGCGCATCTTCTCCACCGACTACCAGACGATGCGCGAGATCGAGGACTGGGAGTGGTGGGCGCGGGGCGAGCTCGCCGAGCCGGTGCTCTCGATGGTGCGTCTCTTCTTCTCTGGAAAGGAGGACGAGGACGCGATCCATCGGGCGAACACCCAGTTCGAGGAGCGCTGCGCGCGGATCGAGCGGCGCCTGGCCGACCGGCCGTTCCTCATGGGGGACAGGATCGACGCGACCGACCTCACGGCCGCGCCCTTCGCGTTCTACGGGTTCGTGACGGAGAAGGCGGCGAAGGCCTGGCCGGTCGCGGCGTTCTTCGCGAAAAACCTCCGCCCACGCGAGGAGTTCCCCCTCTCCCGGGCGTGGGTCTCGACCCTCATGGCCTACGACCGGATGCCGGGGTGAACGAGGGGAACCCCGCGGTCCTCGTCGTGGGCGCGGGACCGGCGGGGCTCGCCGCGGCCGATCGGCTGACTCGCGAGGGCGTGGCGGTCCAGGTTCTCGAATCGCGGGAAGAACTGGCGGGCCGCGCGGGGCAGATCGAGCTCGAAGGGTATCGCTTCGATCGCGGGGCCGAGTTCTTCACGAGCTTCTACCCGACCACGCGGCGGCTCGTCCGGGAGAAGGGGCTCGAGCCCGATGTCGTCGAGATCAAGGGCCCGGGGAAGCTCTTCGTGGACGGGAGGCTCGTCCCCATGGTCACGGGCCCCCTCTCGGCCCTCACGACGCCGCTCCTCTCGATCAAGTCGAAGCTCCGCCTCCGCCGGCTCTCGATGTCACTCCTCGCTCACGCGGGGGGACTCGACTTCTCCGATCCGCGATCGCTCGCGGCCGCCGACGACGAGTCGGCAGAGGAGTACGGGCGCGAGGTCCTCGGCGACGAGTTCGTCGAGCGGGTGATGAAGCCCGGACTCGAATCGCTCACGCTCTCCCCGGCGAGCGAGACCTCGAAGGCGCTCTTCCTCTCCCAGGCCCTCGTGGGCCCGACGGCTCGGTTCTACTCGATCGCGGGTGGGATGGGCCGGCTCTGCGAGTCGCTCGCCCGCGGACTCCCGGTCCGGCTGCGGACGAAGGCCCTCGCGGTGCGCGAGGCGGCAGGCGGCGTCGAGGTGGACGTCGAGGAGGACTCGCGGCGCGAGACGCTGCGCGCGGAGGCCGCGATCCTCGCCGTCCAGGCTCCCGCGGCGGCCGCGATCCTAGGCGCGAACGGCTCCCCCGAGCTCGCCGCCTTCCTCGGCCGGGTTCGCTACACCCCCGCCGTGAAGCTCGACCTGGGCCTCGACCGGCCGCTCGGCGCGGACTGCCCGGGAGTCATCCCCGTCGGCTCCGAGTTCGAGGGGCTCGCCGGGCTCCAGTTCCTCGCGTACAAGGGAACGCGGCAGGTCCCCGAGGGAAAGGACGGCCTGGGCATCGTGACCGGCGGCAGGCTCGCCGCCCGCCTTCTCGGAGAGGACGAAGAGAGCGTGACGAGGGAGCTCGCCGACCTCGCCGCTCGGGTGCTCGCCAAGCCCATCCCCGGCGTGGTTTGCCGCCACGTGACGCGGCTCTCCGAGGCGGTCCCGCAGTTCCCGCCGGGACGCTACCGGGAGCTTGCGAAGCTCGATCCTTCGATCGGCCGGAGAATCTTCCTCGCCGGAGACTACCTCGCCGGCCCGTCGATCGAGGCCGCGCTGCGCACCGGGATCGCCGCGGCGGAGAGAGCCCTCGCGGCCATCCGCTAGCCCGCTCTCCAGACCGCCTCCAGCCGCCTCGTGGCAAACTCACACGTTCTCGGGAATCCGTTGTCGGGACAGGCCCGGGCGGGCAAGGAGGCCCGCCCCTGTCCCGCGGCAGAACTGGAACAACTCCACTGCCTGGGCGTTGGTCGGGTAGGACTCTCACGCGCAGGGCTCCTGGAGCGAGTTTCGGGAAGGCATCGGACTACCTCCCATTCCCTCGATCCAGGATTCGCCTGGCGTACTGCTACAGCTCCCGCGGCTCCACCGCACACTGAGCCGGGCGCCGCGCGGCGCCCGGCGACCGCTTTGGGCGGGGTCCAGATTCGATAGGGGCGGGCCCACCGATCCTTCGCGCAGGTCGAAAGATGCGCCGAGGAGGGGGGCGACTTGTCACCCTTCGGGGAGGGCGGCGAGTACCTTGCTCCCGTGTCATACCCCATCCGCGAGATCCTCCCGGATCGCTACTACCTTCTGACCTGCCGGACGCAGGAGCAGATGTTCCTCCTGCGGCCCAGCCTCGAGGTCGACAAGATCATCGCCGAGTGGCTCATCCGCGCCCAGCGCCGCTACGGGATCGTGATCTACGCCTTCATCAACATGTCTTCACATTGGCACCTTGTCTGCCGCAGCCCCGGGGCCAACGTCGATCAGTTCGTCCGTGAGTTCCAGGGGCTCCTCGCCAGGTTCGTCAACAAGCACTGGAAGCGATCGGGGACCGTCTTCCCCCGGCGATACTCGCTCGAGCCGATCCAGGACGATGAGAAGCTCATCGAGCGCATCGTCTACGTCCTCACCAACCCAGCCAAAGCGAACCTCGTCGACTCCATCGACAACTGGCCTGGCCTCTCCTCCGCCCCCGAGTCGCTCCACCGCCAGAGCCGTACCTTCTGCATCTTCGCCAGGACCGCCTGGCACAAGGCGGGGCGTCCAGACGACAAGAAGCCCTTCCAGGAGTTCGTCCGTCTCGAGGTCGCGCCTCCTCCCGGCTGGGAGCACCTGCGGCCTGCGGAGTGCGCTCGGAGGCTCCGGGAGCTCGTCTACGCCCGGGAAGAGGAGCTACGCCGGGAGCGCAAGGCCCAGGGCAAGAAGGTCCTCGGCGTCCGGAGGATCCTCCAAGCTTCGCCGACCGATCGCTCCGCCCATCCCAAGAAGAGTCCTCGCCCCCTCTGCCACGCCTCGACGCGCGAGCTCTGGGACGAGTACAGGGCTCACTACGCGCAGTTCCTCGAGCTCTACCGGATCGCCTCGAAGAGGTACAGGGACGGCGAGACCGACGTCGCGTTCCCGCCAGGGAGCTTCCCTCCCTGGTACCGCGGGGCGGCCTGACCGCCCCGCCTTCCCGGTAGCCGTGGCGGTCCGGCGCTCGCGCGCCGGTAGTCGCGGCGTGGACTGATCGGGCGATCGAGCACGCCAGCGGCTCTCCTGGAGGTCTTCTCGCGCCTCTACGGAGCTATCCCGACTCACCCCCCGCCTTCACGTGCGCAGTACCCGGCGGTGACGATTGACATCGTTTCCCCCCCGTGGCGGTCCGGCGCTCGCGCGCCGGTAGTCGCGGCGTGGACTGATCGGGCGATCGAGCACGCCAGCGGCTCTCCTGGAGGTCTTCTCGCGCCTCTACGGAGC
>JACQVV010000475.1 GCA_016209595.1 Planctomycetota bacterium
ATCCAGGCGGACGCGCAGAATCGCTACCCCTTCGCGTACTACTCGGGGGACCGGATGGGCTACGCCTACGCCACGCGCTCGATGGAGCACGAGGCGAAGGAGGCGGCGCTCCGCGGCAACAACCGCTACTTCACCCGAACCGTGGTCCCCCACGAGCTCATCCCCGGGCACCATCTCCAGGGTTTCTTCGCGGACCGTCACGAGACGCAGCGGCGGCACTTCGGATCGAGCGTCCTTGTCGAGGGCTGGGGTTTCTACACCGAGCTCCTCCTCGACGAGCAGGGCTACTTCCGGACGCCAGAGGAGCGCCTCGGGCACCTCTCCTGGAAGCTCGTGCGGGCCGCGCGGATCCTCGTCTCGGTGAAATACCACCTGGGGCGGATCACGCAGGAGGAGATGGTCCGCTTCCTCGTGGACCAGGTGGGCCTGGAGGAGGCCGGCGCGAAAGCCGAGGTGGAGCGGTACATGACCTACAGCCCCCTCTACCAGGCCTCCTACATGATCGGCGCGCTCGCGATCCGCGATCTCCGCGAGGAGTGCCGCAAGGCCTGGGGCGACCGGTTCACGCTCTACGAGTTCCACCGGCGCCTTCTCGAGGAGAACTCGATCCCGATCGCCCTCATCCGGTACTCGCTCCTCGACCTCGAGGTTCCGCGGAACGCGCGGTAGAGCGAACTGTCGCCGGAGTTGTCGCCCGTTGCTTGACCCGTCGAGTATGCTTTGGAGCATACTTCTTCGAGAGGAGGTGAGATGAAGGCTCACGACATCCGGCAGAAACTCGCGGAAAAACCCTTCCTTCCCATCGAGATGCGTACTTCGGATGGTCGTGTCTACTGGATCACGACGCCCGAAGTCCTCGTCTCGGACACCTCGACCGTGATCCTGGATCAGGGAAGCTTCCGAATGGTCGACAACGACAACATCGTGAGCTTCGTGACTCTGCGTCCGGAACGTCAGGTGAGGCGGAGAGTCCGCTCGAGGTAGGCGAGATCCTCTAGTCGAGCTTCACGCCTGCGGTCGCGACCCACTCATCGTAACGCAGCCCCGCGGAGAGCTTCCCCCAGCTCCCGGCGATGGCCGGGCCGCGGGGGCTCGAACCGAGCCCGAAGAGGAGGATGTCGGGGCCCCAGTTCCCACGGTAGCGGGTCCACTCGCACGCCGGGCGGGGCGCGTCCTTCTCGCCGAGATCCACGAGTCCCGACCTCCAGGTCCGCATGACCGCGCCGCTCCCGTGGAACTGGTCGTCGTAGCCCGGGGCCGAGTTCACCCACACTCCGGCCGCGGGGAAGGAGGCATGCTTCCCCCAGGCGATGAAGACCCGTGGGTGCGTGGCGCCCGGGGCTCCCGGCCGGCCGGCGTCGTCCACGAGCCCGAGCTTCGCTGCCGGAACGGCGATCGAGCGATCGTGGCCGTAGTAGACCGCGCGGACGTGCGCGAGCCGCGTCTCGCGGCCCGAGAGATCGACGATGCGCTCCACCTCGAAAGCGGAGTGCTCCCAGTCGCCTCGGTGGCTTCCCACGGAGATGGCCCGGAGTTCCAGCCCGAAACGGTCGAGGTTCAGGACCCCGGCGTAGTCCTGCGGGTAGAAGAGCCAGTACTCGATCCCGTAGGTCTCGCGCCGCGAACCGTCCGGCCTCGTGGCGGACGAGATCGGATAGACATGGGTGTAGGCGGGCGCCTTCCCGGGCGGGTCGCCCGGGAGGTAGAGCGACCAGCCGTCGAGGTAGACCTCGTCCTCCCCGAACTCCAGGATTCCCCGGCCGTCGGGCGCGCGAGCGCGGAGGAGGTCCGTCGCCTCGACCTCCTCGGGCCACCAGATCTCGGGACCGCCGGCAAAGCGAGCGGCGCGGTCATCGTCTCCCGCGAGGTTTCCCAACGGGACCGCGCGCCGGAACGCGCGAAAGTGGACGCCCGGACGGGCGCCCTCGAAGTTCGGGACGATCTCGATGAGCCCCGTGTCGGGATCGGCTCGTGGGACCCACTCGTCATGGAGCCATCGGTCGAGGCTCTCCACGGAGGACGGGAAGTAGAGCTCGTCCCGGTTCTGGTTTCCCGTGGTCCCGGCGAACCGGGCGTTGAAGCGAATCTCCGGAGCGAAGGTCCGCGCGAGCCGGAACTCGAGCCGGTCGTCCACGCCGTCCCGATCGAGGTCGGCACCGGCGCGGAACTCGAGCGTTCGCTCGCGGCTCCAGATCGCCGGCGTTCCCGCGCCCGCCTCGACGGCGACCCGGTACGCCGTGCCCGCAACGAGCGTTTCCGGCGGAACCGTCGCTCGAGGCGAGGAAAAGGTTGCACGGAAGACGACCGTCTGGTCCTCGGCCCGCTCCACGCGAACGCGATACGCCACGCCAGAAAGTCCCCACCGCGAGTCGGGCGCGTCCCAGACAAACGCGATTGTCCCCGAGGGGTCGGCCGGCCCCTCGAAGCGGAGCCTCTCGGGAGGCGGAGTGGGCCGCGCTCCCGACAGCCGGGGCATCCGGCAGTCGGCGCCGCTCGCGAGGAGCGCCATCGGCACGAGAACGAGGGCGAAGATCCGGCGCATCTGCGACGCACTCGCAATCTTCGTGCCGGTCTGGAACGGGCCGGAATGCGGGCTCGCGGGCACTGCCCTGTTACGAATCGAAACGAAGAGGCGTTCCGCTTGGCCGTGATACGGGCCGCGTGATACTCTGGGGTCGATGCCGGTGCGGAGAGCGAGAACGAGAGCGAGAACGAGTCCGAGTCCGAGTACGACAACGACTACGACTACGAGCACGAGTCCGAGTACGAGAGGGAAGAAGGGGGGACCATGATTCGCCATCTGAGTTCGTCAGCCGCCTGCCTCGCCGTCCTGGTGACCGCCCTTCCGGCCCTTCTCGCCGACGATGAGCCGCCGACCGCCGAGCTCCTCGAGAAGCTGGGGTCGGATGACCTCGCGGTCGCCCATGAGGCGGCGACAAAGCTCGGCGCGCGAGGCGAAGCGGCGAGACTCGCGCTCGAAGACCTCCTCGCGCCCGAACTCAAGAGCCAGGAGATCGACCGCGAGAAGCTCGCGGCCCTGATCGAGCAC
>JACQVV010000461.1 GCA_016209595.1 Planctomycetota bacterium
CCCTCCCTCCCCGTCCCCCCATGCGAGGTCGAGGACCGTCTTGGAGATCGAGATCGCCCCTGCCCCCGGGGTCGCGTCCCTGGCCGTCGCGATGGCGGCCACCTTGAGCTCCTCGCCCTTGGAGAGGAGGATCACGCACCGGTCGCCCCGCAGGATGTCGAGCACGAGCTCGACCACCCGGTTCAGGAGGTCGTCGATGTCGAGGATCTGGTTGATCATCGTTCCGACCTGATAGACGGCCCGCAGGCGCCGGTGGGCGATCCGCAGCGCGTCCACGTCCATCGTGGCGCCGAGGTCGTCCCGCGACGAAAACTCCTGGGCAAGGACCTCCTTCGCCTCGGCCGTCACGAGGGCCTCGTGGGCGTGACCCTCCTTGCGCACCACCACCGGCTGACCCTCGCCGGCCGGGGAGACATGGAACTCGTACGGAGGGTCGAAGACGAGGATGAAGTTCCCGACCTGGAGCTCGTCGCCGGCCTTGAGGGCGCGCTTCGCGACCTTCTCGCCGTTAACGAAGATGCCGTTGCGGCTTCCGAGGTCGGCGACATGGAAGATGCCGTTCTCGCGGAAGATCCGGGCGTGCTCTCGGGAGATCTGCGTCCCGTTGAGACGGAGCCCGTTCGCGGACGAGCGCCCGATCGTGAGCTCGTCCTCGATCGCGAGCGTCAGACCTCGCTCTTCGCCATTGAGGACGAGGATGCGGCTCATGCCGGGCTTCAGGCTTCAGGCTTCAGGCTTCAGGCTTCAGGGTTCGATACGGGGGATTGTAGCATGCGGGCAAGCGGCACACAACGCGAACGGGGCGTAGAATGCCCCGCTCTCTATGGAGGAGAAGAAGCCCGTGCGACTCGTCCTGGTCACCTGCCCGCCGGAAAAAGCCGCCGAGATCGCCGAGACGCTCGTTGGCGAACGACTGGCCGCCTGCGCCAACATCGTCCCGGGACTCTCGAGCGTCTACTGGTGGGAGGGGAAGGTCCAGAAGGACCCGGAGAGCCTCCTCCTCCTCAAGACGCGGGCCGATCTCGTCGATCGCCTCCGCGAACGCGTCCAGGCGATCCACCCGTACTCGGTCCCCGAAGTTCTCACGTTCGCCGTCGCGGAGGGCCTCCCCGCATACCTTGACTGGGTCCGGCAGTCGACGGTTCCGTGATCCGCTCAGGAGAGAGCGGGCCCGCTCGGAGCGGGCTCGCCGCCTTCGTGGCGGCGGGACTCGCGGCGGTCCTCGGGCTCGGGCTCCTCCCCGCCTTCTCCGGACTCTGGCCCGCCCCGGCGCTCCAGGCCGGGCACGGCGCTATCGCGCGGACTCTCCTCGAAAAGGGCGAGTTTCGCCTCGATGGGGGGGTCGCCCTCGACTACCCGCCTCTCTACGCCCTCGCGCTCGCGCCCGCCTTCCTCCTGGAGGAGCCCCTGCCCGCGATCCAGGGCGCGCAAGTTCTCCTCGCCGTGTCCGGGCTCCTCCCGCTCTGGCTCCTCTTCCGGCGCTGGGTGGGGGAAGTCCGACCGCTCGCTACGTTCCTCCTCGCGCTTCTTCCCCCGGCTGTATTCCTCGCGCCCTTCCAGATCGCCCCCGAGAACCTCCTGTACCCCATCTTCGCCTGGTGGCTCCTCGCGGGAGTCCGGACGATCGGGAGAGGCTCTCCTCTCGCCGCCTTCGCATGGGGCTCGCTCGGCGGCCTCGCCGCGCTCGCGATTCCCGCCGGAAGCACCCTCGCGCCGCTTCTCGTCCTCGCTCTGGCGGCCAGGGTTCCGGGCCGTTCCGCGGCCGCGCGGATCGCGGCGCGCGCCGCCTGTTTCGCCCTCGCTCTTCTTGGATTTTTCGCCGCGGTTTTCCCGTGGGTGCTCTGGGTCTCGCGCACATGGGGCTTCGTCCCGCCTCCTCCGCTCGAACTTGCGCCGGGCACGGTCGCCACGAACCTCGCCCTGGGTGCGGGGTTCCTCCTCCTCGGGACGGGAGTCTTTCCCGTCCCGGCCGCGATCGCGTCGTTGCCGCGCCTCGCGGCGAAGGGGCTCTCTCCCCTGGTGGTCCTCCTCCCAGGTTCCGCCGTCGCCCTCGCCTTCTCGCCGAGCTCCCCTGGGCCTTGCCCGATCGCGGCGCTCTACCCGGCGTTTCTCCTCGTCGCGTTCCCGGCTTTCCGGGAGCGCGCCGCGTGGACCTACGTCGCTGTGTGCCCAGTCGTCCCCCTGTTCCTCCTCGCGGGCGCGAGTGGCGCCGCTCCTGGCGCGGGGAGCCTCGTTGCCGGTCTTGTCCTCCTCTGGCTCCTCCTCTCCGCGGCAGCCCTATCCCGGCTCGGAGCCCGGCGCACTCTCGTCTCGCTCGCCGCTCTAGCGATCGTTCTGCCGAACGCGCCGAGGATCCTGGAAGCTCGCCGGTCCCGCCGAGTGTACGACCCGCTCGAGCACGCCGGCCGCTGGCTCGAACGGCGCGGCCCACGCGGCTCCGTGTTCCTCCAGCCGAGCGGCGGAGTCTGGGACGAACGCGAACTCGCCCTCGCACGGGTGATCCAGTTCGAGAGCGGCCGGCCGGTCCTCCCACGTTCCTCGCCCGAGGCGGTCTACGTGCTCGCCCGCGAGAGGCGCGAGCGCTGGCCTCCCGCGAAGACCTTTGTCGTGGCGGGCGCAGACGGGGAACCCGTCGAATACTACCTCTACGAGGCCACGGACTCCGGCCCGCCTTGACTCCCCGGCGGCCGTCTGGTCGAATGCCCTCGGACGCTGGTTCCGCCGGCATCGCACGGACGAAAGGGCAGCGGAGAGGCATGCGGTCTACCTTTATCTTTCCACCCCCTACGGATCCGCGTGGCCCCCACCCCGGCCTTCCCTATCTCGCGGCGGTGATCCGCCGGGCCGGCGCCGAGGTCCGGATGCTCGACCTCGAGGGGTTCCTCTCGCTGCTTGCCCCGGAGCGGCTTCAGGCCGCGGCGAGTGCGCTCCGCGAGAAGACCGGGCGCCCCGGAAAAGAGGATCCGCCGGACGTCGCGCGCCTGTTCGCTCGGGCCGACTCGATCGCCACGGGCGCGCTCGAGGCGGTCGCGACGCACCGCCACTCGGAGCGCTTCTACGACTCGAACGAGTACAACGCCGCGCGCGAGACGATCGACGCGCTCCTCTCGCTCCGGTTCCTCGAGATCGAAACCGTTCTTCCGCAAGCGGCGGGGAAAGGACCACGATGATGGCCCGAGAATCAGACCCAGACGTGGCTCTCGGGGCCGCCGTGCGCGCGGCCTTCGGCCAGGCCGCGACGATGGCGAGGCTCGCGGCGCCCCTTGGCCGGACGGAGCTCGTCGAGAGGATCGTTCTGGCGGCGGAGCACGTGGTCGGGGCAAACGCCTCGGGACTCTTCCTCGTCGATGAGGAGGCCGAGGAGCTCGTCGCCGAGATCATCCACGGAGGAGGCGGCGAGGACGTCCGCAAGTTCCGCCTCCCACTGGGGCAGGGGATCGCGGGGTACGTGGCGGCGACCGCCCAGCCGATCGCTATCTCGCGGGCCCACGAGGACCCGCGCTGGGCGCGGGACATCGGGAAGGCCGTCGCCTACGCGCCCAAGACGATCCTCTGCGTGCCCATGTGCCGCTGCGATCGCGTCACGGGCGTCCTCGAGCTCCTCGACAAGGCCGGCGGGCAGACGTTTGACGGCCGGGACATGGAGCTCCTCGGCCGCTTCGCGGACCTCGCGGCGATCGCGCTGGAGCAGTCGGTGGTCGTCACGAACCTCGAAGCCCTCCTCCGCGTGACGCTCGCCCGGATCGCCGATCCCGAGCGTCCCGTCGGCGAGGAGCTCGCGCTCCACGTCAAGCGCATGGAAGAGTCCCCGTCGTTCCGGGAGATCACCGAGATCGCGGTCCACCTCGCCGAGATCGCAAGGCGCGGCGACGACGCCCGCCGGCTCTGCCTCTCGATCGTAGAGGCGGTCCGGTCCTTCCTCGACTCCCGGCCAGCGCCCTAGCACACGACCGGATGGAATCGACAAGCCCCGCCTGGAGCGAGATCTTCTCCCCCGATCGCCTGGGGTACGCGCCCGACCCACTTCCCGCGGGGGGCATCTCGCCCGAATGGGCCTGGGGCGGCGCCACGGGCAAGAACGTGCGAGTGGCCGTGGTCGACTCCGGGATCGAGAACGACCACCCGGCCATCGCGGGCCGCGTGAAGACGTTCGCCGCCTTCTCGGCGGACAAGGACGGGAAGGTGCAAGAAGATCGGGAGCCCCACGACGACAACTTCGGGCACGGGACGGCCTGCGCGGACGTGATCCTCCGCCTCGCACCCGAAGCGGAGCTCGCGAGCGTCCGGGTTCTCGGCCAGTTCCTCCGGGGAAAGGGGCTCGTGTTCGCGGCGGGACTCCGCTGGGCGATCGAACAGGGCTACCAGGTCGTGAACCTGTCGCTGGGCACGACGCAGAAGGACTACGCCGGCCTCTTTCACGAGCTCGCGGACCTCGCCTATTTCAAGGGGACGATCCTGGTCACCGCCGCCAACAACATGCACCAGGATAGCTTCCCGTCCCTCTACGCCTCAGTCCTCTCCGTGGCGAGCCACCACGGGCTGGCCCCGTACGACCCGTACGACTACTACTACAATCCGGCGCCCCCCCCGGAGTTCGGAGCCTGGGGGATGAACGTCCGGGTGGCGTGGCTCGGAGGCTCCTACCTCGAGGTCACGGGAAACAGCTTCGCTGCGCCTCACATCGCGGGGCTCGCCGCGAGGATCCTCTCCAAGCACCCGGAGCTCCGTCCGTTCCACCTGAAGTCGATCCTCGCGGCGCTCGCGCGAAACGCGCGGCTGACTGCGCCCGCGTAGACCGTCAAACGACGGCCGGGAGCAGCTGGCCCCCGGGGAGATCCACCCGGCTTTCGAGCTCGTCGAACCGGGCGGCGCGGCGGAGGCCATCGAGGATCGCAGGGTGCGCAGCGTGGTACAGGTAGCCGCACATCCCCCCGGTGTTCCTAGCTCACCTCGAACTCGTCGCCCGCCTCGTGCCCCGCGTTGCAGGTGCCCCCGATCGACTGGATCCTCGCGAGGATTCGGTAGCCCTTCTCCGGTCCCAGAGGCGTCGGCATGAATGTCCTAGTGATCCCAGTAGTAGGCGCTCTGCGCCGGGACCGGCGCCGCCGTGGGCTCGTGCCGCGTCCTCTGGGCGCCCCGGGACACGATCTCCTGCCGCTCGCCCATGCGGCCGTAGGGTACGCAGCGACGGCCCGACCTCGACTCTCCGAAGATGACGCGCTTCTTCTCATCGACCGGCTGGCCTCGCTCGCGCCGCGGTGTTCGCGGCGCGCGGGCGTTCCCGCGGGACCCACGGTACCCTCGAGCCGGCCCGCCTCCGCAGCTCTTCCCTCTTCCCGAAGATTTCTGGCTCAAGGACGACCAGGGCAGACGCTACATGGCGGAGCTCGCCGTGGCCTGGGAAGCGGACGATGCGTTCTGGGAGATCGACTCTAGCTCGCGATCCCCGTGAGTACCGCACGCGACGTCGGGCAGTGGACGCACCGGGGGTCGTCGCACAGGAGTGACGTCGGATCGCACCGAAGCCGTTCGGTGGCCACGCGGACGATCTCGCGGGAGCGGAGGAGCTGGCTCCTCGCGTCGCCGACCTGGCGCCATCGGATCGCGCCCGCGCGCTGGAGATCCTCCTCCAGGCGGGTGAAGCCGTCCGAGCACTTCGTGGTCTTGGCGATCTCCCGCCAGACCCGCCGTCCGGATCCGTCGAGCGCCGGGTAGCGGTCGGGCAGGACTCGAAGGTGCGGGAGGTCGAGGAGGCTCTCGGCGAGGTGGATCGTGGTGTCGGCGTCGTGGGAGACGCCGAGAAGCAGCACCCAGCCGTCCCGTTCGTGGACCCGGCCGATGGGGCTTCTCGGCCCCTCGGGATCGTCGAGCGAGTGGTCGCGGGCGAGCTCCTCGGCCAGGGGCCCGATGGCGGTCCACGAGCTCACGGGATGCCGGCTCCGGATGGCCCCGGCCGTTTTCCAAGCCTGGATCGCGATCGCCCCCATCTTGTGGGGCTCGCTCGCGCCAGGGTCGAAGAGCGGGATCGTCTCGAGGAGGCGCTCGCGCTCCTCTGGAGGCGGAGGGACTGGCCAGTGTTCGGGGTCCGTGAGGTTCGTGGTGAAGGTCGGAAAGAGAAGCGTGCCGCGCTCTCCCACGGCCCTCTGGAGCGCGCGGACGACCGCCTCCGGGCCACCCTCGACCTGTCCCAGCGCCCGGAACGAGCTGTGGACCGCGAGAAGTGCGCCCTCCGGCACCCCGAGCGCCGACAGGTCGCCATACAGGGACTCGCTTGTGTGGATCATGGCGCTATCCCTCGCGCCCGAGTGGGCCGCGTGTCACCCCCATGACGTTCGACGCGCGGAGCTCCCGCCAGAGCGTCTCGCCGTCCCGCGCGCCATCGAGGACCTCGCGGTAGGCATTCACCAGGCGGCGTGCGCCGGCCGCGTCCTCCCCCAGAAGCTCGACCCGGAACCAGCGCACCCCCGCCTCGAGCATCCGCCGCACGTACTGCGACGCGCTCTGCGGGACGGCGTTGTAGACCGTGTTCCGGCACCCGGCGTCGGCCACGAGGGGATGCTCCTTCCCCGCCCAGTCGCGAAGGGAGACCCGGTGGCGGTCGCACGGCCGACCGCAATCGGTCCAGTCCTTCCCCTTCGACAGGGCAGCCGCGAAGACGCAGTGCTCCATGTGGAACATCGGCATGTGCTGGTGGACGACGACCTCCGCCCGTGAGGGGTCGATTCGCGAGAGGACGCCCGAGAGCTGCTCGAAGTTGAGGTCGTAGCTCGGGACGAAGCGCGCGAGTCCCTGGTCGAGCGCCCAGGCGGCCGAGAGGTCGTTCGCCACGTTGAGCGAATAGTCGCCGATCCGAGGGGTCCCGGGCGCTTCGCGGGCGAAAACCGCGAGGTGAGCGGTCGAGCGAACGAGGAGCGCGTCGGGGGCGGCCTTGAGGAGGACCGAAAGGAACCCTGCCTCCCCCGGCTTGAAGATCCGCGGCGGAGCGAGGGCGATGGGGATCCCCCGAGTCCGCGTCCTCTCGACCGCCTCCTTGTAGCGGCGGAGATCCTCGAAGTCGCACTCGACCCAGCTCGCGCCCCCGGAGAGCGCGGCGTCGAGCTGTTCCATCGTCCGGCAGAGCACGGCCAGGCAGGGTCCGGGGGGGAGGAACTCCCCCCCGGGCGCCAAGAATGGCGCGGGGGAGGCCGAGGGGGCGAAGCCCCCTCGGGGAGGAGCGGAGGCCAGGGATGGCCGG
>JACQVV010000523.1 GCA_016209595.1 Planctomycetota bacterium
GAACCGGGGTGCATGACCGTTCATGCAGGGTCCCTGAGGGGGACGCCCTGTAGCCCGGGCGGCGCAGGTGCCCGCCATTTCCTGTTCAGCATTGATATTTCCTGTTTCCTGTTTTCCATTTCGCGTCTTGGCGCGACGGAAGAACGGGAAACAGCAACAGCAACCGGAAATGCTACATGCTAAACGCCGAGGGATATGTCGGCTCTTGAGGGTCGCGCAAGAACGGTCATGCACCGGGAGGACCGGCACGCCTTGACAACGCGCGGCCGTCGTGCGAGCGTGCGCCTTCCTGCAACCTGGCATGGAGGTGAGTCGATGAACACCGTACGAGTCTGCTGCTTCGGGATGGCGATCGTCGCCTTCGCGTTCCTTCCCACGTCCCTCGCCGATGATGGGCCCTCCCTCGAGGGCTCGTGGAGCGCCAAGAAGTACAACGGCGAGGAGCCCGAGCCGTCGATCCTCTGGACCTTCTCCGCGGGCGGCAAGTTCTCGCTCTCCATCAAGGAGGGGGACGACGTGAAGTACGAGGCGGAAGGGACCTACTCGGTTGATGCGTCCGAGACCCCCAACCGGATCGATCTCACCGTCACCAAGGAAGACGGTGAGGAGAAGGACGATCCTTACAAAGGGATCTTCCGCCTCGAAGGTGACAAGCTCCTCCTGAAGCACGGGACGGAGCCGGGGGAAGGGGACTACCCCGAGAACTTCGACGAGGAGGAGGACTTCGACACCTACGAGCTCGAGACGCGCTAGGCGCCTCAGAATCGCGGTGGCGATGAAGCGCGCCCGGCTGCTCGTCAACGGGCGCAGGCCGCTGGCGAAGAAGCTCGCGCTGCGGCTCCGCGGCATGGCCGTGAACCGCGGATATGACATGGATGTTGTCCACACCGAGCTCGAGAGCGGGAGGCCCAATACCGAGGAGCTCGGACGCCGTGCCGCGCTCGACGGGGTGGAGCTCCTTCTCGCGGCTGGCGGGGACGGGACGGTCTCGGACGCCGCGGCGGGTCTCGAACGGGCCCGGTTCGAGCGCGCCGCGGCCGCCATCGCGGAAGCGCCCGTCCGGTCGCTCGCCGAGCTCGAGCGAGTCGAGGACCTCGACCGCCGGCTGGAACTTCTGAGGAGGTTCCTGGACGCCGAGGCGCGCCTTCCGGAACCTCCCGGCTCGCCCGCCCTCGGGATTCTCCCCTTAGGCTCGGCGAACGTCCTCGCCGCCAACCTCGGCCTCTCCAGGAACATCGAGAAAGCCTTCTGGGAGCTCCTCACGCCCGGCCGCCACCGGCTCGAACGCCTCAAGACGGGGATCGCCCTGTCGAACGCGCGCGACCCGGTGAGCGGCGCGTTCCTGGTCCGCTTCTTCTTGATCGCGGCCGGGGCGGGCGGCGCCGTCGAAGAGCTCATGGCCGACTTCAATCGGCCCCAGAACCGCGGGCGGGGCCTGTGGGGCTACCTCGCGAGCGCCTGGAGAGTCCTCGCACGCCACGAACCCCGGGAGGTCGAGGTGCTCCTCTCCCCCGCCCGTGGCGGAGCGCCGATCGCGATCGGTCCCCGCCCCGTCGACTTCGTGCTCTTCAATCTCCGGCCGCGCCTCATCTGCGGGAAGGTCTTCATGCCGCGGGCGGCGAACCCGCACCTGCACGCCGTCTTCGCCTGGGCCCGGGGCCGCGCCAGCCGGACCCACGACCTCTTGCGCTTGCTTCAAAGGCTCGGACTCGGTCGCGTCGTTCGGCGGGACGGGCTGACCGACTACCACGAGGTCGAGCGGGCGGAGATCCGCTTCGCGGGAGCCGGAGTTCCCTTCCAGTACGACGGCGAGATTCAGTCGCTCGCCGCGGACGCCGGCCCGCTGCGGATCGTGTTCCTCCCCCTCCCCGGGCGTCTCCCCACCATCCGGTCGGTGGAAAGTCGATCGTTCCTCCGCTACCTCCTCACGATGGCGAACCCCTTCCGGGAGGAGTTCCACCCCGCGACCCGGTCCCGGCCGACGCTGCGCAAGATCGTGCTGCCGTTCTTCAGGAAAAGATCAGGTGGAGAGTAGGGGCCGGGCCTATCCCGGCCCGGGCAAGGCGGGGGACAAGCCCCCGCCCTACTTCTGCTTCGCGAGCGTCTTTTCGAACTCGTCCGAGTAGAGGAAGCGGACGGTGGAGTCGCGGAAGAGGCAGGCGCGCCCGAAGGGGTGGCGCTCCTCGCTCTCGTAAATCCAGAGCGCCCCCTCGTCGGAGAGGCCGGCCGGCTTCTCGGCGATGTAGGTGTAGGCCGAACCGGGGTTCTGGTTCGATCCCTCGACCTCGGGGCAGCCGCGCATCCACCAGCGGTGCTCCTCCTGCGACATCGCGTCCGCCAGAGTGGCAGGCCACTTCTCGTTGTTCTGCCGGTAGAGCTGCACCAGGTTGTGAAGCATCGCGAGCGACTGCATGCAGCCGTCCACGTCCTCCCGCCAGGTCATGCGGAGGATATCCCCCGCGCTCGCCCGGAGCCCTCCCGCGTCGAGCGCGGCGACAGAGCGTCCGACGAGCCCGAGCGGCGCGAAGCGGATCGTCCCGTCGAGCTCGCTCGATCCCGTCTGGATCGGCTGCCGGATTCGGAGGACCTTCGCCTTCCTCTCGATCGTCGCCATCCCCTCCGCCCACATCGCGCGGGACCGCGCCATGAGCATGAAGAACATCATCCCTCCCATGCCGCCGCTGCCGACCCCGCCCGAGGAGTAGCCGAGGAAGCCCGGCGCCCCCAGGCGAGCGAAGCGCTCGGCGAGGGCCGCCTTCATCTTCTCGGCCTCGGGCGAGCGCGCGCGGGCGAACGCCTCCTTGATCCCGCTCCCGCCGACGACGAGGTGGTTCCCGTCGATCGCGTAGCGGAGCCGGGTGTCATCGATCACGAAGCCATGGATCGTGACGCCATCCGCCGTCTCGGGTTCGAGCCTCTCCACGCCCTCGGACAGAGGCCCCTCCTTGAAGAGCCAGTCGATGAACTCGCCTGCCTTCGCCGGATCGGCGAGCCGGGCGGCGAAGCCGACGGGGAAGTCGCGAACCTCCTTCTCGCCGTCCATCGCGCGGTCCGTCTCCATCATCTCGCTCATCGAGGGGAGGCCCACGGCGATCCGTCCGTCCACGAGCGAGAGGATTTCTTCCAGCGACCGCCCCATTCCCTTCTCGAACTCCTCGAGCCCCTCGGCCAAGTCCCTCCCGCCCAGGGTCTTCTCCTGCTCGAGGAGATGTCCCTTCACGCGCTCCCAGTACCCGGGGAGATCGTCGACCGAGAGGAACATCGTCCCCGCACCCCCGGCAAGGAGCACGAGATCCGCGTCGAGAGGGGCCGGCTTGGGCGCGAACGTGCGCAGGATCGCATCCTCCGGGAACGCCACCACCGTCTCATTGACGAGGCGTCCGTCCGCGAGGTTGCAGGAGATCCGCGCCCACTCGATCTCCGAGAAGCCGACGTAGGCGTCGACCTTGTCGAACTCCTGCTGGTCATCGAGGTCCAGGACGCCCCGCAGCGCGGAGAAGAACTTCTGCCCGTCGCCATAAGCGAGGAGGATCGAGTCGCTCCCGCTCTCTCCCACCGCTGCCTGGTAGGTCTTCGAGGACGCGAGGCTCGCGACGGGCGCGGTCCGGAGTCCTGCCGCCGTCTCCTCGGCCCGGTTCCCGAACACGAGGAGGTTCTTC
>JACQVV010000524.1 GCA_016209595.1 Planctomycetota bacterium
CAACACCGTCCGCCTGTGGGACGGCGAGACCGGCCGCCCGATAGCCACGCTCGAGGGGCATCAGGGCTTGGTCGCCTCGATCGCCTTCTCCCCAGACGGGAAGCGCCTCGCGAGCGGGTCGCTGGACACGACGATCCGCCTCTGGAACCTCGAGACGATCCTCGCCCCTCCCGACGAGCTCAAGACGATCGTCGAGGAGATCACGGGCATGACGCTCCGGGGGATCGAGGTCGTGCCGAAGGAAGACTGACGAGGTTCCGCCTCAAAGCGACGAGTATGAAGGCTCCGACCGCCAGGGGTCAGTCGCCAGTCCATGCTAGAATGCCCGCGTGGACATCGTGCGGGACGCTCGAGGGGGGAGGATCGATACGAGCCCGATCGGGGATCTACTGGGGCGCATGGTCCGCAGATGGAATCCCGTCCAGATCTGGCTGTTCGGCAGTCGATCTCGAGGCCAAGCGGGACCATGTAGCGATTGGGATCTGTTCGTCGTCGTCCCCGACGACTTGGCACCCGCCGAACTCGACCCCACGGTCGCGTGGAGGCTGCGACGCGACTCGCGAGCCCCCGCCGATGTCGTGCTTTGTCGCGCTTCTGATTTCGACGAGGATCGAACCACCCCGAACACGCTTGCCTACGAAGCCTGGACTCGGGGTTTGCTCCTCTATGAGCGTTGAACTTCTCATCGCCAACCTTCTGAGGGTGGCGAGAGAGGACCTGGCCGGCGCCCGACTCCTCTCCGCAGCCGGGAATCGCAACGCGATCTACCTGTGCGCGCAGGCGGCCGAGAAGGTGATGCGAGCCGTCCTGACGTCAGAGAGGAAGCACGCCGGGATCAAGCATCAACTCGATCTCCTGGTGAACCTCGTTCCCGATGAGAACCCGCTCAAGTCCGAAATGCGGGCGATCGAGCATCTCGGATGCGTACGCCACTTCGTTTCGCTATCCCGCCCCTTCCGGGCGTATCCCCGACCCGCCAGCGTGCGCGGATTTCGACTCGGTCGCCGGCAACGTGGAGGCTATTCTCCTCCGCGTCGCCGCACGATTCGGCGTCGACATGACCAAGATCGGAACTCCGGCGAGCAGGCCGAATCCGATCCGATAGCGCCCAGGCGAAATGTCCGGGCCCCGGATGCCTGACACCCGAGCGCCGGGATGCCTGACACCCGAGCGCCGGGATGCCTGACACCCGAGCGCCGGGGACAGTGATCAGTGGTCAGTGAAGGAAAAAAGCTTTTCTTCCTTCACTGGTCACTGACCACTGACCACTGGTTCAGTCGCCCCGACCCTCGAGACGCAGGAGTCGGTCGCGGAGCTTCGCCAGCTCGCGCTCGCCTGCCTCACTCTTCTCTCGCTCTGCATCCCGTTCGGCCTCGGCGGCCGCCCGCGCCTCCTCGGCGGCCGCTTGCGCCTCCTCGGCGGCCGCTTGCGCCTCCTCGGCGGCCACTTGCGCCTCCTCGGCGGCCGCTTGTGCCTCCTCGGCGGCCGCTTGCGCCTCCTCGCTTGTGGGGACGAGCTCCCGTCCCGCCGCGTCCCTGGAGAGCCGGAGCCTTAGACCCATCGGGTCGAGAGACACAACGGCGTAGAGGTCGAGGGTCCGAAGAAAAGCCGGGCCCGGACCGTGATAGCGCCGCACAAAGAGCCCCTCGTCCGTCCTGTGGAAGACCTGCAAGGGAGTCCGATCGGGCCTCCCCCCGTCGGGGCCGGTTGCACTCGGGTCGAAGATCACGAGTTCCCGCGCTCCGAGCTGGGCGTACTTCTCCGGTCCCTCTTCGTAGTCCTTGCGCCAGTCTTCCGAGACGATCTCCACTGCCAGAAGTGGCGCGCGGTGTCCTGGGCGCCAGGTCTGCCACGACAAGGGAAGGGGTGGGGGGGGCGGGTCCTCCAACACGTAGACGTCCGGCGAAACCCTCACCAGCGGCTCTTCGGGCATCCAGGCAAAGAAGGCATCTCCTCCGACGTAGATCGAATTTCCCCACGACCGCTCGCGGCCGAGCTGTCCCAAGACGGAAACAAAGAGCCGGATCGCATTGTGCTGCTCGGGACTCTCTCCCATGTCCTCCTCGTCGGTCAGATACCAGCCGGACCAGTCGACCGCCGGGCCCAGACCTTCGCCTGGCGAACGAACGACTGTGACGATGCGCGGCGGCCGGGCTGGCTCCGCGCGAGTGCCGGGACCGTTCATGACAGTGGATCGTACCTTGACCCAGACTCGGGATCCACCCCAGTGCCCGATCTCGGAGCTCGGCCACTCTGCCGGCTACGCATCGAAATCGAATTTTGGACATCGAACTTCGAACGTCGAACTTCGAAGTCGGACGTTCAACGTTCAGAGTTCGCTGTCCCCGGTGCACTGCGGCTCCATGCCTGCACGGCTCGCGACAAGGGTCCGGCCACGAGAACCCATTGCCACTTCGGCCGCTGGATTCGCTCGGGTACAGCATCCTGGATCGGGCGGGCGAGGTTTCAGCGTAGAGAACGTCTCCGCGCCGGGACCGCCGAAGTCCCCAACCCGTCACGCTTTCGGGCGGAAATAGTCCCGAGTTGTCACCCGATCGGGACCTCGTCGTCTACCATCCCGCGCGTTCCGCTTCCCTTTTCCTTTTTCCTTAGAAAAGAGTGGGAGGTCAGATCGCGATGGGAAACGTCAACAAGGTCTTCCTCATGGGGCGCCTCACGAGGGACCCCGAGCGCCGAGTGCTGCCGACGGGAGCGGCCGTGGTCGATACGGGGCTCGCGGTGAACCGTCGCTACACCGACCGGGAGGGGCAGAGGAAGGAGGAGACGCTCTTCATGGACATCTCACTCTTCGGCACGCGGGGCGAGGCTTTCCAGAAGTACCTCTCGAAGGGCGACCCGGTCTTCATCGAGGGGAGGCTCCGGCTCTCTCGCTGGAACGATCCCGACGGGAAGCCGAGGTCGAAGATCCGGGTCGTGGTCGAGGACTGGGAATTCTGCGAGAAGAAGGGAAGGAACGGAAACGACGCGGGCGGCGAACGCTGGGAGAGCGAGGCCCGGCCGGAGCGCTATGGCGCGACCCCGGACGAGGAACACGCGCCGGAGGAAGATCGCGCGCCGGAGGAGCCGGTCGAGTCGGGAGTGCCGTTCTAGCGGGGCTCATCAACACGGTCACGGTCACGGTCACGGTCGACGTTCACGGTCACGGTCGACGTTCACGGTACACGCCGGACCGGGCGTGGTCGTGCCCGTGGTCGTGTTCCGTGACCGTGGTCGTGTTCCGTGACCGTGACCGTCAACAAGACCAAGAGGAGCGCGGCGGGTGCCGCGCTCCTTTCATTCGTCGTCCGACGAGGGCTCCATCGCGGGAGTCGCCTCCGTCGGGCGCCGCCCGGGAGCCGGGAACTTTCGCGTCCCCGGGTCCGGGCGCTTGATCCTCCGGTAGAGGATCCGCCGGTTGAGCTTCGCGGAGGCGAAGGAGGGGTCGATCTCGAGCGCCGTCTCCCAGTCCTGGATCGCCTTGTCGGGCTGGCCGAGAAGCAGGTGGACCGCGCCGCGGTTGTTGTAGGCGAGGACGTTCCGGTCGTCGAGCCGGAGCGACCGCGTGTAGTCCCGGAGCGCTTCGGGATACTTTTTCAGGTGCTGGTACGTCACGCCGCGATCGAAGTAGGCCTTGGCGAGGGTGGGGTCGATCTCGATCGCGCGGTCAAAGTCGGCCAGCGCACGATCGAACTCATGCAGGAGGTGCCGGATCACCCCCCGGTTGTCCAGAGCCCGAGCGTGCCCGGAGTCTATATCGATCGCCCGGCCGTAGTCCTGCAAGGCGAG
>JACQVV010000455.1 GCA_016209595.1 Planctomycetota bacterium
CCCCCTGTACCGGTACCAGTACGCGCCGTTCGAGTAGTTGTAGAAGTAGACGTACCACCATACGCGGCCGGTCCCGCGGTCGATGTAGATGTAGAAGTACCGGTAGTAGGACGAGTTGTAGAAGTACTTGTACCGGTAGAGGGAGCTCGTGGTGTTGATTTCCCCGGCGGCCGTGGTCCAGTATGACGTGTAGGCCTGAAAGTAGTCGTAGTGGGCGTCGGAGGTCGAGGGCGTGAGCGGGATCGAGCCGTCGACCGTGCCGTTCAACGTCCCGTCCGTGCCGTAGTCGAGCAGGTCGACGAAGGTCGGATCCCCCGCGGGGAAGTTGCCGTTCCAGGCGGTCCAGCTGCCCTGCCCTGCCGCGTTGAAATCGTACACGGTGCCGGCGACGCTTCCCGTGAGCAGGTCGTCCTTGTAGACGGCGAGGCGCCGGAGCTGGAGCTCCTCCGAGTCCGGATCCCAGTAGGGGAAATAGAAGACGATCGACTCCCAGTCGGCCTTCTTCTGCTCGTCGGCCGCGTCCTCCTCCGCCGAGTAGTCGGCCGTCACGTAGTCCCCGTTCTGGTCGCGCGGGCTGAAGAGCATCACGGCGTCGAGGTAGCCGCCCGAGTAGAGGTAGCTGTTGTCGTAGGGACAGAGAGTGTTGCTCGCCGGGAGGCCGAGCCACTGCCGGCCGCGTTTCACCGCGGTCGGGGTGCCCGTCCCGTAGTACGACCGGTTCGACGAGACATAGGCCTGGGGGAGGGCGGAAACCACGGAGGATCCCGCACCGTAGTCCGTGTTCCAGGGACAGGAGCTCGACGAGCACTCCCGGAGCGTGGGCAACGACTCGTAGAAATGGTTGGACATGTAGTCCGAGCCCGCGCTCGTGCCGTAGTGGTAGCGGAAGCTCGTGTCGACGACCCGGATGCTCGATTCCTCGAGGTCTTTCCGGATCTTCTCGGCGATCGCCGCGCTCTTCTCGGTCTCGGCGGACAACTGTTCGCCCGTCGCGAACGTCGTCTGGGCCGCTTTCATGGCGACGAAGATCCCGCCGATCAAGACGACGAAGATCACCACGCCAACCATCATTTCGAGCAACGTGAAACCGGACCGGGACCGTATCGTCTTCATGCTCGTTCCTCCCTGTCGCTTTCTAGTCTCGGTCAGCCATCTTGGAGTCAAACTGGATCCTGCGGTTGCCGCTGACCCCTCGCCAGGCGACCTCGATCGAGACCGATATGAGGCTCGGGTTGGTGTTGTCGACGGTCACGAGTCCCACGCGGTTGTCCGGATCGGCCTCCTGCTCCGAGAGGCCCTTCACATCGAACGGGTAGTTGTTGTAGGTCGAGAAGACCGAGGACAGGTTCGACGAGAAGACCTCCTCCATCATCTCGGTGGCGCCCTGCGTCGCGAGTTCGTTCTCCCGCGCTGCCTGGTCCATGCGGTGGATGGCGAAGATCGCCGACAGCGTTCCCATGAGGGCGATCGCAAGGACGATCGAGGCCATGATGAGCTCGATCATCGAGAAACCGCTCTTCGTGCAAAGTTTTCGGCTCATGATTCGACCCTCGGCTGGCGTCCCCATGCAGTATGGTACAGTCCACGTCCCGCGACAAGGAGATGTTTCGACGCGCTTCATTCTGCCCGGCGGATCTGTTCTGTCCGATCCACGCGGCGCCTGCGCTCCGTACCTCCCAAAACAGCGAACCCGGGACGCGAGCCCGGGTTCCGCACAACAAGAGACTGGGATATGGAGCCGCGGGCGGCAAGTGAGCGCCCTTGGGCGGATTATCCGTTCCTGGGCTGGACCGAAAACTCGAGGGTCTCCTCGACGTGTCGGACGGCGCCGCGCGTTTCGAACTGGGAGTCGAGGACGACCGTCACGCGGACCGTCCTGTCGTTCGACACGCCGAGGGGATTCAAGACCGCGGAGTAGGGGTTCGAGACCCTGGTGCTGAAGTCGAAGTCGACCACGCTCGGGAAGACGACCTCTGGCGCCCGCTGGAAGCTCGCCTGCCGCGACCAGGACGCCGAGCTCCCGTAGTCGATGAACTGGACCTCCCAGTAGACCTGGCCCGTTCCGCGATCGACCTGGAGGTAGAACCGCTTGTACCAGCCGGACGAGGAGAGGACCTTCTCGCGCACGAGGAGGCTCGCTCCGCCCGCGGAGGAGATCTCGAAGCGGTCGAGATCCGCGTCCGAAAGGGCCGGCGTGAGCGGAATCCAGCCGTCGGGCTCGCCGTCGGTCGTGCCGTCGGTGCCGAAGTCGAGGAGCTCGGTCATGGCCGGAACGTCCGGCGGGGAGTTCCCCGCCCAGGCGGTCCAGTTCGAAGAGGAGCCGGCGCCGGCGAGGAGATCGGAGCGATAGATCGCGAGCCTGCGAATCTGGAGCTTCTCCAGGCGCGCGTCGTACCACGGGAAGTAGAGGACGATTCCCTGGGGGTCGGCTTTCCTCTGGACGCCCGCGTCGAACTCCTCGGCGGTGTATTCGGACATCACGAACTCCCCGCCAGGGTCTCGCGGAGAGAAGAGGAGCAGGACGTCGAGATTCGCCCCGCTGGCGGCGTAGGAGTTGTCCAGTGGGCACAGGGGGGCGGGGAGATTCCTCCAGACCCGGCCGCTCGGGACGACGGACTCGACACCGCTCGAAAGCTCGCGGTTCCGGCTCGTCTGCGCCCGCGGGAGGATCTCTTCGAATGTCCCTCCGGCTTCAACGCTCACGTTCCAGGGGCATGCGCTGGAGACGCACTCCGACAGGCCCGCGGAGTCGTCGTGGAAGTGGTTCGCCATCCAGTCGTTCCCGGGCGCCGCACTCGTGTGAAGCCGCGCGGAGGTGTCCGCGAAGGCGATCCCGCTCTCCTCGAGGTCGCGCGTGAGGCGGGCCGCGCCCCGCGCCGATCTCTCGGCGTTTGCCCCGATTCTGTCCCCCGTCAAGACCGTGGTCTGCGCCGAGAAGAAGGCGAGCACGAGAGCGCCCGCGAGGACGGCGAGCACGGCCGTAGCGACGAGGAGTTCCAGGAGCGCGAAACCGCCGGCACGGAACGATGTCGTTGTCTCGTTCATTCCATTCCCTCGCGGCCCCCCGTCGGGTTATGGGACTTTGGGGAGGGGCGCGGCAAGTCTTTCGCCTCGGTTCGATCCCTTCCGGGTGGTATCCTGAGCGCCACGCTCGATTGTTTCCGCAACTCGCGAGGCAGACCCTTGCCCGAACGCTCCCCGCGCCGGCCAGCGCGCCGCTCCATGTCTCGTGCCGAGCGGCCCGCTCCCGCGCCCGTCCCGGAGAAGCGAAAGATCGGGTCCGCCGCCCTCTCCCACTCCGTCACCGCCGCCGTCGCCCTCGCGGCAGGGATCGTCATCGGGTTCCTTCTGGACTCGCCCGCCGACGACGCGGTCCCGGCGCCTTCGGGTGGGGGAGCGGCCGTCCCAGCCACGGGCGGCGGGATCCCGGGGATCTCGGGTGAGGCCATCGCCCGTGTGGTCGATGTCCTCGACGGGGACACGATCGCCGTTCGCCTCCCGGGCAAGGAGAACACCGAGAAGGTCCGCTACCTGGGGGTGAACGCCCCCGAGATCTACGAGAACTACTTCGGAATCGATGCCTGGAAGGCAAACCAGGCGATCGTGGAAGGCCGGGAAGTGAGGCTCGTCTTCGACGAGAAGCCCACGGACGACCTCGGGCGGCTCCTTGCCTATGTCTACGTGGGGAATCGCTTCGTGAACCTCGAGCTCCTCCGCGAGAGTTACGTCCGGATCCACACCTCGTATAAAAACTTCTCGAAGTACGAGGAGTTCCTGGCGGTGGAAAAGGAAGCCCGGGCGAAGGGAACCCGCGTCTGGGACGAGGGCCGCGCAAGTGAGTGGGAGACGCTTTTCGAGCCGGAGGACCACTACCTCTGCACGGGCGGCACGGCGCACCGCCCCTCCTGCCGGCTCGCGCCGGAGGGGTGCGAGACAGTCGCGACGCTCGACCTCGCCATGGCGAAACACAAGGCGTGCAGCAAGTGCATGCCGGCACGGAACCACCCGACCTACGGTAGCCCCGACTGGGAGAGATCTTTCCGGCCCGAGGAGTATTACCTGTGCACCGAGACGACCGTCCACCGGCCCTCCTGCCGCCATGCGGGCGAGAACTCGACGCGGACCCTGTCGCTCGCGGAGGCCCTCCAGGGGAGGAAACCCTGCGGCCAGTGCCGCCCGGCCCGTTTTCACCCCGAACTCGACCCCGACAAGAAAGAGGAGAGAGAGTGAAGTCCCTACACCTGACCGCGTGCGCGGTGTGGTTCCTCGCAGCGACCCTGCCGGCCGCCTGGTGCCAGGAGGGCAGCGAGGAGAAGAAGGACGACGAGAAGCGGGACGGCGAGAGGACGCCGCGGAAGCGCATCACCGTCTACTTCACCCCCGACGGGCGGCTCCTCCCGGCGATCTCGGGCGAGATCCTGAAGGCGCGAAAAACGCTCGACATCGCCATGTACTCGATTTCGATCGAGACGGTGCGGGTCCCCAAGCCGGTGCTCCCGGAGCTCGCCGGGAAGAGCGCCGCCGAGAAGAAGAAGCTCCGCGCGGCCTTCGAAGAGGAGACGGAGCGCTACGAGGCCTACCGGGAGCGTGTCGCCAGCGGCCATATCTCGGTCTTCGACGCGCTGGCCGAGGCGGTGGAGCGCGGCGTGCGCGTCCGGATGGTCTTCAACGAGGGACACCGGGGCGAGTGGAAGACGTTCCAGAGCGAGCAGCTCAAGGGCGCGGGGGTCGATCTGCGGTACACGACGTGGACCATGCACGAGAAATTCGGGATCTTCGACGGCAAGGTCCTCATCACGGGGAGCGCCAACTGGTCCACCTCCGCCGCGCTGATCTACAACGAGTCGGCGCTCTTCGTCCACGGCCATCCAGAGCGCACCGACACCGTCCAGGAGGAGTTCGACCGGGTCTGGGAGCGCGCGAAGCCCTACCCGCCCGCTGACTCCGAGCGCGAGAAGGACGGCGAGGACGACAAGCCCTCCGACGACTGAAGCACGGTCACGGTCGACGGTCACGGTCACGGTCACGGCGTGACCGTGTTCGTGACCGTGGTCGTGTTCCGTGACCGTGACCGTGACCGTGACCGTGAACAGCCCTACTCCCCACTCCCCTCCTCGCCCGGCGCCTTCTCCGGCTCCGGCGCTCCTTCGAGGTAGGTCTTGTGGTCCTCGACCCAGTCGAGCCAGATCTCGACGCCGAAGATCCGGCTCTCCTCCGAGCCGTTGGGGTCGAAACCGGTCTCATCGCCGGTCATCCTCTTCAGCGCCTCGTTCGCTTGCTGGCGCACGGCGAGTTCACCCGATCGAAGCCCTTCGACGAGTGCGCGGGCGCCCGGATACCAGAGGGTCTCGGCGATGGCGCGGGAGGCGACGAGGCGGAGGTGGTCGATCTGGAGCTTGCGGCCGGGGTCTTCCGGTGCGGCTCCCTCGGGCACGAAACGGTCCGGGTGCTCGTAGATCTCGACCAGGCGGGGCATGTGAGCCGCCGCGTCCTTTCCGAGGGAGGAGAGGAGCGCGTGGGCTTCCTCCGCCGCCGGGCGCTTGAAGGGGTCCTTCCTCCAGAAGCTCTCGGCCTCACCCGGCGTGGCGAGGAGCTCGAGGCGCTTCTTCCATGCCTCCACTGCCTTCGCCCGTTCGGCCTCGGCCGCCCCGGCCGAGTACCCGAGCGTCTCGCCCGTGACGTGCTCTAGGCCCGGAACCGCGGCCGAGCGGACAGTCTCCTCCGTATCTTCCAGCAGCAGGACGAGCGCGCGGGCGACTTCCTCCTTGCGGTCGAGCTCGCCCAGGATCCGCGCGAGGAGCGCCCGCAGAGCGGGGTCGCCCTTCGCCGTCTCCGAGGAGACGCCTCGGACGATCGACTCCGAGGCGAGGCGCCCCGCGTCTCGGAGCCGCTCGAGAGCCCCCGCGGCGTCGCGCTTCCTCGTCTTCGCGAGAGACTTCAGGAACTCCGACTTCTCGCGGGCGGTCCCTTCCTTCTTCCAAGCCTCCCGGAGCGCCTCGGCCCGCTCGTCGCGGACGACGGCCGTGGCGGGGGACGGGTCGAAGGTTGGCGCCGCTCCGTCGGGCGTCGTGAGCCACCGGTCGTCGAGGCCGGAGGTGGAGAGCTTCGCAAAGGTCTTGTACGCCGCCTCCCGGACGCCGGGCGAGGGGTGATCGAGTTCGCGTAGCGCGACGGGAAGATCCTCGTCGCTCCCGATCTCGCCAAGGACCGCGAGAAGAATCGCCTGAAGCGCGGGGAGCGAACGGGGCAAGAGCTCGTCGGCGACGAGGGTGCGCGCGACCTTCTTCCGGGATCGGGCGAGCTCGCCGAGGGATGCGGCGGTCCTCTTCGCGGCCTCGGGGGAGAGGTTCGCCTCGCCGACCTCCAGGACGACGGTCTGGAAGCGCTCGGTCTCCACGAGGAAGGTCCGGCGGAAGCGGACGTCCGAGAGCCAGTCGCGCCAGGCGGCGGCGCCGGCCACTCGCTGGCTCGCCCCCGCCGATGGGTCGAAGCGGTTCGCGTCCGCGGAGAGCTGCCCGCGCTCGGCGACGGTTCGCAGGAAGATGTGGGCGGCGGAACGTACTCGGGCGCCCGGGTCCTCTAGATCGAGCACGGCCGCGTCGAGCCAGGACTTCCCGGGCTCGTTCCCTTCGGCCGAGAGAGCGTTCGGGACGAGGAGGAGAAAATCGTCCCCCGAGCCGAGCCGCGAGGCGAACGTCGCCGCAACGTCGTAGGCCTTCTTCCGGACGGCGGTCGGATGCTGTGTCCCGCGGAAGGCGACGAGCTCCGGCGAGAAGGTTCTCAACCGGGCGAGGGAGTCCTTCTCGGCGGCCGGACGGGCGGAATCCGTCGCGGCCGCCGCCGCTCGGATCCCCCGCGCGATGTCATGGAGCGCCCCCGCTCCCGCCGGCGCGGGGAGCGCGAGGAGGGCGCTCCGGGAGAGCTTCGCCGGACTCCTCCGCGATTCGCGGCGCTTGTCGAGCGACGAGAGGACCGCATCCGTCAAGGGATCGGCGATCTCGATCATCCCCTGCCCGCCCGCGCCTGCGAGGAAGGGATGGAGGACATCCCACTCGCCGTCCTCGGGGAGAGAGAGCCAGCGGATCCCCTGCACCCCGTGGAAGCGGACCTCGGCGAGATCGCTCGCGGCGAGCGTCCGGAGCTCCGCGAGCCAGGAGTCGCGCTCCCTCTCGACGGTGCCTGCGAGCGCCGCCCAGAGCGGGCCGCCGGCGAGGGGGCCGGCGCGGTCGAGCTTCCGCCCGGCTTCGGCGAGCCCCGAGAGGGTCTTCCAGTCGCGGCGCGCGAGGAGTGACTTGTACGCCCTCGCCGCGGCGATCCGGACGGACGGCTCGGGGTCGCTCGCGGCGAGCGAGAGAAAGAACGCCCGGTCGGCGAGGTCGCGCCTCGTGGCGAGGATCTCGATGATCGCCGCCCGGTACTCGCCCTGCCCCGGCCGCTCCAGGCGCAGGAGCTCCGAGACCGCGAGAGCCAGGGCCTCCGGCGGGGGCGGAACCGGGGCGAGCTCGGCGCGGAGGGTGCCCGCGCCCTTTGCCCGCGCGCGCGGGTCGTCGCTCGCGAGATCCGCCAGGGCCAGAGCCATGGCGCGGCGGTGCTCGAGCCAGCGGCCGAGCGTCTCGGCCTGGACGTTCTCGCCGTGAACTTCCTCGATCGGCTGCTCCTTCCCCTCCGGACCCGGGAGGCGGATGGAGGCCGAGCTCCTCGCGAGGTCGTAGAGCATGTTGTTCGTCGCGCTCCGCCGCTTCACCGCGGCCTCGGGCCACCTCGCGGCCAGGGCCTTCCCTTCGCGGAGGGCGGACGCGCAGGAGAGCCAGTTCGAGGAAGGGGCTGGTCCGGGGAGGCCGGGGACGAGCGGAAGAGCCCGCGCGAGCGCCGCCAGCCGGGGGAGGGGGGACTCACTTGCGTCCGCCTTGAGACGGCCCTCGACCCATGCGACCGTGCTCGGCCATTTCCAGCCGGCGAGGATCTCCGCCGCTCGCTTCCTGACCCCGTCGTCGCTCGCGTCGATGAGCGACGAGACGCCGGCGAAGCCGCGACCGGGGCCCAGCGCCGCGAGCGCGTCCAGGGCGATGAGCGCGTTCTCCGGGTCCCCCGAAGTGGAGAGTCGCGCGATCACCTCCGCCGGGATCGGGTGGCCCGCCTGCGCGAGGGACCTGGCGGAGGCGGCGAACCTCTTTCCCCGGAGGTGCGGGAGGAGCCTCGCGAGGAGGATCCGGCCCGACTCGCCGAGGTCGGTCGAGGCGAGGAGGACGTCGGAGGCGAGCGCGGCGACGAACGGATCGGGTTCATGTCCGGGGTCGCGCATGCGCGCTTCGGCCTCGGCAAGCGCGCGGTTCGCGGCGATCCCCGCGACGGCGGCTCCGGCCGTCTCCTCGTCCCAACCCTCGTCCCGGACGACGCGCGCGAGGGCGGCGAGAACCCACTCGAGGGCGGGGCCGCTCCGCGTGTCGACCACCTCGGTGAGGGGGCGCACGGCCTCCCGTCCGAGTGCCACGATCTTCCCGAAATCCGCGTCGGAGCCGAGCCGCCCGAGCAGCGCCTCGGCCCTCGAATCGACGGGGAGCGCCGCTTCCGCCGCGGGGGCCAGCGGCGGATCGAGCGCCAGGAGGAACGACACGAGTCGCCGGTCGCGAACGGCTCCGGCCGCCCGTTTGGCGGCGCCCAGCCGGTCGGCCTGCGCGCCGAATGGGTCATAGTCGAACTCATCCTCGACGAACCAGTCGGCGAAGTATCGGCCGGCGACCGCCGCGGTCTCGGGATCGTCCCCGGGAATCGTCTCGGCGAGGAAGTCGGCCGCATCGGGGTGGTCCGACAGGGCGAGGACCTCCACCAGGGCGCGGCGCACGGCCGCGTCCTCTTCCTTCCTGACGCGAGCCAGCACGGCGGAGAGGTCGGCGGACTCAGGCTGGCGGGCAACCCCCCGGGCAGCGGCGAGTCGAACCGCCGCGTCGGGATCCTCGAGCGCCCCTTCCACGACCGGTAGGCGGGTCGGGTCGCCGAGCCGGGAGAGCGCCTCGACGCAGGCGGCGCGGATCCGGGCATCCTCCGCCTTCGCGCCGCTCTCGAGGGCCGGGGCGGCCGAGAGGATCCCGAGGTGTCCGAGCGCGCGGGCCGCGTCGGCCCGGACAGCAGGATCCGTCCCCTCGCGGAGCGCCGCGTCGAAACTCGCCCAGAGCTCGACCAGGATTCCCGGACGGCGGCGGGCCGCGAGTTCCGCGAGACCGGCGAGCGCCCAGGCGGAGCGTTCCTTTGCCTCTGTCGAGGACCAGAGCTCGACGAGTCGCCTCGTGGCGTAAGGGCTGCCGATCCGTCCGACAGCGACTACGGCCGCCCGCCGCTCCCCTTCCTCCGCCCCGGACAGGGAGCGGGAGACGTTCGCGACGCGGCGGGAGAAACGCTCGAGCGAACGGACCGCGCTTGCAAGGTCCGCGCCCGCATCGGTCCCGGACGGTCCTTCGGACGGGAGCTCCCCCGGGAAGGCGAGCTTCCCGGCGGAGAAGTCGAGGAGGAGGTCGACTTCTTTCGTGCCCCCCCCCTCGCCCAGCATCAGGGTGGCGCGAGTACGCTCCCCCGCGCTTCCGGCGAGGAGCATCGCTCGGGCGGTCGGGAACGCGGAACGGTCGCCCAGTCGATAGAGCGCCTCCGCCAGGGCGGCGCGGGCGTTCTCGGCGCTTTCCCGCTCGTAGAGGAGCTTCACGGCCCCCTTCGCCTTCTCGTCCTCTCCGAAAGGTCCCCGGGAGAGGGCGAGCGCCGCCGCGGTCCGGACCTCGCGGTCCTTGTCGCCTTCGACGGCCCTGACCAGGTTCTCTTTGACGAGCGCCGCGTGCTTCTCGACGTGCTTCTCGATGAGTCGGGCCGCCGCGCGCCGGACCTCGGCACTCTCGATGTTCCCGCGCGAGAGCGCCCAGGCAAGCTCGCGAGCGGCGTCCTCTTCGACCGAGTCGGAGAGCGCGGCTTCGGCGAGCTTCCTTCTCGGCTCGTCGCTCGACGCGAGGGCGAGAAGGTGGTCGCGCCTGGCCCTCCACTTCCGCCACTTGGCGATCTTCTTCTCGCGCTCCTGGGGTGCTGCCGTCGCGTCGAACGCGAGGTCCGAACGGCCGGAGATCTTCTTGAGCGCATTCGCGGCCTCGGAGCGGATGCTCGTCTCCGGGTCGGACAGGAGCGCGATCAGGCCCTCGGCGGCCGAGCTCCTCGCGACTCTCCCCAGGACCCCGATCGCCGCCACGCGCAGCGCGCGTTCGCGGGCGGCCGCGGTGGCTATTTCCAGAAAAGGCGCGACCGCCGCCTCCGGCCTCTTCGTGCCCAGCGCCGTCTGGATCGTCGCCCGCACGCCCTCGTCCGCGTCGGGGAAGTAGCCGGCAAGAGCGTTCGCCGACCGCTCGTCTCCCGCCCGGGCCAGGACCTGGATGGCGAGGCCCTGGAGGTCGGCGTCGTGGCTTTCGAGCCGCGATGACGCCGGCGAGAGGTCGAGCTTCGCCGCGTCGATCCCGTGGTCCTCCAGGCCGAAGACGTGGACGAGGCAGGCGAACCCGTCCCGGAGCGCGTCCTCCTCGGCCCCGGCGAGCGCGGCGAGGAACGCGGCTGCCCCTTCGGTCCCGAGCTTCGGCAGCCGCTCCTTCGCCTTGGGAACCGCCTCGGAGTCGTCCTTGCCCAGGGCCGCAGCGAGCTCCTTGGCCTCCTCGGCCGGAGATCGCTCTGGCTCGTCCGCGCGAACGACCGGCAGGGCGAGCGCAAGAAGGATGGAGAGGAAGACAAACGGCCACGGACGGGAAGCGGACATGGAGTTCTCCAGCGGGACGAAGAGCGCCCATTGAACCCGCGAGCGCCCTGGGTTTCAAGGGTCCCGTCCCCGGGACTCACCTGCAACGCCTGGTGGCGCCTCCTCGGCGAACTTGGCCGCTCCGCCCGAGCCTTGAGAGGTCGTCCGGGCCGCCTTGCGAGGCTTCACAATGCTTGCCCGGCCCGAAAAGGTCGCCCAGACGGCCCTCTCAACGCTTGCGAGGCCCGCCAAGGGCGTCTTGACGGCCTGGCAAGCGTCTTACAAGACTTGCGGGACCAGGTAATGCCCGCCAACAACCGTTGTTGCAAGCGTTGCGGCGACCCGCTACGCGGGGACCGTGCTCGGGGGGGCTCCCGCGCCGGAGGGGGGAGCGTCCGAAACGCCGCTCACGCGATGGACCTCGGCGAGGTCGTCGAAGATGAGGGGGAGCAGCATGAGTTTGCCGGCGTGCCGCAGGAGTCCGGTGATGACCGCCTTGTTCGCTGTGTACACGGCGAGCCACGTCTCGCGAGCGGCCGCCACCTCCGGCCGGGAGTCCACGACCTCGACCTTGCGTTCGCGTGCGGCGTCCCCGTACTTGGACAGACGGGAGTAGACGTCCCGGAACTCCGCGAGCCACTCGCTCCGGCCCTTGAACGCGAGCTCGGGCTCCACGTTTTCCCTGGCCCCTGCCCTCCCTTTTGCCCCCGCACTCGCCTCTCCCTTCCCGCCGGCCGCCCGCCTCGTCTTGTTCCTCTCCGAATCGGGGTCGAGTTCGTCGATGATGTGCTTCAGCGCCCCCTCGAGCTTGACCGGACGGCGGCGCGCGATGATGCTCGGGGCCTCCTTGCCGAAAAACGTCGCGGGGTCGACCGGGTGACCCTTGAGCGAGAGGAGGTAGTTGTGGAATCGGACGAGGATGTCGCGCGCCTCGTCGATCGTCCCATCGAGGCCGCCGGGCGAGGGAGACCTGGGCTGGCGCGCCAGGACGTCCGCCACGAGGCGATCGACCCTCGCCTGCTCCTCCTTGCAAAAGTCGAGCACCCCGTCAAACGCCGCGATGAGGCCCCGGCAGACGCTCTCCATCTGCTCCCGGGCGTACGGCCCGTAGATCTGGGTCTCGAGGGGGTCGATGTATGGATCGGCCATCGGAATTCGCCTTTCTGTGGGAGGAACGGCAAGAGAAGGGCCGGAGAGTAGCCGACCGGGGCCGAGCGCGCAAGGGGCTTGGGAACGCGGAACGGGCGACCGTGTGCGTGACCGTGACCTTGGGCGTGACCGTGGTCGTGATCGCGGGGGGCGCTTTGGAGGCAGCAGTCGTGCCAGAAGGCCTCGAGATGGATGCTCACACTCGGGATCGACCGCGACCGCACGACTCCCCGCTCGACCGGGACTTCCTCCCGGCGGGAAGCGCCGGCCAGGAAGGCCGCCGGCCTACTCCAGGCGGAAGACGACGGGGATCTCGACCTTGCTCTCGAAGGGAACTCCATCGCTCGTGGCGGGGCGAAAGCGCCAGGAAACGACCGCCTGGAGGGCGGCCTCGTCGAGGACCAGGTGGCCCGAGGACTCGAGGACGCGGGCGCGGCGGACCTCGCCCGATACGGTGACCACGACTTCCAGGAGCACGGTCCCCTCCCAGCCGAGCCGCACGGCCCGCGCGGGGTACGCGGGGGAACGGTTCTCCGAGAGGACGGGGGCGGCCGCGATCCGGATCGGGGCCCGCGGCGCTCGGGCGGCCGGCGGCGCCCGCGTGGCCGGCAGCGCCTGTGCCGGGGCCGGCGCGGGCCCGGACGGTGCGACCGGCGCCGCCTCCGGCTCTTCCCGGCACGGAATCCTGCTCGTCCAGGCCCTCACGCTGGGCGGGTCGGAAAACGCGACCACCGGGCGGGTGGGAGGTGATTCGGCCGGAGCCTCCCCCTGGGGAAGATCGGGAAGGAAGGGTTCCTCGGGTGGCTCCAGCTCGTTGGGAAGGAGCTGGGGCTCGCCCGGAGCGAGCTCGGGCCCGTCGCGGACGATGCTGGCGTCGAAGGGCGGGCGCTCCTCCGGAGCGACCCTGGCCCTCGCGAAAAACCAACCGACCCCCGCCAGGGCCGTGGCGTGCAGGACGAGGCTGAGGGCGAAAGCGGGTCTCACGGGAAGCGAATCTCCGTGGCCAGGATACCATTGACGCCCGGCTCCTGCTGCCCGGATCCCAGGATGCGGTAGTTCGCGTCGGTGACGTTCTCGACCGCGCCCGTGACGCGAACGTTGTCGTTCACCTGCCAGCCGCCACGCAGCGTGAGCACCGCGTAGCCGGGGGTCCCGCCGGGCGGGATGCGCTGGGTGTCGCGCGCGTCGTCGGGGCTCAGGCGGTCCTGCTTCACCGCGAAGCGGCTCGATATCTCGACGTACCAGGACGGCTCGGGGTGCGTGTAGCGGAGCGCCCCGCCCCAGGCGAGCGGCGCCATGCGCGACAGGTTGTCCTTCTCGATGACGGGCGCCGAGGTCGGGAACTGCTCGACCACGCTCTCCTGCCAGCTGATGTGGGCATTCCAGCGGACGCGGTCCGAAAGGTGCGCCACAAACTCGCCCTCGACGCCGTGCACGAAGCCGTCGCCGGCGTTTGCTTTCGTGACCTCGCGCTCGCGGCCGATGGTGCGGCCGGTCGGTTGACGCAGGATCATATCCCAGATGCGGGTGTAGTAGTAGGCTGCCTGGGCCTCGAACGGCAAGAAGCGGAGCTTGGAGCCGGCCTCCATCGTGAGGTAGTGCTCCGGGTCGAGGCCGGGCGCGGGCGTCTCGATCTCGCCCGAGCGATTCGAGTCGAAGCGCGTGAGATCGGAGAGATTCGGGGCGCGGAAGCCCTGATTGACCCCGGTGAAGAGGTGCCAGTTCTCCGAGGCCTTGATGAGCGTCCGGAAACTGCCGACCACGCTCGGCCAGGCCTCGCTGATCCGGATTTCCCGGCGCGTGACCGGGTCCTCGACCTCGCCGGCGTCGAGCCAGACGTGGGTGTAGCGGGCTCCGAGCGTGACGGTCACGAAGTCCCGAAAGACCTCGATCTCGTCCTGGACGAACAGGCCGAGGGTGTCGTAGGACGCGCGGTCGCCGACCGGGCCCTGGATGCGCCGGACCTCGCGGGTGCGGGCGGTCCGCCGCGGGTCGATGTCGATCCTGAAGCTACTGACCTCGTCGTGGTACCACTCGGTCCCGTAGGCCAACTTGCCGGCGGGGCTGTCCTTCTCTAACTGGAGGGACACGGCCGGCGAGAGCACCCTGAAGCCCTGGCGTTCCCGGCGGCCGTCGGCGCGCTCCCGTTTCTCCTCCTCCCGCTGTTCCTGGAGGCTGACCGTGGCGCGGAACTTGTCGAACAGCGGGCTCTCTCGCTCGAGCTCGATCGCCGCATAGGTGAGCCGCCGGTCCTGGTCGAGCCGCCGCATCCGGTCGTCGCCGACCGTCGTGCCGTGGAAGGCCTCGCCCTGGTCGGTCGTGTGGGTGCGCCAGGCGTCGTTCAGGTCGAACTCGTAGTGGGCCACGGTGAGCTTCGCGCCCTCGGCGGGAAAGAGCGTGAACTTGCCGTCGCCCGCCTGCTGCCAGTAGCCGCCAGTTTTGTCCTGGACGCTGCCCGAGCCCTGGCGCACGTCGCCGAAGTAGCCGCCCGAATAGCCGCCGAGGAAGCCGTACTCGCGGCCGACGTTGCCCTCGAACTGGACGCGGGACATCACGCTCCGCTCGGCCTCGGCGGCGCGCGCATAGGCCGAGACATCCCAGTCGAGGTCGAGCTCGAACTCCTCGCGCTCGCGGGTGAAGGCCTGCACGACGCCGCCGATCGCGTCCGAGCCGTAGAGCGCGGAGGTCGGGCCCTTCACGACCTCGATCCGGTCGAGGGAGAGGGGGTCGACCGTGTTCCAGTACTGGTTGGGGCCCTCGCGAAACACCGAGTTGTTGAGGCGGATGCCGTCCACCAGGAGCACGGTGCGAAAGCCGGTGAAGCCGCGGAGGTACGGCGAACCCTGGCCGTTCGAGGTCTTCTGCACCATGACGCCGGGCACGTCCCACAGCGCCTCCGGCAGCGTGCGGATCAGCTGGCGCTGGAGGTCCTCGCGCTCGAGGAGATGCACGATCGACGGCTCTTCGAAGGGGTCGGCCGCCGCGCGGCGCGCCGTGACTACGACCGGGAGAACGCGGACCGCCGGCTCCTCCCCATCCTGGGCAAGACCGGGGAGCGCGAGGAGCGCGAGGAGGGCAAGGAACGGTCGAGGTGCTCTCATCGATGCCATTCTCCGGGAGGCCTGGGTATCTCGCGGTAGGGCTTGGTCGGTGCGATGAACGTCCCGGGGCCGGCCCCGGTTCGGCGTCGGGCGAGATTCTTTTCGGTTTCGCAAACTCTGGCCGGCCGTCTTCCGCAAGTTCCAGTGCTCGCGTGTCCAGTGCTCGCGTGTCAGGCATCCGAGTGCCGGCTACCAAGTAGCCGGGTCAGGGTCTGGGTTGTGGTGTATGATCCCCGTGTGGTCCGTGTCTACTTCAACACGAGCGCGCTCAACCGCCCATTCGACGATCTCTCATCCGCCCGCGTCCGGCGGGAGGCCGAGGCCGTGGCAAGCCTGATCGCCGCCGTCGAATCAGGTCGAATCGAGTGGCTCGCGTCGGACTATCTGGAGTACGAGATCGCCCAGACCCCGGACCTCGACCGACGAGGTCGAGTCCAGGCGCTCGTCGCCGGCAGCACGGGTCCACGAGTGACCCTATCCCCGCGCATCGCGGTGCGAGCTCGCGAGCTGGAGCGTGCAGGACTGCGGGGGCTTGACGCGCTGCACGTGGCGGCCGCCGAAGCAGGTGGAGCTGCCTTGCTCGTGACCACGGATGACCGCATGATCCAGCGAGCCAGGCGCGCTGCGAACTCCTCCAGCGTGCGTGTCATCGGACCCATAGACGCCCTGGCCGAACTGATGAAGGGCGACGAGCGGTGAACAGCGCGAACTTGACCGACTCAGAGATCCGAGCCCGGGGGTGGGACGCCCTGATCGAGACGCTGGGTCTGTCGGGCGCGCTCCGGTTCGCCATGCAGACGGAGAGAGGGCATGGCGACTGGGCGGCGCTTCGGCACGAGGCGCTGGGAGCGCTCTCGGTCGACGACCTACTCGAGCGCATGAAGTCCGGGCGCCCTCGCGGCAGGAAGCGGAAGTAGGGAGACCGGGATGCCTGAAATACTTCCGCCTTCTGCCTTCTGCCTTGGTTGCGCGACGCTTGACAGTCGCTCAACGGGGCCCTAGACTGAAAGCCGTGCAAAGTCTCGTTACACGCGCTCCGGTTTGCAACGCTTCGTTACTCGGGTTGCCGTTCTAGCGAGCGGGCGCTTGCGCAACTGGAAGCTGGTGCTGGAGTATGACGGGACGGACTTCGCCGGCTGGCAGGTCCAGCCGGCGAAGAGGACGGTTCAGGGGGTTCTCCAGGAAGGGATTCGCCAGGTCATCGGTGAAGAGGTCGAGCTCCATGCGGCGGGCCGGACAGACGCCGGCGTCCACGCGGAGGGACAGGTTGCGAGCTTCCGGACGAGCTCGAGGCTCGGGCCGGAGAACATCCTTCGTGGAGTCAATTCGCTGACGCCACCCGCGGTTTCCATCCTGTCGATCGAGGAAGCGGGGTCGGACTTTGACGCGAGTCGTTCGGCGAAGGGGAAGGTCTATCGCTACGATGTCCGGATGGGACTTTCCGCGCCAGCTCTCGACCGCGACCGATGCCACTGGATCCGTTGGAAGATCGATCTCGCGGCGATGCGCGAGGCGGCGCGGCGGTTCGTGGGGCGCCATGATTTTCGGGCTTTCCAGGGCGCCGATTCCCCGAGGAAGACGACCGTGCGCGAGATGTTCCTGTGCGACATGGATGTGTGTGGACCCCGCGTCTCGATCCGTGTCGGCGCGAGCGGGTTCCTCTACAAGATGGCGCGAAACATCGCCGGAACGCTCCTGGAGGTCGGGAGGGGCCGGCGCCCCGCAGGCTCAATCCCGGACCTCCTGGCCGGGCTCGACCGCAGGCGCGCGGGGGCGACGGCGCCGGCGAAGGGGCTGTACCTGGAAAGAGTGATCTACTAGAGGCGCTCCACATGCTGAAGGCCATCATCAGCGACATCCACGCCAACATCGAGGCGTTCCGGGAGGTGCTCGCGCACATCGATTCGCAGGGGATCGGCCCGATCGTCTGCCTGGGCGATGTGGTCGGGTACGGCCCGGATCCGACCGAGTGCATGGCGCTGGCCCAGAAGCTCATGGACCAGGGGCGCCTGGAGGTGATCCTCATGGGGAACCACGAGGAAGCGGTGCTCTTCGGCGCCTTCGGGTTCCACCCCGCGGCGAAAGAGGCGATTGATTGGACCCGCGCCCAGCTCAAGCCGAAATGGTTCCACCTCGGAGGGAAGAAGGCACGCTGGGAGGTTCTCCGTTCGATGCCGCTCACGTACAACGACAACGGCACCCTGTTCGTGCACGGCAGCCCGCGCGATCCCACGATGGAGTACATCCTGCGCTCGGACACGGAGGACCTCTTCGGAGAGGTTCCGGAGAAGATCCAGCAGATCTTCGACCTCGTCGACTCGGTCTGCTTCGTGGGCCACACGCATGACCCCGGGATCATCACGCAGGAGAGCAAATTCCACCGTCCGACGGAGTTCGGCATGCGCTTCGAGACCGAGCCGGGGAAGAAGTACATCGTAAACGTGGGATCGGTGGGGCAGCCGCGCGACAAGAACCCGAACGCCTGCTATGTGACCCATGACGAGCGCGCGATCCAGTACCACCGCATCCCGTACGACGTGAAGAAGACCGCCGAGAAGATCCGCCGGATTCCGCAGCTCGACAATCGGAACGCGGACCGTCTTGAACAGGGCAACTGACTCGCAGTTCTAGCGTCCGGGCGACCGAGCCCGGAGGAAGGAGGGTCGACTTGGAGATCCATGTGACCGCGCGGAGCGAAGACGTCACGAAGTCGATGAAGGACTACGCGAACCAGAAGGTGCAGAAGCTCGAGAAGTACTTCGGGCAGATCCACGGGATCGACATCTTCCTGTCGCGGGACCACGACGGTTTCGTGGCCGAGGTGAAAGTCGCGGCGGGGCGCGGCGGTCGGAAGCTCGTGGGCAAGGAGAAGAAGGAGGACATGATCGCGGCCATCGACCTCGTCCTCGACAAGATGGAACGTCAGCTCACCAAGCTCAAGGAGAAGGTGAAGAAGCACAAGGCCTCCGGAACGGCGGCGGTCTCCGCGAGCGAGGTGGCCAACGCGCCGGAGCCCTCCGACGAGCCCGGCGAGACGTACGAGGACATCATCCGCGGGAAGGAGTTTTGACTGCCGAGGGCGTGATGCACGAGCTGGAGAGGGACGTCGAGATCACCAACGCGGGCGGATTGCACGTCCGGCCGATCTCGCGGATCGTCGAGGCGGCGAGCCGCTTCGCGTGCGAGGTGGTCGTAATCAAGGAGGGCCAGGCGGTGGATGCGAAGAGCGCCCTCGAACTCATGCTGCTCGCCGCCGCGAATGGGACGGTGCTCCGGCTCCGGTGCAAGGGGCCCGACGCGCCCGCGGCGATCGAGACCCTGGCCCGCCTCTTCCAGGACCGCTTCGGAGAGGAGTGATACTCGACCGATGGAGATCCGGCAGGGCATCTCGGTTTCGCCCGGGATCGTCGTCCGGGAGGCTTTCGTCCTGGACAGCGAGGATTTCCGCATCCCCGAGCGACTCGTGCGGCCGGATGAGGTGGAATCGGAGATCGCCCGTTTCGAGCGGGCCCGCCTCCAGGCGAACGACGAGATCCAGGCGCTCCAGCCCGACCGGGGAGGCGCGGGCCGGGAGATCGCGCTCCTCTTCAAGTTCCACCAGCTGGTTCTGGAGGACGCCAAGATCCTGGACGAGATTGTCTCGCTCGTCCGGGGCGACCTCTACAGCGCGGAGTACGCGACGAGCCGCGTCTTCCGGAAACTCGCCAAGCAGATCCGCTCGATTCCGGACCCGTACCTGCGCGAACGGGACGTGGACATCCACGACATCGAGAAGCGCATCCTGCGCCAGCTCCTGGGCGCGAAACGGGAGGGCCTCGCCAACCTGACCCGCGAGGTCGTCGTGGTCGCGAAGGACCTCACTCCGAGTCAGCTCGCGGGGCTCGACAAGTCCAAGGTCGTCGGGTTCGCGACCGAGGCCGGAGGCAAGACGAGCCACACCGCGATCGTCGCGCGAACCATGGGCATCCCCGGCGTGGTCGGCCTGGAAGACATCACCGCCGACGTGTCCGGCGGGGACACGGTCGTCATCGACGGGACCGCCGGCCGCATCATCATCAACCCCGATCCCGCGACCCTCGAGCGGTACAGCAAGAAGGAGGCGGAGTTCAAGAGCTACGTGATGGAGCTCGGCTCGGCCACCCGGAGCCTCCCCGCGGAGACGCTCGACGGGCACGAGGTCACTCTCCTCGTCAACATCGAGCTCCCCAGCGACATCGAGGTCGCGCTCGCCAACGGGGCCGACGGGGTGGGGCTGTACCGGACCGAGTTCATCTATCTCCAGTACGTGGCCCCCACTGAGGAGGACCATCTGCGTGTCTACTCGGAGGCGTCGCGGCGGCTGGAGGGCCGGCCGCTCGTCATTCGCACGCTCGACTTCGGGGCCGACAAGTTCTTCGACGAAAACGAGCTTTCCACCGAGAAGAACCCCTTCCTCGGCTGCCGGTCGATCCGGCTCTGCTTCGAGAAGATGGACGTCTTCAAGACCCAGCTCCGAGCGATCCTGCGCGCCTCCCACGGGGCGAACGTGAAGATCATGTTCCCCATGATCAGCTCGCGCACGGAGCTCCTGAAAGCCAAGGGCATTCTCGACGAGATGAAGGAGGAGCTCGACGCGGAAGGAGTCCCCTACGACCGCAACATGGAGGTCGGGATCATGATCGAGGTCCCCTCGGCGGCGCTCACGGCCGACCTCCTGGCCAAGGAGGTCGATTTTTTCTCCATCGGCACGAACGACCTCATCCAGTATTGCCTCGCGGTGGACCGGGTGAACGAGAAGGTCGCCAACCTCTACCAACCGGCGAACCCCGCGATCGTTCGTCTCATCCGGCGAGTCCTGGAGGCCGGGGAGCGGGAGGGAGTGAAGGTTTCGATGTGCGGCGAGATGTCCGGCGACGAGAACTTCACGCTGCTCCTCCTGGGCCTGGGGCTCCGCGAGTTCAGCGTGAACCCGGCCGGGCTCCCGCGGGTGAAGCAGATCGTGCGGGGGGCGTCCATGGTCGAGGC
>JACQVV010000457.1 GCA_016209595.1 Planctomycetota bacterium
ACAGATTGGAGCCTGTTGTTTGGCTGTTACTGACCACTGATCACTGACCACTGATCACTGGTTATGCGAGGGGGCGCTTCTTCGGGATGCCCGGCCGTCGCGGATAGGCGTCCGGGGTGGACCTGACCTTCTCGATCCGGACGACGTGGAACGGCTTCTCCCGGCCGGGGAGGTGGTAGGGAGAGAGGACGGGTGGCGCGCCGCCTAGCAGGAGAGTCGCGGCGCCGGCTTCGTGGGCCTCGGCGGCGGCGTCTGGCCCTGCGGCGAGAAAGAGGGTACCGCCAGGGCGTACGAAAGGAAGCGCGAGCTCGATCGCGACGGCAAAGCGGGCGAGCGCGCGGACCACGCCCGCGTCACGAGTCTCCCGGAACCGCGGGTCGCGTGCGAGTGACTCGGCCCGCCCGCAGGCCACCTCCACGTTCGCGAGAGAGAGCGCGCGGGCGGCCGCCGCGAGGAACTCGGCCTTCTTCCGGCGGCTCTCCACGAGGAGGAAGGACATACCCGGGGAAAGGATCGCAAGAACGATCCCGGGGAGACCCGCGCCCGAGCCCACGTCCACCACGCTCCGCGCGCCGGCCCCGCGAAGAGGACCGAGGAAGGCGGCCGAATCGACGACATGGCGGTTCACGAGCTCCGCCGGATCGGTCGTCCCCACGAGGCCAGCCCGCGCGTCGGCCTCCCGCACGGCGGCGAGGTGCGCGAGCAGACGTTCGATCTGGACCCCGCTCGCCTCTACCCCGACCGCGGCGAGGCCGCTCGCCAGGCGGGCCTCGAGGCCCTCGCCCCGCGTCATCCCTTGCTGAATCGGATCGTGATCACGTCCCCGTCCGCGACGCGATACTCCTTCCCTTCCAGGCGCCAGACACCGTGCGCCTTCGCCGCCTTGATGTCGCCGCAGCGGTCGAGGTCGGCGAACGACACGACCTCGCCCCGTATGAACCCGACGGCGAGGTCGGTGTGGATCGCCGCCGCCGCGTCCACTGCCGTCGCACCCTGGCGGAGCGTCCAGGCGCGGACCTCGTCGGGCCCGCCCCCCGTGAAGAAACTGATGTACCCGCACGCCGTGTAGCACGCCCGGACCACGCGATCGATCGAGAGCCGCTCGAGTTTGAACTCGGCGAGGAAGACCGGCCGGTCGGCGGGCTCCAGGCGAAGGATCTCCCGCTCCGCCTCCGCGGAGAGCGCGATCCGGGGCGTCTCGTCCGCGCCGCCCGCGGCCTCGTGACGGCCGGCGCTCGGGATCTCGGAGTCCTGGAGGTTGACGACCACGACCTCGGGCTTTCTCCGGAGGAGTCCGTAGCTCTTGATCCTCTTCTCCACCGTCTCCGCCACGGCGAGATCCGCGAGGGGCGTCCCCGACTCGAGGCGGCGGACGATCTCCTCCAGAACCGGCTTCTCGGCCTCGAGCTCCTCCCGCTCGGCCGCAACCGGTTTCTTGAGGCGGGTCGCGATCTTCTCCAGTCGTCCCTGAAGGACCTCCAGGTCCGCTACCGTGAGCTCGGTCCGGAGCTCGGCGAGGTCGCGCTCCGGATCGACGGAGCCGGCCGGGTGGGGGGCGTCCGCGCGGTCGAAGGCGCGGACCACGAGGAGCAGGCAGTCCACCTGGCGGACCGCGGCCAGGACCTGTGCGGCGTCCGACTTGGTGCCGGGCCGCGTCCGTTCGATGCCGGGGAGGTCGAGAAACTCGATCGTGGCCGGCGTTTTCTTCGCCGGCTTGAAGATCTCGAAGAGACGATCGAGCCGGGGCTCGGGCACGGGCACGGTGGCCCTGTTCGCCTCGCGGGCGTACCCCGCATCGGCGGCCGAAAAACCCGTGAGCGCGCCAAGGAGCGTCGTCTTTCCGGAGCGGGGGAGTCCAACGATGCCGATTCTCATGGCGACATGTTAAAGGAAGAGAAGCCCGAGTCCACCTGCCAAGAGGCAATAGACGCCGAAGCAGGCGAGCCGCCCGCGGGCGAGAAGCACCAGGAGGACCCGGATCGCAAGGAGACCAAAGGCGAAGGCCGCGACGGTTCCCAGGACGAGAGCGGCCGCGTCGGCACCGGCCGGTGGACGGGCCACAAGGTCGGGCGCTTTCAAGACCGCGGCCCCGAGGATCACCGGGATCGACATGAGGAACGAGAAGCGCGCGGCATCTTGCGGGTCGAGGCGGCAGAAGAGCCCGGCGCCCACGGTACTCCCGGAGCGGCTGATGCCGGGGAGGATCGCGACCGCCTGGGCGAGTCCGATCGCGAGCGCGGAGGCGAGGCCTGGAGCGCGTCCCTCGCGCGGCGCGAGGCGCGTGGCCAGAAGCCAGAGTCCCGTCGCCAGGAGGCCGTAGAGCGCGACCCTCGGGGAGTCGAGCATCGATTCCACCTCGTCCTTCCAGATCAAGCCCACCGCTCCCGCGGGGACGGTGGCGAGCAGGACGAGGACGAGGAGCCGGAACGGTCCCTCCTCGCGTGCGCCCGCGGCCCACCCGCCCGGCGAGAACAGCCGCGAGAACGTCTCCCGCGCCATCGCGGCAAGGTCGCGCCTGTAGTAGAGGAGGACCGAACCGAGCGTCCCCATGTGGACCGAGACCTCGAACGACGCCCCCTCGATGCTCCGGGCTCCGAGGAGCGACTTTCCCAGGACGAGGTGCCCCGTACTCGAAACCGGGAGGAACTCCGTGAGGCCCTGGACGACCCCGAGCAGAAGGGCGTGCCACCAGACCACGGCTAGAATCTCACGCCGAACGTCGCCGCGATCCCCCACCCCAGGACGAGCGTCTCGACCACCCAGAAGCCCCACCAGGGCCAGCGGAGGCGTCCCAGGGCGATCTCGCGCTCCGGATAATCGACCTCGGGGGGCCGGAAGGGGTCGTCGTCCGCGATCCGGATCCGGCACTCGCCAGGCCCGGGGTCGCGCATTCGTGCTCCAGGGCCGGCGGCGCGCGTGCGCGCGCCGGCCGATTCGACCCGGATCCGCCAGGAATAGGCATTCCGATCGGAGACCCAGACGGGCGGCGTCATCTGGATGAGCCCCGAGCCGTGCTCCAGGGTCGGCTTCCCCTGCGGCCTGTCGCCGGGGTAGACGACCGTGACGAGCGTCTCCTCTCCCGGGCGTAGGGGGCGGTGGCCGTAGCGGAGATCGAGAAGGAAAAAGAGGGCGGCAAGGTACGGCAGGGCGAGCGCGACCGGCGCGGCGGAGCGTCCGAGGTAACGCAGCACCGACAGGGCGAACCGGGCAAGCGACCGTCCGATCGCGCCGAGGTCGTGCCGGAAGACGAGGACTCCCAGGAGGTCGCCCAGCATCCGTTCCCGGGCCCGTCGAAGGCGCTCCTGGTTCGAGACGAGGCGGTAGATTGCCACGGCGAGCGCCGCCGCGGCCAGAGCCGAGAGCGCGAGGCCCAGGTGCAGGGAGACCGAGTCGGCCATTTCAGTTGTCAGCCTTCAGCCTTCAGGCTTCAGAAAGATCCAGCCTTCGATGGAGCCTCTTCTTGCCTCTCCTGAAGGCTGAAGCCTGAAACCTGAAGCCTGGAATCACCCAAGGTAGCCCAGGCCCTCCAGGCGTTTCTTCACGGCCGCGGCGTCCTCGGCTTCGCTCGCGGCCGAGCCGCCGGTGGCCGCGCCGCTCCCCGCGGCTCCCAGGATCCGTTCGGTCTCCCGTTCCAGGATGTGGCGGACGCACTCCTCGACCGAGGCGTAGCCGGCGGCGCGGGAGACGCGCTCCAGGGTTTTCCAGGTTGCCGCATCGATCCGTATCTTCTTTCCGCCAAACACGCTCTATCGCTCCAGGAGATCGGTCCCTTCCAGATTCTCGCCCGTGAGCCCGAATTCCGCCAGCACGGTCGGCGCGAGGTCGGCGAGAGAGGGCGTTCCTCCCGCGCGGAGCCGCCGGTTCGAGAGGAGGACCCCCGGCACGAGCTCCGCCGCCATGAGATGATCCCCGCTCCAGCGTTCGGCGTTGTCGAAGAGGATCGTCTTTCCGACCGAGAGGAGCGCGGATCCCGCGGACGTGCGGTAGCCCCGTTCGTATCCGAGAACGAGGTCGGGGGCTTCATGCGCCCGGTCTCCCCGGTAGACCTCGCTCGCGAGATCGACGCGACGGAAGACGCGCCTTCCGGTCGCCGGATCGACGAGGGCGAGCAGGCGGCCGCGAATCTCCCCGGCGAGCTCGGGGGCGTCCGCCTCCTCGACGATCCCCCGGCCCTCCCGCTCGCGTAGATTCAGGTACAGTGCGTTGAATCCGACGCCATACGCGCGGGTCTTCTCCCAGTCGATGTCCCCGGCGCCGGCCGAACCCTCCGCGGGCGCATGGGGCGAGAGGACGAGATACCCCTCGCTCGCGAGCCACGCGTTGACGTCGAAAGACCGCCGGTAGGGGGCGAAGCCATGATCGGAGAGAACGAGGAGGGTCGCGTCGTCCCCGATGCGCTCCCTCACCCGGCCGAGCATGCCGTCGAGCCGGACGTAGAGATCCCGGATGGGATCGGAGCCCGGCGGGAGCTCCGGCGGGGGGGCGGGGTGGCCGGGATCGCGGACGCGCCAGAACATGTGGCTCGTCAGGTCCGAGGTCGAGACGTAGAAGAAGAGGAGGCCGCCCTGCACCTGGAGATCGTCCATCGCCGACTCGAGCATCCGCTCGCTCTCCGAGAAGACGATTCCCGCCTGATCGAGGTAGCTCGCGTCGGAGAGGATCCCAGAGCTCAGGCCCGAGGTCTCCTCGGCCATCCCCTGCGTGTAGAAC
>JACQVV010000464.1 GCA_016209595.1 Planctomycetota bacterium
GGCAAGGCGCGGCCCCGAAAACCGTAGCGCAGCTACATTGAGGGGCCGCAACGCAGCCAGCGGCGGCGCACCCGTCGCGCTTCGCGCGACGGGTACCCGGCCGAGGCGTTGTGCAGAATCGCGCCCTCTTATGTAGGCTGGGGTTTCTCGATTTTCTACCCCACGGTCACGGTCACGAAACACGCTCGCGGTCACGCCCACGGAACACGATCACGACCCGTGGCCGAGGACCGTGAGCGTCGACCGTGACCGTGTTGAACGAAGCCGCTGCGGGACCGGATCGCCACGACCTTGACGTAGCCCCGGACCGGGGCCTCGCGCTGATCCCTTTCCCATGAGAGGATGCTCCGTTTTCGGGAGTTTTTTTCCCTCTCGCACGTAGAGAGGGATGAAACGAGAACCAGGACGGATGAATCCGGAAAGCAACCCGCGAGGGGCTCCTACGGACGAGGACCGCATGGCGGCGCTCCGCCGGGGCGACCTCGGGGCGTTCGAGGATATCGTCCGCGCCCACAAGGATCCCCTCTACGCCTACTTCGCGCGGATGGTGGGGGACCGTTCGTGGGCGGAGGACCTGTGTCAGGAGACCTTTCTTCGTGTGTATCGGAGCCGGGACGAATACATGGAGAGGAACGAGTTCCGGGCGTGGCTCTTCCGGATCGCGAGGAATCTCGCCCTCGATTTCCTCCGGCGGGAGAAACGGCGCCGCGCGTTCTCGCTCTCCCGCCCGGCGGCCGGCGCTCCCCTGCCCGACTCCATTCCCGGGGGCGCGCTCTCGCCTCCCGAGGAGCTCGCGACCCGTGAACTTGCCGGGAAGATCGAGGACGCGATCCTCGATCTTCCGCTCCGCTTCCGGAACGTCTTCGTCCTTTGCGCGGTGGAGGGCCTTTCCTACGAGGAGGTCGCGCGCGTGGAGGGCTGCCCCGTGAAGACGGTGAGCTCGCGTCTCTCGCGGGCCCGCCGGCGATTCCAGAAGAGGATCGATCCTTACCTGCTCGGTGGATAGAGACGCCATGCGCTGTCGCGAGTTCGAGAGGAACCTGTCGGAGTTCCTGGATGGCCGCCTCGAGGCTGGACACGAAGAACGCATGGCCGCGCATGCCGGGGATTGCGCATCCTGCCGGGCGGCGCTCGATCGCGGGCGGCGCGCCGAGGCGTGCCTCGACGCCCTGCCCCGTCCCGACGCTCCCGGCGGGCTCGCCGCCCGCGTGGTCGAACGCGCGCTCTCCGAGGGCGCCGGCGCTCCGGCGCGCCCCGCGGCGCCCCGTTCGGGGGGTCTCTCCAGGGGCGAGATCCTCTTTCGCGCCGCGGTCCTGGTCCTTCTCGCCACACTGAACGCAGCGACCGTCATTTCCCTCCTCCGGCCAGTCCCCGAAACGCCATCGCCCCAGCTCGCACCCGCGATCGGGCGGCAAGAGGGTCCCGCCCGCGAGACCGTCCACCTCCAGTCGCCGGACGCCCCTGGGCTCATGCCGGAGCCCAGGAATGAGGTCGAACCGATCATGGTCGCGCTCGACCGCTGTGGCGACTTCTTCAAGACGGTCGAAATCCTGTCCGCGCGGCCCCAGGAATCGCGTCCGGTGCTCGCGCGACACATCGAGGTGGCCGGAATCGACGAGGGGATCCGCCGCGCCCGCGCCCGGGCCGAAGAGGTCCGGGAGCTCCGGGAGTCGCCCGAGCTCGTGAACTACCTCGACGAGTCGGCCCGCATGGTCGAGGATCTCCGCCGCTGGTCCCGGGAGGGACATGGCGAGGAAGGGGACAAGCGCCTGGTCGAGCTTCGCGAACGGATCCGGGCGGGCCGGCTCGCCGGCAAGGGAAGGGAGCTCCGGGACGAGCTCCTCGCGGCGCCTGTCTTCCAGATGGAGCTCCCTGCCCCGGAGCCCGGCGCCCCGGAGGAGGACGTGCTTTTCGTCACCGGCGCTCGCTATTACTACGCGGGTCAGTTCGAGCCAGCCAAGCGGGTTTTCTTGCGTCTGTCGGATCTGCCGGGGGAGAGCCCGGTCTCGGACGGGGCCCGCTTCCTCCTCGCCCGATGCCTGGTCGAGACGGGGGAGGGAGAGCGGGCGTTTCAAATCGTCCGCCGCCTCCATGAGAAGAAGATCATCGGAAAGGATGAGGTCGCGGAGCTCGTCGTGTCGTTCGGAGGCGGCCTGGAGCCGCACGACGGCCCGTCCGGCCCGCGGATGTGGGGGCACGGGGACTTTTCCGAGGGAGAGGAAGAAAACCTCGACTTCGTGAAGGTCGTGATCTGGGGCCGGGAAGTCGATCGGGACCGGGGACCGGGCGTGCGGCTCGCCATCCAGGCGCTCGCGCGCGACCGGGGCTGGCGCGAGCACAGGACCGAAACCCGCGTGGAGGGCGACCGGCGCCGTACCCTGGAGACTCTACGATTCGCCGAGGACGAGCCCGAGCTCGCCGTCGAGTACGTGTCGAACGAGTGGAGATGAAGACGAACTGCAACTGTTCCGTGGAGAGAGGAGTGCAATCATGAGGAAGGCTGTCGTCTGGACCCTTGCCGCCCTCGCCTCCGGCTTCCTGGCGCTTCCCGCCGGGGCCGACGAGGACGACGACCGGGACCTGGAACAGAGGATCGAGAAGCTGGAGAAGCTCTTCCAGCGGCTGGAGAAGAAGATCGATCGGGTGCTCGCGGATCGGCCCGGCGAGGAGAAGGACCGCGACGAGAAGTTCGAAAAGAAAGTCGAACCGCCGGTGCGGCTCTGGCTCCGGGCGCTCCCAGAGGGGGAGGACCGCGATCGGATCCTGAAGCTCTGGAGGGCGGGGGACGATGAGGACGGGAAGCCGGACGTGGAACGCCTTCGGGAAGCCGCCCGCCGGCTCCGCGAACATCGCTTCGAGTTCAAGCTGCCCGACGGGGACACCTTCTTCAAAGTTCACCCCGTGATCCCCGGCCTCCGGGTCCTGGAGTGGAACGCCGAGGGCAAGGAGGCAAAGGTCAAGATCGTGATCGACGGCAAGACCTACGAGGGAACGATCCGGCGAGTCGACGGAGACCGCGAACGCGCTGATCGAGATCGCAAGGACCGCGAGGACGGCGATCGGGAGCACGCGGAGCGGGACAAAGACAAGGACAAGGACGGCGACCGCGAGCACAAGGATCGCGAACGAGGCGCCCGGGAGGACAAGGACGACAAGGACGGCGATCGGGAGCACAAGGATCGCGAACGAGGAACTCACGGGCGCAAGGACAGGGAAGACGGCGACCGCGAGCACAAGGACCGGGAAGACGCCGATCGCGAACGCCGCGACCGCGAGCGCAAGAACAGGGACAAGGACAAGGACAAGGACGGCGATCGCGAGGAGCGCGATTTCCTCTTCGAATGGAGGTTCGAGGACGGCGAGGGACCGGACGTGCTCATCCCGGCCGACGAGGACAAGCCTCGGCTCTTCCTGCGCCGCCTGGACGAAGACGGCGAACGTACCCTCGAGTTCCATCTGGACGAGGAGGATGGCAAGGAAGGGGATGTCCTGCGCCCGCGCGTGCTCCTCAACAAGGTCGTCGAGGTCGTTCCCGGCGCGCCCAAGGTGATCGAACCTCTTCGCGCCGAGCTCAAAGTTGTCGAGCCTCTTCCCGCGGAGAAGGCGCTGGAGCTCACCCGGGAGGAAGCCCGCCGGGTCGAACGGGAGCTCGACCGCGTCCGCGAGCGGCTGAAGGAGATGGAGAGGCAGCTCGAGGAGGAGGAGGAAGAGTTCTAGCAGCTTTCGCGGCAAGACGGCGCGGGCCGACGGGTCGATCTCCGCCGGCCCGTTCGTTTTTCATCCTCCCCTCATCATCCGCCGCGCCTCCTCGAGGACCTGCCGCGCGGACTCGCGGTGGGGCCAGTCGGGCGGGGCGACCTCAAGCGCCGTCTCGAGGTCCTGCGCCGCGGCCGCCCAGTCCCCGCGGGCCCGATGGACGAGCGCCCGCGAGGCGTACGGTTCGGGCGCGCCCGGTTCGAGTTGGATCGCGCGGCCGAAGTCGGCGAGCGCGAGCTCGAGCTCGCCGCGGAGCATCTCTACCGAGCCGCGGTTCGTGTAGGCGGCCGCCTGCGCCGGGTCGAGCGCGAGAGCCCGCTCGTAGTCCGAAAAAGCCCCGTCGAGGTCCCCGTTCTCCATCTTCAGGATGCCTCGGTTCGTCCAGGCACCCGGGTGCCGGGGGGCGAGCTCGATCGCCTGGTTGTAGTCGGCGAGCGCTCCCTCCCGGTCTCCGAGGGCGTAGCGGATCGTGCCGCGCTCCGCGTACGCCGGGGCAAGCTCGGGGTCCCGGGCAAGCGCGGCGTCGAGGTCGGCAAGGGCTCCGGTCGCATCGCCCGCGCTCCGGCGGAGCATGCCGCGCTCCATGTAGAGCGGGGCGCGGTCTGGATCCGCGGCGATCGCCGCGTCGCAACGGGCGAGCGCCTCTTCCCGCCGGTCCGACCCGACGAACAACGAGGCCCGGTTCGCGTAGGGCTCGGCGTAGTCTGGATCGAGCCCGATCGCAGCGTCGTAGTCGGCGAGCGCCTCCTCGCGACGGTCCTGGCGCAGCAGGAGGAGTCCCCGGTTGTTGTGCGCTTCCGCGAGAGCGGGATCGATCTCGAGTGCCCGATCGAAGTCCGCGGCGGCTCCCTCGACGTCCCCCGCGCGGCCCCGCGCCAGACCCCGGTTGACGAGGGCTTCGGCGAACGAGGGATCTCCGGCAACGGCGAGGTCGAGGTCGGCAAGCGCCCCGCCGAAGTCGCAGACCGAAAGCCGGCAGAGACCCCGGTTGCTGAGCGCCGGACCGAGCCGTGGGTTCTCCTCGATGGCCCGGTCGAAGTCGGCAATGGCTCCCTGGAGGTCGCGCTGGCTCTGGCGGGCCGCGCCGCGCATGAAGAAACCCCATGCGTAGTGAGGCCGGATCTCGATCGCCCGATCGTAGAGCTCGACCTGGCGGGCCCGGTCGGCCGCCCCTTCGATCCAACCCCGCAGGTTCCAGAACTCCTCGGAGCCGGGCTCGCCGTCGAAGCGCTCGAGCGCCCGGGTCGCGATCGAGAGGCATTCCGACTCGTTCGCCTGGGCGAGGGCGTGGTACGCGCGCGCGACCAGAAAGTCGAGATCGCTTGCTCCGCTCCACCCGTCACCGGCCCGCTCGATGTGTTCGAGAGCCTCCCGCGCCCATCGCTCCGCCTGGTCGCGCCGGTGGCCGCGCCGGCGGTCCGCCGCCGTCGAGAGGAGCGACACCATGGACCGCTCCAAAGAGATGCGGCCGAGGCACCACTCCACGCGCCCGTCGGAAGGTCCGAGCTCCCGTGCCTTCTCCAGCGCCGTCCAGGCGGCACGCGAGTCGCCGGCGAAATACCAGCCCATGCCCAGGAGCGCCCAGAGCTCGGCACTCGCGGCGTGCTCCGGCCGGCTGGAGAGCTCGGAGAGATCTGCCAGGGCGAGCTCGACCCTCTGGATCCGCGCTCGGATGTCCGCCGACTTCACGTAGAGGAAAGGCCGGGCCTCCTGGATCGCTCCCTCGACCGGCCGCATCCGTTCGAGGAGCGCAAGCCGCGCCTCGCTCCCCGAGACCCGTTCTTCGGCCTGGGGAGTCGCCGCCTCGGGGGAGCGCCGTTCCCCCGCCCGCGCGAGGGCGAAGGCTACACCCGCGGCCAGGAGCGCCACGAACGCCGCGAAAATGGGTCCCCTGCGGCGGGCGAGCAAGCGCCGGAGCCGGTCGAGGGAGCCTCGGGGACGGGCGCGGACGGGTTCTCCGGCGAGGAAACGAACGAGCTCGTCGGCGAGTTCCCCGGCGCCACGGTAGCGGCGGCGAGGCTCCTTCTCGAGGGCCAAAAGGACGACGGTCTCCAGGTCGCGGGGCACCCCTCGTCGGAGGCGGCTCGGCGGCACCGGGTCCTCTCGCGCGATCTTCCCGTAGACCTCGGTCGCCGAATCGCCCTGGTGGGGCGGCCTGCCCGCCAGCCCCTCGTAGAGGATCGCGCCCAGCGCGTAGACGTCCGTCCGGGGGGAGATCCCCTCCGCACGGCCGTCCACCTGTTCGGGAGCCATGTAGAGGGGGGTTCCCAGCCGCGCGCCGCTCTGCGTGAGGGCCGTGGAGTCGCTGTCGGAAAGGTGCGCGAGCCCGAAGTCGACCACCTTGGGCTCTCCCGACTCCGCGACCAGGATGTTCGAAGGCTTGAGGTCGCGGTGGACGATCCCCGCCGCGTGCGCGTGGTCCACCCCCCGGGCCACCTTCTCGATGAGGCGGGCGAGCTCGTTCGCCCTCGGACGCCCTCTCGCGAAGACACGGTCGAGCGATTCGCCCTGGACGAGCTCCATGACGAGCGAAAGTTCCCCGTCCTCCTCCCGCACGTCGTAGACCGTGACGACGTTCGGATGCGAGAGCTTTGCGACCGCCATGGCTTCACGCTGGAAGCGCTTGTCGGCGTTCTTGTGGAGGCGGCCGGTCCTTTTCAGGATCTTGAGCGCGACGTGCCGGTTGAGCTCCCGGTCGTAGGCCCGGTGGACGACGGCCATCGCCCCCTCGCCCAGCGTCGCCTCGATCCGGTACCGGGGCTCGCGAAACGGGCGGGGGGGTTCCTCCTTGCTCTCGCGCAAGATCCCCTGGAGCGTTGCCGAATCGAGGAGGCCTTTCCGGAGGAGGATCTGAGACAGGAACGCCTCCTGGCCGCGAGCGCGGAGCTCGGCCTGGGACCGGCGGCACGACTCGATCTCCTGGGAGGTGACCAGGCCCCGCTCCAGAGCGGTCCGGACCACCGATTCGTCGTCTCGCGTTCGCATGCGGTCCTCCGGCGACGGTCAGTATCCGCGATTCCGCGAAAAGGGACAATTCCCGGTCGCCCCGACTTGCGGCTCGGCAGAAGAGGGCCTAAGATTGGGTTGGGGGGCTCCGGAGGGAACGATGGAAGAAACCCGTTCGGCGATCCTGGACCGCATCTTCGCGGGTATCGAGAGGACGGCCGGTAAGCTCCCGTCGCTTCCGCACGTCGTCTTCGAGGTGATGAAGCTCATCCTCGAGGACGCCCCGATGCCCCACATCGCGAGGAAGATCGAAGGAGACCCGGAACTCGCCAGCCGGGTCGTCGGGCTCGCGAACCTCGCGATCGTGCGAACGAGCGGGAACAAGATCACGCACCTCGACCAGGCCCTGACGATTCTGGGCGTGCGGAAGATCAACGCGCTCACGATCGGGGCCTCGCTCCTGAAGATCCTGCCGATCAAGGGGGGGACGCCCGCGTTCCGCTTCGAGAAGTACTGGGCGCACGCCGCGGCGGTCGCCGAGGTCGCGCGTGGCCTCGCCCAGAGAATCAACGTGAACCTCGACGGCGAGGAGCTCGCGGGGGGCCTCGTCCACGATATCGGGCGGACAATCCTCGGGCGCTACGACAAGGAGTTCAAGCGGGCGATCGAACTCGTCGCCAAGGAGAAAAAGCCACTCGTCGCGGCGGAACGGGAGGTCTTCGGCGCGGACCACTGCGAGGTCGGCGTCCACCTGGCCCGGAAGTGGAACCTCCCTGAAAACCTCGTGGACGTCGTCGAGTATCACCACGAACCGGCGCAGGCGAGGAACCCGGTGCTGGTCGCTCTCGTCCGCGTGGCCGACTTCTACGCCAACTCGCGGTCAGTCGGCCTGGACGCCACGCTCAAGGACCGGGATGTCCGCGAGGATCCCGCCTGGTCGGTCCTGGTCTCGCAGGCCCCCCGCCTGGGAGAGATCGAACCGGAGCGGCTGACCGAGTGGTTCGAGAAATCCCTCGTCGCCGCAAGGGAGTTCACGAAGCTGCTACGGTAGCCGAGGCTCCGCCCCAGCCGGACGAGGCGGCCGCGTTGTTGTTCTTCGACTTGAACTTGAACTTGAACTTGAACTTGGTCGAAAAAAAGCCAGTTCAAGTTCAAGTTCAAGTTCAAGTTCAAGCGAAACTTGACTCATCTGTAAACGAAGACGCCCTTCAACACATCTAGCCCTTACCCCGGGTCCTTCGCGCAGCGGAACCCGGTGAACGGGTTCTGGACGTGCGGAGAGCTCCTGTACCGGAAGGAGCAGGTGATGGCGTCCTCGGTCGAGTCCCAGGCGCCGCCGCGCAGCACCCGCTCCTTCCCGGAAGCGGGTCCCCGAGGGTTCTTCCTCGGCGCGGAGGCGTAGGCGGCGGCCGCGTACCAGTCGGCGCACCACTCCCAGACGTTCCCCGCCATGTCGTGGCACCCGCACGGGCTCTTCCCCTTCTCGAACTGCCCCGCTCGCGAAGTCCGTGCCACGTTCCGGTTGTAGTTGGCGCGGGTCTTGTCAGGGGCGTTTCCCCAGGGAAAGCGCCGCCCGTCGGTGCCCCGGGAGGCTTTCTCCCACTCCGCCTCGGTCGGGAGGCGCTTGCCCGCCCATTCGGCGTACGCCTGGGCGTCGTACCAGCTCACCAGGACGACGGGGTGATCCTTGAGATCGCGCGGGTATTTCCCCGCCTTCCAGTTGTACGGCGTGGCCCAGGGGGCGTTGACGTACGGGGCCCGGTGGCCGGTGTCCTCCACGAAGGCCTTGTATTCGCCGTTCGTGACCGGGTGGATGTCGATCAGGAAGGCGTCCAGATGGACGGCGCGGGCGGGCTGCTGGTCGGGCTTGTCGGGCGAACCCATGTGGAACTCGCCGGCCGCGACGAGGATCATCCCGGGCGGCGCCTTCCTCTTCTTCAGCGGCGCCTCGTCCTTCTCGTCCGCGGGCGCCTCGGGGAGCTCGATCACGGGAGGGGAGTGGACGAAGGACTCCGCGCGGACGCCGTTCACCGCCTCCAGGAACTCGTCGAAGGAGCGGTATCGGGACTGCGGTTCCTTGTGCGCGCCTCGGCGGATGATCTCGTCCACGCGAGCAGGGATCGAGTCGTCCACCTCGCTGGGCATGGGCAGACCCGGCGTGAGGCGTTCGCCGATCAGCATTTCGTAGAGGACGAGGCTCGTGGCGTAAATGTCGGCGCTTTCGTCCGCCTTCCCCCACATCTTCTGCTCGGGCGGCATGTAGTGCTTGGAGAACGCGTCCAGCGTGATCGCCTCGCGCCCGGTGCCCATGAGCGAGATCAGCCCCCAGTCGGTGATCCGGATCCGCTGGCCGGGCTCTTCGTAGATGTTCGAGGGCTTGAGGTCCCGGTGGAGGACCCCCTGGCGGTGGGCTTCTCCCATCCCCGTCGCGATCTGCCGGGCGTACCAGAGGGCCCGTTCGAAAGGAATGACGCCGCTCTCGTCGAGCGTCTGGCGGAGGCTCTTCCCCTCCACGAGCTCGTTCTCGACGACCGCGCGGTTCTTGAAGGTGACGACCTTGAGCGGGCGGGCCATCACCTCGCCCTCGATCTCGCGGATCCGCTCGACCTCTTTCTGGTACTTCTGGAGCTGGGTCGCGTTGGCCGTGAGGGAGCTTCGCAGCACCCGCAGCGCGCAGGTCCGGCCGTCCGCCCGGACGGCGGCCCGGAAGACGACGCCCTTCTTCCCCGTCCCGAGGATCTCCAGGGGCTCGTACTCCTCGGGGATCATCCCGAGCGCCGGGTTGAACTCGACGGCCCGCCCGTACGACTCGAAGGCCTCGCGCAGCCGGTCCTCCTGCATCCGGACCTGGAACAGGTTGAAGTGGGCGGTGGCGAGGTCGGGCTGGATCGACAAGGCGAGCTGGTAGAGTCGGACGGCCTTGTCGTACTTCTTGTCCTTGAAGTACTCGTTCCCCTTCTTGAGAAGCTCGTTAGGGTCCCGGCTCTCGACCGAGGCGGCTTCCCCGTCCTCGAGCTCCGCGTCCTCGGCCAGGACGGGGGACGCCTCGACCTTGCGGCGGGCCACGTCGGCGCGGCGGATGACCTGGGTCACGCTCTGGCCGAGGAGACCGGGGATCGCGTCGTCCGGGGCGATGGGTCCGGTATCCTTCTTCCCGGAGCTCGGAGTCTCCGCCGGGGCGGCCTCAGTGGGCGCGGGCTCGGCGCGGGCCCAGGCCGAGCGCCGGGCGATCGCGCCACGGTAGAGCGACTCGAGATCGGGGAGGATGGGACCCATGGAGTCGCGGAATCGTTCGCGCCACTGAACGATCCGAGCGATGATCTTGCACTGATCGGGAGCGGATTCGGCCAGACGCGCGGCGTCCGCATCGATCCGGCCGATCTCCCGGCTCCTCTCCCGGAGGTCTTCGAGCAGAGCTTGGGCGCGGTCGAGCTCGTCGGTCCGCACAGCCTCGACGAGCGACTCCCGTACCGGAGCGAGCCCGGCCCGCAATGCGGCGATCTCCTCCCCGGAGCCGTCGGTCAGCCGGTCCGCGAGCGACTCGGGGGACGCCGGATCCAGGAGACCGAGGAGCTCCCGCGCCCCCGGGGAACGGGCGATCTCCTCCCCGGAGAAGTAGAGGAATCCGTCGAGAAGGAGCGAGTCCATGGACACGATCGGGCTTTTCTCCTCGCAGATCCCCTGCACGGTCTTCTTGAAGAGGCTCTGCGTGAAGAGGATCTGCGTCTTGAAGTCCGCCTCGGTCCGGATCCCGTCGAACGATCCGAACGTGTCGAGAATCGCCTCGTGGGTGATCGCCGCCTCGTCCACGAACGAGTCGAGGCTGGCAAGCAGCGTCAGGCAGTCGTTGGCAGCGCGGTTCCGCAGCGCCCTGGCGTCCTGGGCCCCCGTTCGCTTGACGGCGGGGAGGGCAACCCTGGAGTCGAACGAGGCCCAGACCTCCGGCGGAAGATCGAGAAACCCAGACGCCCACCCAACGAGCTGGGCCTTGAGCGATCCCCGCAGGCCGGTCAGCAGAGCCGCGGCGACCCGTTCGGGACCGATCTCGATCTCCTGGAGGCGTCGCTCGAGGGCCTCGCGCCGGAACGAGCGGCGCTCCGTGAACCGGACGGCGGTCCCGATCTCGAAGAGCGAGAGCTGGAGAAGGTAGGAAGTGGTGCTCATCTCTCCGTGGCGCCCGCCCCCCCGGGCTCCTGCGCACTATAACCGGGGCCACACGATGAGTCAAAGCGGGGGGCGGCAGGGTAGGTCAGCTCGCGGGAAACAACGAGTCGAGTCGGGACAGGACGTCAGAGTGGAATTCGACCCGGAGCGACCCCAGGTTCTCGCGGAGCTGGTCGAGCGTCGTGGCGCCGAGGATCACGCTCGAGACTCCCGGCTGCCGCGCGGTCCAGGCGAGCGCGAGCTGGGCTCGGGAACAGCCGAGCTCGTCGGCCAGGGGCTTCGCTCGCCGGACGCGGTCGAGATTTGCCTCGGAGAGGTTCTTCTCCCGAAGCCACCCTTCGCGATCGAGCCGGCTGCCGCTCGGGATCCCGGAGTCGTACTTACCGGTGAGCACGCCGGACGCGAGCGGGCTCCAGACGACGAGCCCCATCCCATATTCGAGGGCGGCGGGACGGATGTCCGTCTCGAACCGCGCCCGCTCCAGGAGGTGGTACTGGGGCTGCTCGACCTGCGGCCGGTAGAGACCGCGGCCGTCGGCCAGGCGGCAAGCCTCGCGGATCTGGTCGCCCGTCCACTCGCTCGTTCCCCAGTAGAGGACCTTCCCCTGCCGGACCAGATCGTCCATCGCGCGCACGGTCTCCTCGACCGGTGTGTCCGGGTCGAAGCGGTGGCAGAAGTAGAGGTCGAGGTAGTCCGTCCCGATCCGGACCAGGCTCTTCTCGACCGACTCCTTGATGTGCTTCCGGGAAAGGCCCCGGTCGTTCACGTCGTCGGACATCGGCCAGAAGACCTTGCTCGAAATCACCAGCCGGTGCCGGGGGAAGTCGGCGAGGGCTTTCCCCATGGCCTTCTCGGCCTCGCCCTTCCCGTAGATGTCGGCGATGTCGAAGAAATTGATGCCCGCCTCGAACGCTGCGGCGAGGATCGTCGAGACCGACTTCTGGTCCTTGACGCTGGTGCCGTACGTGAGCCACCCGCCGAGCCCGAAGGCGCTCACCCGGGTCCCGCACTCGCCCAGCGGCCGGTACTCCATCTTGCCTTCGTCCATGCACCCTCCTGCGACCGCGATCGTTCATCGCGCCGTAGACTAGCGCTCGGAGTCTCGCGGATCGACCCTTTCTTCCCGGGAGCGAACCAATGCCCTGTCGCCTCGACGACGCGCTCGGCCGCACGATCGAGCTCGCCCGGCCGCCCGAGCGGATCGTCTCGCTCGTCGCGAGCCACACGGAGACGCTCTTCGCCCTGGGCCTCGGGGACCGCGTGGTGGGAGTGACGCGCTACTGCGTCGTTCCGGCCGCCAGGACGCGGGACCTGCCGAAAGTCGGCGGGACGAAGAGGCTCGACGTCGATCGCATCCGCGAGCTCTGTCCCGACCTCGTCGTGGCGAACAAGGAAGAGAACGAGCGCGCGGACGTCGAGCGCCTCCTGGCCGAAGCGTTCCCCGTCTTCGTGACCTTCCCCCGGACGGTGGCCGAGGGCGTCCTGACGATCCGCGACCTCGGCCGGCTCACCGGACGGGAAGGCGAGGCCGATGAGATCGTGGCACCGATCGAGGCCCGAATCCGGGCGGCAGATGCGAACCGCCCGGCCCGCCGGCGCGTCTTCTGCCCGGTTTGGAGAAGGCCGTGGGTGAGCGCGAACCGAGACACTTTCCTCCACGACATGATCGAGATCTCGGGCGGCGTGAACGTCTGCGGCAACCTCCCCGACCGCTACCCGCGCCTTTCGGCCGGCGAGATTGCGAACCTCTCTCCCAACGTGGTGCTCCTCCCCGACGAGCCCTACCCGTTCTCGGACCGGGACGCCATGGAGATCGCCGAACGGATCCTCCCGGGTTTCGACCGGAGCCGGGTCCATCTCGTTTCCGGCCAGCTTCTTCACGGGTACGGACCCAGGATGGGCGAGGGGATCGACAGGCTGCGGCGGACCCTCGGAGGCGACCGATCGACCTCTCGGTCTACTCAGCCGCCGCCCGCCGCGCCACCAGGAGCGTCAGGTCGTCCCCCCGGCCCTGAGGGCCGCTAAACGCGCCCACCGCGTCGACCGTACGCCGGAGAATCTCGGCGGCACCCTGCGCTCCCGCGCCGAGGAGTTCTTCGACGCGATCGAAGCCGTAGCACTCTCCGGACGGGCTCCGCGCCTCGTAGACACCGTCCGTGCACAGGAAGAGCGACTCGCCAGGCGCGAGCTCGAACGCGCTCGCCTCGAACCCGACCCCGGCCCGGATGCCGAGTGGCGGTCCCCCGCCTGGGCTCTCGAGTCGCTCGACTCGGCCTCCGGCGCGGACGAGGATGGGCTCCGGGTGCCCGGCGGTCACGTAGCGCCCCCTGCCCGTCCGTGGGTCTACATGGACGACGAGCGCGGTGACGAACATCCCCATCGTCTCCCGAGCCACGAGGCCGTCGTTCGCCAGCCCGACGGCCGTTTCGATGTCATCGGTCGAGCCCAGCAGGAAGCGGAGCTCCGAGAGGACGCCCGCCATGTAGAGGGCGGCTGCGATCCCCTTTCCGCTGACGTCGCCCACAACCAGAACGAGGGCCCCATCCTTCGTGAGGACCGCGTCATAGAAGTCGCCTCCAACCCGGCGGGCCGGCTCGGAGTCGGCGGCGAGCTCCCACCCCGGCGGGACCGGGAGCCGGCGCGGGAGCAGGCTCTGCTGGATCGTCCGGGCGATCGCGAGCTCGCGCTCGAGCTGTTCCTTCTCGCGGAGCGAGCGGTTCATCTGGGCGTTCTTGATCGCGACCGCGACCTGGCCGCCGATGCCGTTCAGGAGAAGGAGGTCGTCCCCGGTGAAGCGGCCGTGCGCTGAGCTGTCGAGGTAGATCGCCCCGAGGATCTCGTCCTGGCAGATCATGGGCGCGCACATCATGAACCGCACCTTCTGGAATTGGATCGAGGTTCCCATGGCGAAGCGCTCGTCCGTCATGGCGTCCGCCGAGACGACCGCCTGGCTCTGGCCGACCACGTGGTCGAGCACGGTGCGCGGCACGCTGATCCGGTCTTCGACGCGCTCGTTCCTCTTCTTGAACATCCGGGGCGCGAGCTTCTGGGTCGCGGAGTCCACGAGGAGGATCACGCCACGCTCGACGCCGGGGAAGACGTCGAAGAAGCAGCCAAGAGCCTCCTCCAGGATGCGCTCCAGGTCGAGCTTGAGTCCGATCACGCTCGAGATGTGGCAGATCTTCTGGAAGCGGTCGTGGAGGGCGAGGTCCTTGCGCGAGGAGCGATCGGTCTTCGCGTCCTTCACCGAGACGGACTCGAAGATCTCGGGCGAGATCGACTCGGAGATGACCACCCGACCCTCGCTCGCGTCCACGCGGCGGGTGCCGGTCTCGAAAACGAGCCGTGTCTCGCCCAGTCGGATCTCGTCCCCTTCCTTCAGGACGTGCCGGTCGACGGGCATGCCGTTGGCGCGTGTCGAGCCCCCCGTGCCGAGGTCGTAGAGGACCCATCCGCGGGGATCGTCCACGA
>JACQVV010000465.1 GCA_016209595.1 Planctomycetota bacterium
GCCCACTTCACCGGGCGGCCGGACCCGGTCCGTGGACGCGGGGCTGCGATCGTCTCTTTCCGCGACACGCGGATGCCCGGCAGGCGCTTCCCGACGATCGACTCGCTGGGCGCGGTCCCATTCCTCTCGCCGGCCGAACGGGAGACCCTCGAAGGGTACGTGACGGTCCACGGATGGACCGACACGGTCCTCGTCCCCAAGCCGCAGGAGCCGGAGGCTCGCTACGAGGACTGGTGGTTCGACTACGAGACCACCCGGCGCTCCCCGGTCAACGTCAACACAGCCCCGGAACCGGTCCTTTCCGCCCTCCTCGCGGGCATCGAGGCCCGGTGCCTCTTCCCCAAGGAGGATGGGTTCCGGTACGTCCTCCGGGAGTCAGGTCCCGTAGACGAGGATTCGGCCCGCCGTCTGGCCGCGAGGATCGTGGAGCGCCGGCGGGAGCGGCCCTTCTACTCCCATCACGACCTGGCCCTGTTCTTCCACGAGGAGCTCTCCGGAGGGTCGCTGAAAGGCCACATGCCGGTCCTCATGGCCAACTTCAATCCCAACGCCAGGCTGGTCAAGTTCAACTGCGACTGGAACCTCAACGTCTACGGCCTCCGGGGCAAGAACCTCGGTCCCCTGGAGCGCTATCCCCTCTGCGACAAGAGCGACCTGACCTTCTACACCACCGAGCTCACTTTCGCCTCGACGGGGTGCTTCGAGATCACGAGCCTCGGGCGGGTCCTGTCGAACTCCTCCGCCTCCGGGACGCGCGAGGTCCTCGCGACCTCCGAGATCCGGCAGGTGGTCCGCATCTTCGACGTCCTCCGCCACGATACGCAGCGCGACTTCGAGCGGAGTCGGCTGGAGGGCCTGAGCACCCGGACGGGTCCCGAGAACGTGCCGGACCTGGGAGACGATCCCGAGCGGGCCAGCGGGCTCGACGGGCAGGTGTTCCTCGACGATGCCCGGCAGAACGTCACCCCCTCGACCACATGGTTCACGGACTGCGACGACGATCTCGAGTTCTATTCCCGCTTCGGGGACCGATGGTCCTCCTGGCGCCTGACGGCGGCGCTCCGGGACAAGGGCACGGTGCCGATGCGCTTCATGCGGGCCGATCTCCGCTGCGACCGGCCGGAGTACAGTTCCGAGCCGGTCCTGGGCTGGGAGCGACAGGATCCGTGGCGGCGGAGCATCCTGAACGAGTTCCTCGACGCCCGGTACCGGAACGCCGAATACAAGGGCGACCTCCACGCCGACGGGATGTGGCTCAACCACTACCGGAGCGACGAGGCGAACAGCTTCCGGGTCCAGGTCTACGACTCGGTGGACGGGAGCCTGCCCGACACGACCGGAAAGGCCATCTACCACCCCGCCCAGGGATCGGTCGGGTTCTGGATCAAGCCGGATACGCGCTGGCACCGCCGGGGAGGGGCCGTCCAGGCCCTCTTCTACGCAATCACCTACGCCGCGAACGCCCGGGGAGAGGAGGACGCAGCCATGTGGGCGCCGCACGGGACTTTCGCCCTCCACCGGCTGGAGCCGCCCGAGGCGACGTGGGGGGACGACTCCGCGCGGGGCGTCCCCGGGGATTCGGAGGTCCTCGACGTGGGCGGAGAGATCATCCAGAGGAAGCGGATCGAAAACCGCTGGCTCTTCTGGAACGTCCTCGAAAAGGGGCTCCTCCAGACCCCCGACCCCAGGTTCCGGCGGGCGACCGACTGGAGCTGGCCCTACGGGGACCGGATCTTCACGTCGGCCGCGCTGCTCCCCAACCTCTCCCTCGAGCTCCAGCCCATGGAGTGGAACCATGTCCGGATCCAGTGGGGCGAGGGGAACCGCATCTATCCCGGCGTGACCGAGATCTACCTGAACGGCCGGCGAGTCGCCCGCATCCAGGGCCAGCTCGACACGGACCTCACCCGGTTCCGGTACGAGTTCCCTTGGGAGGAGGGCGAGGCCGACAACAACTGGTACGCCATGGGCCAGCAGGAGACGAGCTGGCTCCAGTTCGGGTTCGTCTCCTTCCACAACGCGTCCTCCGCGACCGCCAAGCGCGACCGGTGGTTCCGGGCCAGCGCAGCGACGATCGACCAGATCCGGGTCGACCGGCAGTTCGACCGGAACCCGGCGCCCGCCGACCGCTACGGCCGGACCCGGGGCGGGAGGTACTGGGAAGGGGCTTTCTCCTTCCCCGACCCGAGACCGACCGAGGTTCTGTCGATCGGGTACACCGCGTACCCCGGACTCGGCCGGGGCCGTCCTCGCCCCGCCTACGTCCGGCTCGAGTGGTCCGGAGGGGGGGGCCGGGGGACGACGCCGGACCGGGACTACGCGCGGCGCGAACCACCCGCGGCCGTGGTGGGCCGCACCCTCCCGCCGGGCGAGGCGCTTCGCTACCGGATTCGCTTCTACGACAACGGACAGACGCCCTTCGTCCAGACCCCGTTCCTCGACGACGTCGTGGTCCGCTACACGACCGGCGCGGAGGTCCTCGAGCGGAGCGAGCGATTCTAAATGAAAGGGCGCGAATCGGCACCATGCATCGACGGATGACCGTCGGCGCTGGCAAGGCGCGGCCCCGAACACCGTAGCGCAGCTACATGGAGGCGCCGCAACGAAGCCAGCGGCGACGAGGGCCGTGGAGGCGTTGTGCAGAATCGCGCCCTTTCATTTAGGCCCAACAAGCGCGATGGGCGCAGAGACATGGGTCACGAAGGCGCAAGGGAAGAACTAGCCCGCATTTCTCACCGCATCGTCCGAAGTTCTCGCTGTTGCACCGCCAGGTGCAACAGCGAGAACGGTCTGCGGAGGCGATGGCCAGGCGGAAATCGGCGCGCGAGCCGCAGACGACTTGGA
>JACQVV010000466.1 GCA_016209595.1 Planctomycetota bacterium
GCGAAGAGGCTCGGCCGGACGGTCTCCCCCGCCGAAGCGATTGAAGAGGCGCTCTGGCAAGTGCTCGCCAGGTGGGGCGGTCCCTCGCCGCTCTGGGAGTCGTACCGGATCCTCGTTCACGAGGAACGGGGCTCGGGGTTCTCGTGGATGCTCGGACCGGGCGGGGAGACGATCGAGGTCAAGGCCGCGAGGATGGAGGAGATGCGGGCCACGGGCGCGGCTATCTACGACGTGGCGGCCGAGGAAGAGGCCGCCAGGAAGCGGGAGGAAGACAGGGTCGCGCGGACACTCGCGCCCGAACCGAGGACCTGGGCCGAGATGCAAGCGCGATGGCGGGACCCGTCGCTCTCCGAAGAAGAGTCCTTCCGGGCGGCCTTCGAGACGGCGTTGGGACGGCCGGGAAGAGCGCCGGAGCCGGATGTTGCGCTCCGCAGGCTCGTCTACATCCGTGACGGGTGCCGGTGCGGCGTGTGCGGGTGCCACGCGACTCTCTTCGTCCACGTCCACCACGTGGACCCGAGGGCCGAAGGAGGAGGGAACGACCCTGGGAACCTGGTCGTCTTGTGTACGCGGTGCCACGCGGTCACGCACTCGAACCACGGGAGGCTCGTGCCCAGGGAGCCCGGAGGTCTTCGGGTGTGCCGGGTCTGGCGGGAGGATGGCAGGTCCGCGGGGCTCGAAGGGAGGTCGGGGAGGCCGGAACGCGTTGCGGCGAATCCGCCTGCCGGCCAGGTCGGGGTTCCAGGCGCGGCGGTTCTCGGGTAGCGGACCGGAGGGAAGCGTCGAGTTCGCACGCCGGAGGGCGCATTCGATTGCCGCCAGTTGACGATCTGTCAGGAAACAGGACGCCGCGCGTTCATGCTTTTGGCGAGACCGGAAGTCGCGGCAGACGATGAAAGCTGGGATCCCGCGCTCCGGAGAATCGCCGCTCATGTCGAGAGACTGGCCCGTAGGAATCGGAGGAACGCTGAAATGTGCCACATCACTCTCCTGCGTCGGCTCGCTCGTGCCATTGCCGTGGTCGCCGGCTGTTTGGTACTGCCGCTCGCGAGCGGCAGCCGCTGCTTCGCAGACGGCCTGCCGGAGCTCTATCAGGTGTCCGCCAGCTATCGCCACTGGGGGGTGGACGACTCGGACACCACGTCGGATCCGGATACCTATCTTCTGATCTACGTCGACGGCGAGCTGCAGGCGTTAACCCCCGTGTTCGAAGGTCAGGGTCACCAATGGACCTCACGGCAGACGGTCACGCTCGCTCTGCGTCCGGGCTCTCGTGTGAACTTCCAGGTTTGGGACGCAGACCTTGAGAGCGCGCTTGACCCCGCGACGATCGAAGTGCTGAGCTGGGGAGCGGCGATCGCCCTCCTGCTCCTCACCGAGGACCCGGTCCTGGCGGAGATGGCGGAATGGGCGGCCAAGAAGCTGCTGGAGCTCGCCTCTCAGATCGACGGAGACGACTACTTGATGTCGGTGTCCGTGCACCCTCGCCTCTCGGGGCAGGAAAGCGCTCTCGTCGATCTCACGGCCGGAGACGACCATCTCGGGTACTTGCAGTATCACGCGAGCCCGGCGTCGACCTCGGACCTGGAGTGCAACCGGGAGGCCCTGCAAATCCTCTGGGCGAGGCGCTGAAAGCGCCGCGCGACCCGATGCAAGGGGCCCTCCTCGCGCGTTCTGGCGGACGCCCATTGCCACGTGGTCACACTCGACTTCGAGGTACTTCGGGACGCCTCCCAGGCACATGTAGAGCTGCGCCTTTTCCCGGGCGTTCCGACGGGGGATGAACCGCGCGACCTCGCGGGGGGAGAGCGGCTCCAGGCAGAGTTCGAGTGTCTTGCGATTGTGCAGGGCCTTGGACCGTGGGCTTCCTCGGGGAGAGCCTCTAGCCCGGCAAGCATCGGCGTTGACCGACCGGGCCGCGGGTCGCTATGCTCGCGCGATGGCCCTGCCCCCCCTCCGTCGCGTTCTGCCGGCCGTCCTCTGGCTTTCGGCCGGGACCGCCGTCGCCGTCCTCTTCGGCGCGTTCGACGAGTACAACACCGACATCGGCTTCCACCGGGCCTACGGCGAGTGGATCCTGGATCATGGCGAGGTCCCGCGGTCCCCCGTCCTCTCGGGGCGCTTCGCAGACCGGGAGTGGCACGACGACAAGTGGCTCTTCCAGGCAGGCATCGCGCTCGCCTTCCGCGCCGGGGGTTTCAGGGCGCTGGGGTTTCTACGCATCGCGCTCGTCCTCGTGATCTGGGGAGCCTTCGCCGTCGCGGCGCGCGGGCACCGCCATCCGGCGCTCGCCGCGGGCGCGGGCGCCGTCGCGCTTCTCGCCCTCTCCGAGCGGCTCCTCGTCCGTCCGGAGCTCCCGGCCTACGCGTTTGTCGCGCTCTTCCTGGTGGCGCTGGACCGATGGGGGGAGCGCGGATCCCGCGGCCTCTTTCTTCTCGTCCCTTTGCAAGTCCTCTGGGCGAACGTCCACTCGTACTTCGTGTTCGGGCCGGTCGTCGTCTGGGCGTGGGCCGCGGGGCGGTCCGCGAGCTGGCTCCTCGACCGTAGAGGACACGGACGACACGCTGCGGGGCCCTTCCTCGCGCCGCCCCGGCGCGCGCTCCTGGTCCTTGCGCTTCTCGTCTCCGCCGCATGCTTCGTCCAGCCGGAGCCGGTCCGGGGCGCGCTCTTCCCGATCTGGTCCTTCGCCGAGGTGATGGGGGGCGAGTACGCGAGGACCCGCGAGTTCGTGACGGAGTTCGAGCCGTCGTGGAAGTGGGGGGAGTTCCCGGCGTCGACGCACTACGCGCACGCGGTGCTGGGGCTTCTCGCGATCCTTGCGCTCGCCACGGGCGCCTGGAGAAAGCGAGTCCGTCTCGAGGAAGCCGCGCTCCTTCTATTCTTCCTCGCTGCGAGCCTCCCGATGCGCCGGAACATAGCTCTTTTCGCCGTCGCGGGAGGTGTCCTCGTTCTCGCGGTTCTCGCGCGGCTCGTGGACGGTATCCCGCGGGAACGTCCCGCGTGGCGGGCGGCCGCCGGGGCGGGGACCGTGGCTGCTGCGGCGCTCCTCGCGATGCTGGCCGCGTCGCTCGTGTCGAATCGACTCCACCACCACGACCGGCGGGACCGGAGGCTCGGCCTTGGCGCGAACGAGCTTGCCTTTCCCGACGATGCGGCCGACTTCGTCCTCGCCCATGACCTCCAGGGCCCCGTGATGAACGACCTCAACATCGGCGGGTGGCTCCTCTGGCGACTCGGCCGCGAGCGCGAGCCGATGATCGACGGGAACATGGGCGCCTACCCGATCCAGCACCTCTACGAGTACCACGACGTCATGAAGGGGCAGATCCCGCTCGCGGAGCTTCAGCGCCGTCACGGGCCGGAGGTTTTCGTCCTCTCGACCGCGACGTCGGACACGGGGGGACTCCTCGCCGCGCTCCATCGCGATCCCGCCTATGCCCTCGTCCACATCGACCCCGTCGCCACGGTCTGGGTCCGCCGGGCGGGGCCGAACGGGCGCGTTGCCGAGAGGCTCGCGATCGACCTCGCGGCGCGAGAGCAGGAGCTCGCGCTCGACGAGGCGACTCCTCCCGTTCCCGAGCCCGAGCCCTGGTGGAGCGGGTTCGATCCGAGGCCCATCCCCGATCCCGCCGCGGAGATCCGGCTCGGAGACTTCTATTTCTCCCTGGGTGACGTCCCGAAGCTCGCCCGCGCGAGCTACCTGGATGCCGTCCGGATGGAGTCGCAGGACGTCAAGGTCTACTTCCATCTCGGGCAGGTCGAGGTTGAGCTCGGGCGGCTCGAACAGGCGCGCGACTGGCTCGTCGGAGCGACCCGACTGGATCCCGGCTACTCTCCCGCCCGTTTCGAGCTCGGCCTCGTCCTGCTCGCCCGGGGGGAGCGGGCTGCGGCGGTCGCGGAGCTCGAGCGGGCGGTCGAGCTCGACGGCGACCGGGCCGAGTACTGGGCGCTCCTGGGAAAGGCCTACGCGGATTCGGGTTCTCTCGCCGACGCCGAACGGGCGCTGGTGCGAGCTCTCACGATCGATCCGGGTCACGTGCCGGCGCGGAGGACCTTGGACGAGGTCCGCCGGAAGCAGCGCGGAGAGGGGGGGTAGCCGTGGGTCGGCGCGGCATCGAGAAAGCCGGCTCGCCCGTGCCGCGCCCCCGGCGTCCCAGCCGCCGGCCCCCGTCCGACCTCTACCGGCCGGAGCTCGCGCGGTTCCTCGTCCGGGTCCTCTCGTCCCTGGCGATCTACCACCGCTACGAGCTCCAGGGGATCGAGCGGATTCCGTCCGGGCCCGCCCTTCTCGTCGCAAACCACAGCGCCGGGGCCTCGCTCACGGACGGGCTCTTCCTCATTCGCTACTACGAGCTTCGCGGGACCGCCGAGCCGGTCCATCCTCTCGCCCACGACTTCTTCTTCAAGCGGCTCCATCTCGGACGCCTGATCGGCCCCCTGGGTGTCGTGGCCGCCAACCACGAGAACTCCCGCGAGGTCCTCGCGCGAGGGCGGAAGATCCTTGTCTTCCCCGGCTCCGACCATGACTCGCTCCGCCCGTGGAGCCGGCGAAAGGAGGTGGTCCTCGCGGGACACACGGGCTTCGCCCGCCTGGCGATCGAAGCCGGGGTCCCGATCGTGCCCGTCGTCACAGCCGGGGCCCACGAGGTGTTCGTGGTCCTCACGCAGGGCAAGCGCCTCGCGAAGGCCCTGGGACTCGAACGGTTCGTGCGCTGGCACTCTTTTCCCGTTACCCTCTGCCTCCCCTGGATCGTGGCGGTCGGGCCGCTCGCCTACCTTCCTTATCTCCCCCTCCCGGCCCGTATCACGACCAGGATCGCCGAGCCCCTCGCGCCCCAGTGGTGGGAAAGTCTCGCGGAAGCAGGCGAGGAAAGAGTCGAGCGCGTCTACGAGGAGACCCGGAGCCGGATGCAACGGACCCTCACCGAGCTCTACGCCGAGCGGCGGTTTCCGGTCCTGGGGTGAGGGGGACCGGCGATCGGGGGCGAGGCACCCGGCCTCGAAAGCGGCCGATTGACGGAGAGAGCGTCCTGGGGCTATCCTAAATTTTTCTGCCCAGCCAAGGAGCCCCAGATGTCCGTCCTTGCTCCCGAACGCGTCGAGCGGCCCCGCACTGGCCGGCGCGTCCGGAAGGTGATGCTCGTCTTCCCGCCGATGCGCCAGGTGACGCGGCAGATGAAGCTCGCGCTTCCGCCGCTGGGGATCTCGTACATCGCGGCGGTCCTCCGGGACCGCTACGACTTGGAGCTGCTCGACGCCTCCGTCGAGGGGTTCCACCAGGAGCGCAAGCTCGCCCGGGGGGTGATCGTCTTCGGGCTCTCGCGCGGCCAGATTCGCGAGCGGATCGAGCGGGCCCGGCCCGACGTGGTGGGCGCGAGCTGCATCTTCTCGACCGCGTACCCCGAGTGCCAGATGATCCTCGACGTGGCGAAGGAAGTGGACCCCGACATGGTCACGGTGATGGGGGGGAACCACCCGACCTTCCTGGCCGAGCAGGTGCTGGCCGAGACCCCCTCCTGCGACTACATCGTCCGGGGCGAGGGCGAATACGTGATGCTCGAGCTCCTGGAGGCGATCGAGAAGGGCCGGGAGCTCCGGCTCGTGCGGGGGATCGCCTTCCGGAACCGCGGCCAGGTCGTGCTCACGCCCGACGCGCCGCTCCGGGACGATCTCGACAAGATCCCGTTTCCGGCGCGCGACCTCCTGCCGATGGAGAGGTATTTCGACATCTCGACCGGCCACTCGGGCGCCGCCATCTCCCGCCGCGCGTCCACGATGCTCACCTCGCGCGGCTGCCCGTCGCGCTGCACGTTTTGCTCGTCCACCGTCTTCTGGGGGAACTCGTATCGGGTGCGGAGCCCGGAAAACGTGCTCACCGAGATGGTTCTCCTCAAGGAACGCTACGGCGTGAGCGAGATCCAGATCGAGGACGACAACTACACGGTCGTGAAGAGCCGGGTCCAGGAGATCTGCCGGGGTATGGTCGAGCGGAAGCTCGACATCGCCTGGAGCCTCCCCAACGGGGTCGCGGTCTGGACGCTCACCGAGCCGATGCTCGATGACATGAAGGCCTCCGGGTGCTACGAGCTCCTGCTCGCCTTCGAGTCGGGGAGCCAGCGGGTCCTCAAGGAGATCGTGAAGAAGCCGCTTCACCTCGACCGAGCGCGAAAAACCGTCGAGTACATCCAGAAGATCGACATCCGGACGTCCTCGACGTTCATCGTGGGGTTCCCCGGCGAGTCCTTGGCCGAGATGAAGCTCACGACCGACCTCGCGATCCGTCTCGACCTCGACTTCGCCTTCTACTTCGTCGCCAACCCCCTTCCCGGGACCGCGATGTACCGGAAGTGCGTCGAGCTCGGGCTCGTCTCGAAGGACTACGACTTCGCGAACAATAACTACTTCCGGGCCCACTTCTCGACTTCCGACTGGAGCGCCCGGCAGGTCGAGCGGATGGCCAAGAAGGCCTTCATCAAGTTCCTGCTCTTCAAGCTCCTCCACCACCCCTGGCGCTTCACGCGGCGCTACCGCGTCCACTTCCGCCATCCGGTGCTCCTCGCGAAGCTCGTCTGGGGGAAGTTCTTCGGGCGCTAGTGATCCACGCCGAGATCGTGTCGGCGCTCGCGGCCGAGGCCGATCCCCGCGCGGCCGAGGCCCAGCGCCGCTACCACAAATACGACGGGTACGTCTCCTACGGCATCTCGACGCCGCGATACCGCGAGATCATGAAGGGATTCCGCGCGCGGCTTTCCGAGCTCCCGCTCGACGATCGGCTCGCGCTCTCCCGGCGGCTTCTCGCGTCGGGAGTCGACGAGGAGGCGAGCGCGGCAATCGACGTCCTCGCCCTGTCGAGGAGGGAGCTCGGCCCGGAGCATTTCGACTTCCTCGACCGGGCGCTCGACGACTTCCGTAGCTGGGGGTCGACCGACCACTTCTCGATCGACGTGCTCCAGCCGCTCCTCTCACGCCACCCGAAGCAGACCCTCGCGCTCCTCTATCGCTGGAACGTCTCCGAGAATCGCTGGAAACGCCGCGCGAGCGTGGCCGCCTTCGTGCGCCGGGTCGGGAAATCAGGCCGCTTCACCGAAGACGTCCTCGCGCTCGCCGAGAACCTGATCTGGGACCCGGAAGACCTCGTTCAGAAGGCGGTCGGCTGGGCCCTCAAGGACAACCTGCGCTCGGCGCGCGAGCGCGTGGTGGGCTACGTCAAGGAACTCCGCCGGCGGGGCGTTCCGTCCACGATCACGCTCTACGCGATCCGGGACCTCCGGGGAGCCGAGCGCGACGACGTGCTCGCCGTGCGGGCGAAATAGGAGGCTTGCGATGAACGTGGAAGACCTGCTCGCCGTCCTCTCGCGCTGGATCCACGTCGGCGCCGCGATTGCCCTGGTCGGCGGCACGGTCTTCCAGCGCTTCGTCCTCGCCCCTTCGCTCGCGGCGATCCCCGAGACCGACCGCGGACCCCTCCGCGAGGCGGTCCTCGCCCGCTGGCGGATCTTCGTCCACTCCGGGGTCGCGCTCCTTCTCCTTTCGGGCGCCTACAACGCGATGAAAGGCTTCGTTTCGCACAAGGGGCAGGGCCTCTACCACGGGCTCCTCGGGACGAAGATCTTCGTCGCCCTGGCGATCTTCGGCGTCGCGGTCGTCCTCACCGGGAAGAGCGAGCGCGCGAAAACGATGCGGGGGCGTTCGGGGTTCTGGCTCTCGGTCCTCGTCGTGCTCGCGACGGCCGTGGTCTGCCTCTCGGGCGTGCTCCGGAACCTGCCCGCGACGTAGGATCCCCTCAGTGGAATCGGAATATGTCCTTCGGTACGTTCTTTGGCACGTCCTTCGGTGCGCGATTCTCCTCGAGTTCTTGCTCCTGTGCCTTCGGGTGCCGATGCAGCGGTTTATCAAGAAGCACTACGTGGAGAAGGACTGAGCGAGCCCCCTAGGGCTTCCGCGCGACGTTCGGCCGGAGGATCCAGACCTTTTCCTCGCCCGTGAAGGAATCGACCGTCTCGTTCTTGACGAGCGCCGAGGTGTAGGAGGCCTGGGCGCAGGCGACGGTCCCCTCGCCTTCGCCGATCTTGTTCTCCACGACCACGCGGACGTGGCCGCCGTCGGAGACTGCCGAGCCAAGGTGGTCGACCACGATGAAGTCTCCGGGCTTGGCTTGCTTCAGGAGCTCCGCGATCGCCTTCCGGCGGGCGTCGCCCTCGAGCGACTCGACGTCGAGCTCGCCGACGAGGTTGAAGTGGCTCTTGTTGCCGTACTTCGAAGCGTACTTGTCGCTCCACTTGAACCACTGGTTCGCGTTGGGGTACTCCCCCTTCCCCTTGTTGCCGTAGTAGGGTGGCTCGAACCCGGCCTGGGCGAGCACGTTTCCCCCGAAGAGGTTGCACTTCCAGCGACCTTTCAGGCCGCCGATCCTCTTGCCCGCGGGGAGCGCGTGGCGGGGATCGACGTTCCACCAGGGGTCGTCCACGCCGTAGTTCTCGCCCCGTTCGTCGACGAGCTTCTTCGCCGCGGCGACGATGTCCTCGGGGCCCGGCGTCTTTGGCGTGTTCTGGGCATCCGTCTCGAGTTTCGCGAGCTCGGCCGGCGTGAGTTCGAGTTTCTTGAACTCCTCTAGGATCCGGAGCTTCTCCTCCTGGGTCTTCGCCTTGGCCCATGCCGCCTCCAGTTCCTTCCGCTTCGCGCGGAACTCTTCGGGGGTGAGTTCCTGCGCCCGCAGGGCGGGCAGCGCCGGGAGGAACGACGGGAGAAGCACGAGGAGCGAGAAGAGGAGCGCGCGCCGCATCACGTTACCTCCCGTTGATAGAGAGGATGACATCCTACACCGCGCGCGGTCCTTTGCGGAAGGGGCGCCGGTGGTAGGATTTCCCGGAAAAAGGGGACGAGCGATGGCGAAATTCGTCGCGCGAGCGATCGGAATCGGTCTCGTCCTGGCCCTGGGAGGAGCCCGGGGCCAGGAGGCGCTGGAGTTCCGCGCGCCGGCCTGGGGTCCCGGGACAAGCGTGGTCGCGGCGCTCGAGGGGAAGGTCGAATACGCGTTCCTAAAGTCCGGTGGCGAGGCGGAGGCCGAGGAGAACTCGGGGGAGGAAACCTGGCAGCGGAAGATCCGCTTCCGCCTCCTCGACCCCGATACTGAGGGCAGAGCCAGGATCGAGCTCGTCTACCTGGAGGACGGGGTCGAATCGGTGGCGGGGAAGACGAGCCTCGCGGGCCGGACCGTGGTCGCGACGAGGGGTGAAGCATTTTCCCTCGAAGTGACGGCCGGGGAGCCCCTGGGCGAGGTCGAACGGCATCAGGCCCTCGCGGACGCAGCGCGGTTCCTCGCGCCGGACGTCCATCAGGGTCTCTTCCCGGACCGGCCTGTCTCCGCCGGCGATTCGTGGAAGACCCTCCCCGAGGCGGCGCGCGCGATCCTGGGCGACGTGGGCCCGGCAGCGGAAGCGAAGGGAGAGGCGACCTTCGCCGGTGTCGAAACCGAGGGTGGACGCGAGATTGCCGTCTTCGCCTTCCAGGTCTCCGCCGAGGGCGAGGAGAAGGGAGATGCGGATTCCTCCAAGACCGACGCCTGGGCGCAGGGCGAGATCCGGGTCGAGATCGCGACGGGGCGCATCCTCTCCTGGGACTCGACCGGCCGGTCCGAGGAGGAGGACCGCGTCCGGGGCGAGGAGGGACCCGAGATCGTGCTCCGCTCGGAGCGGGACGAGCGGTCCTCCTGCCGCTACGAGTACGCGCAGGGCTCGTCCGGAAACCGATGAGCCATGGACGACGCGGAATTCCAGGATTGGCTCGCGCTCACGCCCGCCGAACGGTTCCTGGAGTCCCAGCGGCTCTGGGAAGTCTTCTTCGCACTCGGAGGCACCTGTGACCTCGAGCCCGATTCTCAGAGTCCTTTCGACCTTTTCCGTTCGTGGGACGAGGGCGATCCTGATGGGGGGCCAGGCCTGCATCCTTTACGGCGCGGCGGAGTTCAGCCGTGACGTCGACTGGGCCGTCGATCCCGTCCCGGAGAACCTGGACGCCCTCCGGGAGGCGCTCGCCGCGCTCCCCGCGGAGCCGGTCTTCGTTCCTCCACTCTCGTCCGAGGTCTTGCGCCGGGGGCACGCCTGTCACTTCCGGTCCGCCGCTCCCGAGGACCATGGCCTGCACATCCACATCCTCTCCGTGATGAGAGGAGTGGATCCGTTCCCGGCGCTCTGGGAGCGCCGGGTCGAGCTGGAGCTCCTGGGCGCCGGGCGGATCGCCGTGCTCGCCCTCCCCGATCTCGTCCTCTCCAAAAAGACCCAGCGCGACAAGGACTGGCCGATGGTCCGCCGCCTGATCGAGGCCGACGCCCTCCGCCATGGGGCTTCCCCTCCTCCCGGCCGGGTCGAGTTCTGGCTCTCCGAGGCCAGGTCGCCCGAGCTCCTGCGCGACCTCGCGGCCCGGCATCCGGTGGAGGCGGCCGAAGTGTCACGCCGGCGCCCGGCGCTCGCGGCGGTCCTGGCGGGAGACCTCCCGGCAGCCGCGCGCGCGCTCGCGGAGGAGGAGCGCTCCGAGCGAGAGCGCGATCGCGAGTACTGGGCGCCGCTTCGCGCCGAGCTCGAGCGCTGGCGTTTCGAGGCGAGGGGGGACAGCGGGACGTAGCGTCAGTCCCGCGCGTCCCGCACCTTCGCGTCGATCTCCTTCACTTCCTCCTCCGGCGCCTTCGTGGCGTACTTCTTCCGCATCGCCCAGACATGGTGGATCGTGCAGGTCGGCACGATGTCGGTCGCGGGCAGGAGCTCCTCGACCGCGCCGAAGATCGCCGCGGCCTTCGCGTCGCGCCCCCCGTAGGCCATGAGGAGCCAGGCGGCCTGGATCGGCGCGAAGACGACGTCCGACCCCTCGGCCGGGATGGCCCCGGGACCGAAGAGGTAGCCGATGTAGCTCGCCGAGCCGAGGGCGTCGAGCAGGACGCTGGCGACGAAGCGGAGCCGATCCCACGCCGTCCTGCCGATGATCCGGTCGAGGTTCATGTCAAGTCCTCCCGCGGGCGTCTGGCCCGGCAGCAGATGAGGTAGCCCCGGCGGCGGAACGGTTCGAAGCGCCGGGCGAGGGCCTCGAAAGGCCAGATGGTCGGGACGAACGCGCGGCAGAGGAGCGGGACGCGCTGGTGGAGCCAGACGTCGGCCATGCGAAGGAGCGCCGGATAGAAGAGGATCCCGTCCCTCGCCTCGACGACCAGGCCCGCGGCGCGAATCGCGCGCGCGAGCGCGCCCATGCCGAAGCTCCGCTCCGGGGCGTATGGGTAGAGGCCGAACCACGAGAGGACCGCGACGATCGCGGGGCGCAGGAACGGATCGAAGCGGTTGGGGACCCCGATCACGGCCGTCCCGCCGGGGACGAGCACGCGGCGTATCTCCGAGAGCGCGTGCTCCCAGTCGTCGAAGTGCTCGATCGTCCCCATCGTGTAGACGTGGTCGAAGGAGCGGTCCGCGAAGGGGATCTGCCGGCAGTCGGCGAGCACGAACCGGGGCGTGAGCCCGTCCTCGGCGAACGTCCGGGCGGCTCCGCGGACGACGAATTCCGAGATGTCGAGCGCGTGGGTCGCGGCCCCCTGCCGGGCGGCCCAGGCGAGGATGCGCGTGTTGTGGAGGTCGTTCCAGAGATCGAGCTTGAGCAGTCTCTTGCCGGCGAGATCCCCGAAGTGCGTCCGGAAGAGGCGCTGCTCGTCCCGGAAGTAGTACTGGGTGGTGGGGGAGTTCGTGAACGGCCGGAAGGCCCGCGCTCGCGTGTCCCAGTGGGACCGGAGCCTACCCGCCGACCACCGGCGCTCTGAGGTCTTCAATCGTCTCCTCGCGTCGGATGGCGACGATCTCGCCATCCTTCTTGAGCAGGAGTGCGGGAGGGGAAAGGGTCGTGAGCCGCGACGTCCGGGACAGGCTGTAGGCCCCCGCGTCCTCCAGGAC
>JACQVV010000038.1 GCA_016209595.1 Planctomycetota bacterium
CCTCTCCCGCTGGGAGTCGCCCATCTCCTCGTCGATCGTGGGTCCGCAGGCGGCGAGCGCGAGCACGAGCCCCGCGGCGGCGGCCCGCCGGATCACCGCGACGTGGCCGGCGGTCCGCCCCGGAGCTCGGCCACCTTGGCGCGCAGCGCCTGGATCTTCTCGGCGGCCCGCGGATCGTCCGCGAGCTCGCGCAGGTGGCGCTTGGCGAAGGCGAGCTCGGTCGCGGTCTGGTAAAACTTGGCGAGCCGCCCCCGCGGCATCGGGCCCTTCCCGAAGAAGGCGCCCCAGAGGTTCCCGAAACGGGTCCAGGAGCTCGCGAGCACCCGAGCCTCGTCCTGGGAGACGATCCCCCAGGCGACCTCCTCGGCAAGCTCGCGCTCTATCCACTTCCGCTCTTTCGAGAGCGTGAGGAGGATCACGACGAAAACTCCCGCTATTCCCAGCCAGTCCACGGCCAGGGAGAAGCCCAGCCATAGGAGGCTCTCCCCCACGAGAGTCGCGCCGAAGTTGTGGAGGCCGTGAGCGGTCATCCCCAGGGCGAGCCCCACGAGGGGCCCGAGGAACCGGACGCCCCCCGACCGGCCGTGCCGCGCCAGGGCGAAGCCCATCCCAGTGAGGCTCGTGAAGAAGGCGTGGTTCAAGCCGAAGATGACGCCGCGGAGGAAACCGAGCACCACGACCCCCAGAATCCCGGCTTCCAGGAGAGCGCCCGTTCCGTAGAGGAAGTTCTCCGTCGCCGCGAAGCCGAACCCGACCATCGAGCCGTAGACGATCCCATCGAGGAGGCTGTCGATCTCGTGCCGGAAGGCGAGGAAGAGGATCACGATCGCGAGCCCCTTGGCGACCTCCTCGGTGGCCGGCGCGACGAGCGAGGCCATGAGGAGCTCGTTGCCGACGCCCTCCCCCCCCATCGTGAAGCCCGCGAGAATCTGCGGGATGATCGCCAAGATGACCGATGGGATCGCCCCCCAGAAAAACGCCAGCACGAGGAGCCAGAAAGGTTCCTTCTCGTAGCGGTCGATCCACCACATGAACCACGCGTAGAGGATCATGGGGGCGAACCCCATGAAGACCGCGAGCAGTAGGCCGAGGAGAAGCGCCAAGACGGGCTAGCGCTTCTTCGCGGAGTTCTTGATGACCTTCTCGGCCGCCTCCGGATCCTGGACCCTGAGGTAGAGCGTCCCCTGTCCGCTCTCCGCCGTCGAGCCGTAGAGGTACTCGATGTTGAGCCCTGCGGCGCTGAGCTTCCCGGCGAGGCGGGCGAGGATCCCGGGCCTCGAGTCCAGCGGGACCTCGACGACCGGGTTGTCGACAACCAGGAGGTTCCCGTCCTCCAGGACTTCCTGCCCGCGATCCGGATCGGACAGGACGAGCCGGACGACCGCGTGGTCCACGGTGTCGGACACCGTCATCGCTTTGATGTTGATCCCCTTCTCGGCGAGGCTTTCGCTGATCCGGGCCAGTGCGCCGGGGCGATTGGCGAGGAAGATCGAGAGCTGCTTGACGACGGGCATGGCGCCTCCTCTTGCTCTATTAGGAGTATCCCGGCTCCAGGATACCCGCTCGGACGCGAGATCTAGGCGAAGAAGTCTCCGACGCGGGCGGAGAAGCCAGGCAGGAGCTCGGGGGACTCCAGGCGGTCGTCGCCCTTGAGGAGAAGGACGCTCCCGCCCGCGCGCCAGACCTGTACGGTCTTCGAGAAGGGGGAGACGACCCAGACCTCTCGCGTGCCGGCATCGAGGTACTCCTGGGCCTTCGCCTCGACCTCGGCCATCCGGTCGCTCGGCGAGACGATCTCCACGGCGAGGGCGGGGGCATACGGCAGCCACTTCACGGGAGGCGGGTCGATCCACTGGGAAGCGGGAACGAAGCCGGCGTCGGGTTTCCTCACGGTGCCGGGGGCGAGGCGGAAGCCGGTGCCGGAGAGAGGTACCACTCCGAGCGCGTGAGCCCTTACGAAGTCATCCAGCGCGTTGTATACGCTCTTGCCCACATATCCGTGGAGCCCCCCTCCGTCCGTCATCTCCACCACCTCCCCGTTCACGAGCTCCAGGCTCCGCCCATCGTCCTCCAGGTCGAAGAACTCGTCGGCGGTGAGCTTCTTCTCGCGGGCCAGCGTCATGGCATCCTCCGGAACCCCGGGTCTCTTCGTGAAGGAATGATAGCGCGCCGCCTGAGTCCGATCGAGAGGGCTACTTCCGTTTCTCGCCCAGCCGGTAGGCGATCCCCTTTCCCGCGCCGTCCTGGAAAACCGACTCCAGGACCGCAGCGCCCTCTTCCCGGCGCCAGACGAAAGGCTTCCCCGCCGCGGGGTCGGTGGCGAACTCGATCCCGTCGAGCGATTCGGGGAGCGTGCCTCCCTCGGCCCGCGCGAGGGCGAGCGCCGCGAGAACCCGCACCATCCTGACCTTCACAGCGATCTCGGCCGCGCGGTCGGCCACTTTCACGAGTGCGGGCGCCAGGAGCTTCAGGAAGGGGTGGCTTGTCTTGGCCGCCGCCTCGTCTTCCAGCTCCTGGAGGCGCTCCCGGCTCTCGTGCCAGGGTTTCTCGAGAAGATCGGCGACCGCGGCGACCCACTTCTCGTAGTCGTCGAGACCTTCGCTCCAGAACTTCTCTGACTTCAGAGTTTCGGGATCCACGCCCAGGTCCCGGGCGAGCTTCTGGATGGTCTCCTCGTCGTCGGTCCCGCCAGGGCCGAGGAGGCCGGCATCCCTTGCGATTTGCTCGGGTGGGACGGAGCGGAAGTAGGCGGAGAAAGCCCGTCCCTCCATCCGGACGGCCGCCGCGGCGTTCACGACGTGTCCGTCGAGCAACGCGAGCTCGGTCCCCAAGCGCCGGAGGAGATCGGCGTCTTCCGGCGCACGGTCGAGGGCTCCCGCGACGGCATCGAACGCGAGGCCCGAGAGCGAGATCGCGACGAGCGTCGAGATGAGGATCCGGTCCTGGTCCATGTGGCGAGCGAGCCGGACCGTCGCGAGGTAGCGGTCGAACGCCTGCCCCCATTTCCCGTGGCTTTCGGCGCGCTTTCCGTCGAGGATCGCGAGACGCGCGAGGCTTCGCGCCTTGGCCAGGTGCGGCAAGAGGATCGCGGGGCCCTCCTCGTATCGGAGGCCGAAGTCGCACCGATCGAGCCGCGCCCCCTTCTCGAACTCCGCGAGCGCGGCCTGGTTCGCCGCCAGGTATTCGCCCAGCCGGGCATCGTCGTAGGCGGCCTCGCCGCGCACCACGTCCGAGACGGCTTCGGCCAGGTCGTCCGCCGGTTCGCTCATCTGGCTGAAGGCGCGCCAGTAGTCGAGGGCAGCGTTGTCGGGTTCCGGGAAAGGTGTCTCCTGGGCGGAGACCGGGAGAGCGAGGCTGAGGGTGAGGGCGAGAGTCGCGAGAGAACCGAGTCGTGTTTTCATCGTTGATTCCTCCTTTTGTCCTCTCGACACCGCCGGGCCGCGGCTTCGTCTAGCCCGCCCGAAAAAACTAGTCCAGTCGCGAGGAACCCGGGGTGACGGGCTTCGCGGGCTCCGGGAAGATGCGGCCCGCGGCGCGGGCGAGAGCGAGGTCGAGCGTCTCGGGACCCCCCGCCGCGGCCGCGCGGAGGCTCGCGTAGTCGGGGCGTTCCGGGTGGGGAGGAGATGCGATTCGCGGTGGCTCCCCTCCGGGCGCGGGCGCGACCCGCCGCTCGGCCGGTTCCGGCTCGTCGTCCGTATCCAGGATAAGCCCTAGCGCCGCGACGACGGCGACGGCCGCGGCGAGCGCCGCGACGACGGCGATTCTCCTCGTGAGCCTCGCGCGGGCGAGGCGCCGGATGAGGTCGGGCGGGGGCTCGGCGCCGCGGAATTTCTTCAGGTGGGCTTCGAACTCTTCAAGGTTTCCCATGTTCGCTCACCTCCGAGAAGGCCTGCCGGAGTTTCTCCATGCCGTAGCGGTAGCGGCTCGCGGCCGTGTTTGGGGAGATCGCGAGCGCCGCGCCGATTCCCTCGAACGTGAGGTCCCCCCAGACCTTGAGGACGACGACCTCCCGCTGCTCCTCCGGGAGTTGGTCGAGAGCCGCTTCCAGCGCCTCCCGCTCGGCCAGCAGATCCTCGGGCTCCGTGAAGAGCGGTCGGGAGCGGCCGGCCTTCTCCTCGCGGCCGCGGGCGCGCCGCCTCGTCCGGAGGAGGTTCAAGGTAGCGTTCCGCACGCTCTCATAAAGGTAGGCCCGCGCGTTCCCGGCCGCGGCGAGGCCACCCTTCCGGGCGAGGAGACGGCCGAAGACCTCCTGGAGCGCGTCTTCCGCGAGGCCATCGTCTCGCGCCGTCGATCGCGCATAGAGGAGGAGCCCCCGGCCATGCTCGGCGTACAAGGCGGCGACCGCGCTCGTCTCCACGAAGGTCCCTCCAGAGGGCATGACACCACCGGCCGCGCGGATTGTCCACCGGCCAAGAAAAAGTCTCCGCAATCGGCGCAGGCAGGCCCGATTTCCCCTATCTGGGGTGGACCGAACACTCACCCTCGGAAGGACAGGAGAAAATGCCATGAAGAGATTCAAGGTGCTTGCCTTGCTGTTTGTGTTCCTGGTCGGGTTCGCTCCCGGCCCGGTGCTCGCCCGCCAGGTCAAGGGAACCCTGAAGTACCGGGACGGGAAGACAAACGACCTCCGACCGATCCGCTACGTCGACGTCACGGTGATACCCCTGGCGGACGACGACGAGGAGAAGACCGTGACGACCGACGGAAACGGCTTCTTCAGCGTCTCGATTCCCGACGGCGCGGTCCCGGGCGGCTCGACGGTCCGGATCGAGTTCCAGTCGGAGAACTACGCCGCTGACGTCTACCTCGACCTCGACGGCGAGAACGAGCAGATGCTCTGGAGTCGCGAGGTCGTCGCGCCCGCCGGGACGGGCCCGGTCACGGTGAACGCGAACGTCTCGGTCGCGAACCTCTCCTCGCACTTCAACATCGCAGACGCGATCCTCACCGGGAGGATCTACATCGACGGACTCCGTGCAGACGACGACGACATCTCCCAGGTCGACGTGCAGTACCCCGATACGGACTGGTCGAACCACGATCCCTACTGGTGTGAGATCACCCTCTCGGGCCCGGCGATGTTCGGTCACGGCGGCGAGACCGAGAACGGCCTCGTGGACCACGGGATCGAGGACGAGGTCATCCTCCATGAGTTCGGCCATCACATCACGGGCGACGTCAGCGACCACGACAGCTCCGGTGGCGACCACACGGAGGCGACGGACAACGGCGTCGATTTCGCCTGGAGCGAGGGCTTCGCCACGTTCTACGCCCACGCGGTGGCTCGGGCCTATCCCTCCAGGGTGACGATGCCACGCACGATCGAGAAGACGCCCACGTTCATGGACGGCACCAAGTTCCCCGCCGGCTCCGAGGGCATGACTCAGTCCGCTCTCTGGGATCTTCTCGACGGGGTCGACCTCGCGAAGGAGCCGTGGGACCGGGTGAACGGCCCGGCGGTCGGCGCCGAGGCACGTATCTTCGCGATCTGGGACTGCGAGATCGACGAGGGAGAACTCTCCAGCGGCAAGGAGATCGGCCGGAACATCCTCGGCTTCCACGACGCCTGGGCGAAGCGCCAGTCCTCCACGCACCCGGAGCTCGATCGGGTGCTCGCGGAGCACGGGATCGAGGACCACGCGAGACAGGACTACACGGTCGCCAACGTCATCCCGCTCAAGAGCTCGCTCGAGCCCGGCGAGAAGATGAACGTGATCGTGAGAATCTGGAGGAAGAACTCCTACTACTCCTCGCAGAACGTGAAGGTCAAGATCTGGCTCGGCCGGAACGTCGTGGTGGGGAGCGGGAAGTACAAGTTCATCCAGCTCCAGTTCGTCTACAACCTGGGCGAGTACGACATGGCCTTCCCGGCCCTCGGGTTCGGGACCTACGACCACTACGCGACCAAGACCATCCAGGTGCAGGCGCCGTACTCCCAGCCGGTGGATTCGGCCTTCGTCGTGGCGACGGTCGACTCGAGCGACCGGTTCCTGGAGGCCGACGAGGGGAACAACCGTCTCGTCGGTCCCTCGGTCACGCTCGAGGATCTCTTCAACAACCCGGACTACGATCCCTGGGCCGGCGGGTCGAATTCGGGCCGGTCGTCGGGGGACAGCCAGTCCCTGGAGGATCTGAACGCGTCCATCAAGTAGCCTCTTTCGAAGCACCGGGGCCGGCCTCCGCGCGCATGGCGCGGGGGCCGGCTCGTTTGCTCTCTGGTATCCTCGCGGTGGCCGTGGGATTCTGGTGCACGTGAAGATCCCCATCCAGTGCCGCTGCGGAAGGACGTACAAGGTCTCGCCCGGCGCTCGTCCTCGCCAGGCCCGCTGCGCGGCCTGCGGCGCCGCGCTCGTGATTCCAGCGCTCCCCACGATCTCGCCGAAGCCGAGGAGGGAGTTCCGCCGGCTCTTTGCCGGGCAAGGGCGGAAGTTCAAACTCGGCCTCGGGCTCGCGAGCGGGATCGTGATCCTGGGCGGGACGGTCTACGGAGTCTTCGCCTGGCGGGCGCACTCCGCGCTGGCAGCCGAGATCGACAAGATCCGCGAGGCCGGGCAGCCGGTCGAGCTCGCGGAGCTCGCCCCCGAGCCCATCCCCGACGGGGAGAACGCCGCCCGGGTCTACGAGCGGGCGTTCGAAGCGTTGCGGGAAGCCGAATGGGAAGACGACGACGCGCTCTCCGCGTTCGCCGAGCCCTGGCCGGTTCCGGACTACCGGGGAATCCAGGCCGGGAGGGCGCTACAGTTCCTCGACGAGAACAAGGAAGCGCTCTCACTCGCCCGCGAGGCGGCGCGGCGTCCCCGCTGCCAGTTCGGCCTGGCCTGGGAGAAGGGGCTTTTCATGGAGCTCCCGCACCTCTCGAAGCTCAAGAACCTCGCGGGGCTTCTCGAGGCCGACGCGGTCCGCTGGTCGCGACTCGGACGGACCGACGAGGCGCTCGCGAGCCTGGAGGCCCTCTTCGCCTGCGGGCGGGCTCTGGAGGAGGAGCCGATGCTCATCGGCCACCTCGTGCGGTGCGCGATCTTCGGCAAGGGGTGCGCCGCGCTCCGGACGATCCTCGCCGAGCGGCCACCGGCAGCCGAGGACGCGCTCCCATGGATCGAGTTCCTCGGCAATCTCCAGGACCGCAAGCCGTTCGTCCGGGCCCTCATGGCCGAGCGGTGCTTCGTGATCTGGATCGCCGAGCGCCTCTTCGAGGACCCGGAGTTCGTTGGCGAAGTCGTCCAAGTCGGCGGCTACACGCTGCCGGGTGCAACCTGGAGCCTCCGCTACGACATCGCCTTCTACTTGCAGTGCATGGCGGAGTACATCGAATTGGCCGCCTGTCCCTACCACGAGGTCCTTCCCGAGCTCGAAGCGCTCGGCGACCGTGTCGAGGAGGGTGCCCGGTCGCACATCCTGACGTCGATGCTCATCCCGGCGATGGCCGCCGTCGCCATGAATCAGGCGACCTGCGAGGCACGCCTCGAGCTCGCCCGCACGGCGCTCGCCGTCGCCGTCGACCGGGAGACGCGCGGGAGCTGGGCACCCGGGCTCGCGGACCTCCCCGGGCTCTCGCCCGGACCCGGCCCACTCGATCCAGCCACCGGCCGTCCTCTAGAGCTTCGCGTGGACGGGATGGAGGCCAAGCTCTCCTCCCCCCGGCCCGATTTCGACGAATACGACCGGCTCGACGAATGGACCCTCTCGGACGCGCGCCTCGTCGGATGCCATACGGACCCGGTCGAGGCCGTCGCCTGGAGCCCCGACGGCAGGCTCCTCGCGACCGGGTGCCGCGACGGGGCCGTGGGCCTCTGGGAGGCCGAGAGCGGCCGCGAGGTCCACATCCTGAGGGGACACGAGAAACCCGTTCTCTCGATCGCTTTCAGCGCGGACGGGAAACTCCTCGCTTCGGGCGCCAAGGACGGCTCGCTCCGGGTCTGGGACGTGGCCGGCGGACATCTGCTGCGCGTCCTCTACGGGGACAAGGACGGCGTCGACTCGGTCGCCTTCCATCCGGACGGAACCTGGCTCGCCGCGGGGGGAGCGACACTAAAGACCTGGACGGTCGCGAGCTGGGAAGAATTCTCGTTCGGGGAGTATCCACCCTACGTGGGGGCGATCGCGTTCGGTCCCGGGGGTAGCTGGCTCGCGGCGGCCTCAAGCGACGTCGCGGTCTGGGACTCCGCCTCGCGCGAGAAGATCCGCTCCTGGCCGGGACGGGGGAAGTGGCTTTCCGCGATCGCGGTCGCCCCGGACGGCCGGCAGGTCGCCGCCGGCGGGGGCGACCAGGTGGTCCTCGTCTGGGACTTCGAGACCGGAAGCCTGTCGCATGTCCTGGGCCCGCACGAGGAGTGGGTGAGCTCGGTCGCGTTCTCCACCGGCGGGAGGCTCCTCGTCTCCGCCGGTGACCCGGACCGGATCCGGATCTGGAACCCCGCGTCGGGGCGTGAGATCGGCACGCGCCCCGTTCGCGGAGGGCGTGTCTCCTCGATCGCCTTCTCGCCGAGCGCCAACGCGCTGGCTCTTGCCGACTCGGCTCCGTACGTCACCGTCTGGCCGCTCGCGAAGATCGAGGCGCGATGAGAGCCGCGCGACACCGCCGGTTTACCCCGCGCGACGAGGCCGCCTCGACCGCGGGCGGCGTGTTCTTTCCCCTGCGACGTTCCCGGTGACGAGCCCCTTCACGAAGGCGAAGATTCCGATCACGAAGAGGACTGGCGGGTAATAGAAGAGGATTCCGGCGGCAAGCCCCCCCACGAACCAGATGGCGGCGATCGCCATGATGATGATGCCGCCGACCATGCCGGCCCGGATCCCCGCCTTCTCCGGGGCGAAGGTCCCGCCGTCCTCCGCGGCGGCCTCCTCCGCGGCCCGGCGCCGGGCTCCCAGGAGTTCCCCGCAGTGTGGGCACGTCTGCACGGCGAGCGGGATCGCCTCGGAGCAGGCGGGACAGGAGCGCGTCACGCTTCGAGGCTTCGTGTCCGGAGCGGGCCCCACGGGCGCGGGCCGCGCCCCCACGGGGCCTTCGGCCCTTCGGGGCGCGCGGGCGCGCCCGGTAGCGGGCTTTCCCGAGCCGCCTGCAGGACCCGGAATCCGCACCACCTCGCCGCAGCGCGGGCACTTCGTTTTTTTCCCGGCGGCCTCCGCGCGCACGGAAAGCCGCTTCCCGCACGCGCAGCCCACCACGATCGAATCGGCCATGGAGCTTCTTCCTCCCGCGTTCGCGAGATTCTCTCGATCGCGCGGGGGAAGTCAACCCCCACGGATTGGACCCGCGGCTATCCTGCTGTAGCCGCGTCCCTCAGGAGCGCGTAGAGGAGACGCATGAGCTCCCGGAGGTCGCCTCGTTCCCCCTTCAGGATGCGGTGGACGATCGCCGGATCCATCCTGTCGTAGTCGAAGGTCATGGCCGGAGAGCGCCGAGCGTTCGATCCAGGAACTCGCGCCGGCCGCGGCGGGCGAACTCCCAGGTCGGGAGCATGTCGAAGGCACGGATGTGGGTCGCGGACTCAAAATCGATGCGGCGGTCGGGATCGGCCTCGTGGACGAGCCGCGCCCCCTGCAGGGCCTGACGGCAGAACAGCGGACCCTGGCTCTCCAGGACTACGAGGTCGACGGTTCGGTCGGGGAAGAACGCCTCCAGGCGCGAGGCGAGGTCGCCGAGGAGCCGGTAATGATCGAGCGCGGTCTCGCCGCGCCGCCGGAAGACGATCCCGAGATCGACGTCGCTGTCGGGTCGCGCGTTCCCTCGCGCCACGGAACCGAAGAGATAGACCGCAGCGATCTCGGGAAATCGTCCGAGGACGCGAGGGAGCTCTTCGGGTTTGTCGGACATCGCGCGCCCAATCACCGTAGCCTGTCCCGTGATTCTACTCCCCCTCGTCCTTGACATCAGCTCGTGGAACTCATCGTCGCGCAAGATCGTGTAGATCGGGACGGGGCTGGCGTGGTCGAGTGCGGCCATCCCCCCGCGCCCGAGCTCTCGCAGGATCTCGCAGCGAGGCAAGGGACGCGCTCCTTGCTGCACGCCGCCGAGCGCCGCGGGGTCGAGGCGGTGGCTTCCCCCGCCATCTCCCGCAGCGCGAGGGCGATCGGGATCAAGGTCTTCTCGATCCCCGCGACAGGCACCTCGGCCACCCCCTCGGAAAGGCCGTCGAAGAAGCCCTTCACAGGTACGAGAATGCCAGCCTGCGATCCGCGCTTGAACGTTTCACGGCTGCCCCGCAGCTCGCTCGCGGCAGATGCGCAGTGCCATGTCGCTCGCTCGCCGGGCTTCGGCGTGCATGTTGCTCTGTGCAGCCCACTCCGTCAGGGCAGGCAGGTTCGTGGGGTCCGTGAGTTCCTCCCAGGCCGCGCGAATTCGAGGATCCTGCGATTCCCATGCATCCGTCGCCATGCGCTCCAGGACCGATTCCCCGGGATTCGGTGTGAAGATCTCTTGGTCGAGACGTGACCAGAGTCCGAAGATTCGCTGGATCTCCGGATCGTAATGCGCTTCGTCGGAGATGGAATGCACCACGACGGCGGGCCCCTCTTGGCAGAAGGTCTCTTGTGTGCTCGGCTCGAATGCTTCTCACCGAGATCCTACCAGGCCGCGGCGTATCCGGGACATGTGGACGCCGGCAGAATGCTCTTTGCTCCTGGGGCGTCCGCCGTTCATCCGCCGGGCGCCCGACCACCCGGCGCCCGGCCGCCCTCGCGTGCGAAATGTCGCTCTCCCGGAGCGCCGCCTTCAGTTCAGGAGGACGTTCCCCGCGCTCGAGCGCGTGCGATCCGATGATTCCAGCGTCCGGACGCAACCCTCGCGCGACCCCGCGCGCGTCCGGAGCGCCTGGAGCGTGAAGATCCGCGTTCCGGCGGGCGTTCGCGGCACGAGCTTCCCGTGGTTCGAGTGGGTCACCGAGTGGCAGGACCAGCAGAGCAAAGCAAGGTTGTCGGGATCGTTCCCTCCTCCCTCGGCTCTCGGGTCGAGATGATGCACGTGGACAAAGAGGGCGGCGCGACAGCCACAGACCGAGCAGCGGCATCCGTCGCGGATGTAGACGAGCCGGCGAAGCGCCATCTCTGGCTCCGGCGTCCGTCCCGGAAGCGCCAACGCCTCGGCGATGGCCCTCGCGAGTGCCTCCTCGCGGGAAAGCTTCCCGGCGCCGGCTCCTTCCCGCGCGCCCGACCCATCCAGATGTCCGCGTCCACCGAGCGCCCCCGCCAGACGGTCGCGTTCCCTCCGGCGTGCCGCGGCTTCTTCGGCCTCGACGTCATAGACGTGTGCTCCCCGCGCGCGGATCCGCGCGAGTTCCTCTTTCGCGACGGTCACGATCTCCCCCGGCCCGACCATCCAGGAGAGCCCCGTCTCGCGATCGTGATGGACGAGGATTCTATACGCCTCCCAGAGGGGAGACGGCGCCCCCCATTTCGCGAGCGCCTGCCAGAGCGCCTCCTCGATCGCCTCGGCGAACGACACACCGCTCGCCTTCTTCTTCCCGAGGATCTTCGCCAGTTCCTCCAGATCCCTCCACGCGCGGTCCGGCAGCTCGATCTCGAGCGGTGGAAGCCCGGTCCCCTTCCCCGCCGCCGGCGAGCGGCGGGGCTCGCGCCCGAGAGCGCCCGCGAGCAGCTTCCTCGTAGCCTCCAGTTCGCGGACCGATTGATGGAGCATCTCACTAAAGAGCCACTCGAAGTTCTCGTCGTCGAGATACGGGGCGAGCGTCCGGACGTGCGTCCAGCCCAGGCGGCCCGATTCCAACGCCTCGGCAAGCGGCGGGTAGTTCGCCGCCGCCTTGCCGCATGAGAGGAGCTCACTCACGGTCGCCAGGCTCCGTCGGATGACGCAGGCGACCCACTCGCGCCAATCGGGGACTCCCAGTCGATCGAGCGAGACCATCGCCCGCGCCACCCGGCACCAGCCCGCCTTCTCCCCCCGCAGCGCCTCGCGGATCTCCTCGACGAGCGCGTACGCGAGCGGGCGCTTCTCGGTCGCAAATACCCCCTCGGCGAGCGCTCTCCCGGCGATATCCAGGAGATCCCCCCCCGGGGTCCCGTGCCTCTTCTTCAGCCGTGCAACCACGCCGGCGACGTCTTCCGGCGGAGCCTGCACCAGGTCGAACCGGCCCCTCTCCGCTCGCAAGAGATGGAGCTCGCCTCCCACGTCCGCGGCGACGATCTCGAACGACCCCGGGGCGTGCTCGGCGATCCGGTAGAGTCGTTCGCCCACCGACGCGCCGTCCCGGACGAGGTCGAGCGCGAGCCGGATCGCTTTCTCCAAGACGTCGGTGCGCGACATCGGTATCGGGCGCTCGCCCGACACCGCCGCGTCCCGAGCTCGCAGGCGCGAGAACTTCGCCTGGAGGTCGAAGAGCATCGCCCTCGCCTCGGCTGAGAGGTCGACCGGGTCCTTCATCAACCGCCGGCCGTCCACGACCCGGGAGCGCGTCTCCCGCCGCGACAGCGCGCGGAGCGAACCAACGTCCCTCGCGCGGATCTCCTTCGTCCACTCCGCCAGCGGCCAACGCCTCGCCACCATGGCCGGCGCGACCGCGACCGCCTTCTCCAGCGGAATCCTCCCCGCGCGGATCCCCTCACCAAGACCCGGGTACTCGCGCAAGGCCCGCCCCAGATCGAGGAGCTCCCGCGCGCGCCGGGGAGCGACCCCCAGCCGCGTCGCAAGATCGCCCAGGAGCGCGATCCCCATCTCGCGGTGGGCGCGGCTCCTCTCGACCATCTCGAAGGCGCGTGCCGCGCGAAGCGTCGCCCCGTCGCAGTCCGCCGCCGCCTCGCGCACGGCGTCGACCAGGGCGTCCGCCTCGTCCCCATCGCTCTCGTCGATATCGGGCTCTCCCCGCGACTCGGCCCGAGCGTCCGCCTCGTCCCCATCGCTCTCGTCGATATCGGGCTCTCCCCGAGCCTCGACCCGGGCGTCCGCCTCGTCCCCATCGCGCTCGCCCCGCAACTCGGCCCGAGCGTCCGCCTCGTCCCCATCGCGCTCGCTCCGCGCCTCGACCAGGGCGTCCGCCTCGCCCCCATCGCGCTCGCCCCGCGGCTCGTCCCGGGCGTCCGCCTCGTCCACATCGCGCTCGCCCCGCGACTCGAACAGGGGTTCCCCCTCGCCCGCGTCGGGCCCGGCCTTCCAGCCGGCCTCGACCGGTCCCCTCCCAAGGACCTCGACCCCTTCCACGATCCCCGAATCTCCCATGAACCCGCCGCGGGTCCTCCATCTCGACCCGCTACGCCCTTGCTTCTTCAGCAACAATTAGGATGGCTATCTTCTATCGACTTGAAATACCCCTGTCAAGACCCCCGGCGTCATCTTTTGAAGAAAAGTTTCGCGATCGGGTGACCGGCTCTTGGACTACCCGACAAGCCCAGACCCTGGCCAGCGTCTGGGAGCTCCTCGGGACACCGCCCCCTCGGCGGACCATTTCTGGCGAGCAGAAGCCGGTCATTTCTGGCGAGCGCCGAAGGTTTCCCGTCAGAGTCCCGGAGGTCTCCTTCGAGTCCTGCCGGGCCTCGATCACCCCCGCCGCTATCCGCTTCGTCTCTGGGGGTCTCCGGCGACGACCGACGCCGCTGTCGGCGGTATCGAACGTTTCGAACCCGCACTACCCCTCGACTTCTAGCCAGCGAGTCCTCGTCGAGCCCGCCGCCTCAAGGGAGCGTCCGGAATCCCTGCTCGCGGAAGTGCTTGTCCACCGCAAACGCGGTCTGGATGCCGGCTCTACGCATCACCTCGAAGCTAGCGCAATCGACCAGGGAGAGGCGCCGCCGGCCGGTCGCGAGGAAGGCGCCGACCGCGGCACGGTGCACGTCGGAGGGGACGCACTCGACGTCGAGGATCGGCTCGACGTCTTCGTGCAACCATCGAGCCGCCTCGAGCCCCAGTCGCGAGGCGAGAAGCGCCGAGAGTTCCACCACGACGTAGTTCGTTGTCCGCAGAGTTTCGCCGGCCGCTCGGAGCTCCTCGAACGCGCGTACGGCCCGGGAGTGATCTCGATCCCCGGCGTCCGCAACGGCGTATAGACCGCTCGTGTCGAGGAACATCGTCATCGGCCGAGGGCCTCGGCGAGATACTCGTCGTGCAGCCGAGCGACATCCGAGCGCCCCGATCTCCAGCGCCCGAAGCCCCGCTGGATCTTCGCCCATCGTTCCGCCTCGGACAGCCCCCGCCCGGACTCGAGGAGCACTTCGACCCCTCGACGGATCAGTTCCGCGATGGATACCCCCTCGGCGCGGGCGAGCTCTCTCAGCCGCCGGGCTTGTTCCTCCGTGAGCTGGATCTGCGTTCTGACCATCGGATGCCTCCATGATGGAATCCCTGAAAGCATGTTATCACCAGGGCCGGTCATCTCGCGCCGACCTGTCGCTGCCAGGGCTACGTCAAGATCGACCCGGGTGTCCCGGAGAGCGGCGGTTGGACATCCTGGTGCCGGAGACCTGGCGCGGTCACCCCCCGACCCCCTGCCGGCGAATGTCAGGAGATCCTGCCTACAAATGTCAGATCCCGGCGGCTAGACTGGTCGCGTATCAGGGGCAGGCAGAGAGCAAGGAGAGAGCTCGCATGATCCCCCACCGAGCGTCGATGGGCCGCTTCGCGCACAGCGACCGCCGCCTGCGCGACGAAGGCCCTCGCCCACCGCCCAGCAGCTCGCCGCCCGGCTCGATACCTCGCGGAGGACGGCCTATCCATGCTACCGCTTTGAGAGCAAGTCCTCGCCATCGGCCGCTACGCGCGGAGAATCCCGATGATGGTCTCGATCACTTGCTGGGTCTTCTCGGGCTTGAGCGATCCGATCGCGTACAGGATGATCCGATGATCCGCCGTGAAGATTCGATTCGGGCGAATGCGACTCGCTTGCTGGAGCTTCCCCTTCTGGAGCTCATGTTCTCCGAGGGGAATGGCCGACGAATCGCCGAACGACTGACTGGTGATCTGGCACAGGATGACGTCGTCCCCGGGAAGAGCGGCGATGACGAGCGCCGGCCGTCGTTTCGCCTTCGAGAGGTCCGAGAAGGGGAAGGGGACGACGACAACGTCTCCCTTCAGAGGTCTCGCCACGCCGTGTCTTCCTCGGGTCGAAGCCAGTCCCTTCCCAGCACCGACTCGCTCGCCACGGCCGTCTCGATGCCAGCCCGGGCCGCCTTCGATCTGAGGAAACGGGCGAAGTCCAGCAGCTCGTCGAGCATGGGTTCGGGCATCGCGAGAGCCTCGATCCGCAGCTCTTCCAACTTGTCCATCGCCGTCGCCTCCCAGCCACAAGTTCGACGCGAACCCACCCCCGACACCTCGATTCTAGTCCCTGCGCCGGTCCTCTGCCATCGACCATCACCCGGCGCAAGGCTCGCGCGCCGGATGTCGAGACCGGGCCCAACCAGCGCCCGGCTGCCGCGCTTTTCCCGTGTTCCCCGGCACGATTCTCGCGGAGAGAGAACACGATGAGCGGCAATCGTCCGGCGATCCGGCGTTTCGTCCACCTCGACCGCCGCCTGCGAGACGAGCCCCCCTTTCAGAGGTCTCGCCACGCCTCGCCTGCCTCGGATCGGAGCCGGCCCTTGGTATTCACGAGTCCAGCGCCCATGTTGACGATCTGCCATCGGGCCGTCCTCGGCACCCGCCTGCCGCGTCGAGTGCCGCCACCCTCACGATCCCACGCGCGACGTTCCCGCTTCCTCCCACAGATCGTCACGTCTTCCCCGCGTCACTCGTTCCGTTCGCGTGGGGAGAAAGCCCGGTGATCCAGAATCGCCCCGCGATACGGCGGTTCGCCCACCTCGACCGCCGCCTGCGCGACGAGCCCCCGCCGACCGCACGGCAGCTCGCCACGGAGCTCCAGGTCTCGGTCCGCACGATCTACCGCGACGTGGATTCCATGCGCCTCGACCTCGGCGCCCCTGTCCTCTACGATCCCGTCCTCGGTGGATGGCGTTACGCCGAGCGCACGTACCGCCTCCCCCCCTTCACGTTCTCCGAGGGCGAGTTCGTCTCCCTCTTCCTCGCGGAGCGCACCTTCCGCCAGTACCAAGGCACCCCCTACGAGAACGACCTCGCCCGCTTCTTCAAGAAGATCGTCGATCTCCTTCCCCAGGAGATCACCGTCGACGTCACGACCCTCGACCCCCTCTACTCCTTCCGCCCCGTCTCCACCTCCCTCCAGGACATCGAGACCTTCCGCGTCCTCGCGAAGGCCGTCCTCGACCACCGCCGCCTCCACGTCACCTACTACACCGCCGGCCGCGACGCCACCACCGAGCGCGACATCGACCCCTACCACCTCGCCAACATCGCCGGCGAGTGGTACCTCTTCGCCTACTGCCACGGCCGCAGGGGCGTGCGCGTCTTCCGCCCCGACCGCATCCGCAAGATCCGCCCCTGCCGCGACACCTTCGACCGCCCCGAGGACTTCTCCCCCGCGAACCACCTCGACGGCGCCCTCGGCGTCTACTCCGACGAGGGCAAACCCCGCCGCATCGTCCTCGACTTCGACCCGTTCGCCGCCCGCTTCATCCGCGAAAAGATCTGGCACTCCTCCCAGAAGATCAAGGAACTCCCCGGAGGCCGCCTTCGCCTCGAACTCCGCCTCGCCTCGTTCGTCGAGGTCAAGCGCTTCGCGCTGGGGTGGGGGGAGCACTGCCGGGTGCTCGCGCCCCGCTCGCTCGTGTCGCAGATGAGTCTGGAGATTGACAGAATGAGGCGCGAGTATCGATGATCGACTTTCTTCATCGGAAGCGTGTCCGGCATGGAACACTTTGACAGGAGATGGACGATGCCCGATCAGTCTGGACAACTCACTCTCAAGAGTCTTCAGGAGGCAGTCCGTTCTGCCGCGGCGTTCCGCCTTCGCGCCAAGCTCTCTGGCGCGGGCGGGGACGGCGACAAGGTCTTCCCCCCAACCTACGTGGGCGGCGTCTACGCGGTCGAGGATCGCAGGATCGACGGCAAGGTCGTCCGCTGCGCGCTCCTCGACAGCGTACAGTCCCAGGCAAACCGGCTGGAGGAACTACTCCTCGACGCGTTCCTGCCGAACTGGCGCGAGCTCGACGCGGGCGACACCAACGACACCAGCTGCGACCTCCCGGTCCTGGCGGTCCACATCGACAACCACGGCTGGGTAACGTCGCTCACCGCGCCGCACCGTATCCACGACGCGATCATCCGCGACAGCGAGATCAAGGAAGGCGCGGACGGCCAGCAGGCAAAGGTACGGTTCCGCGACTCCACCATCGGGAAGAAGATCGTCGGCGCTCGCCTTCACGCTGCCACGGCGCTCTACAAGTACTGCCCGACCGCGCTCATTTTCGGCACCTGGGACTCGACCGCGGGCGAGGGGCTCGACTCCGCCAAGATCCCGCGGGCCGTCGTATCCGAGATCATCGGCGTCGACATCACGCCCGGAGTGCGGACGGCCTCCCGGATTGACCCCCTGGGGATCCGCGCCCAGTCGGCAACCGTCTATCGATTGAAGGATCGCGAGGACGACTGGACGCTCGACGAGACCCAGGCGGCAGTGACCGAGAAGGGGGAGAAGAAGAAGTTCGGCAAGAAGGGCAAACCCTCGGACATCAACCATGGCAACGTGACGCCCTACATGCCGCGGTTCGACGAGAAGGAGGTCCGGAAGCAGAACCTGGGCCGGCTCCCAGACATCCTCGAGTCGACGCCACTCGAGCTCCGCTACGAGCTCTGCTCCGGAGATGGGCGGATTGAGAACCGCAGCGCCTTCCGTAGCGATGACGTTCGGATCCGACCCGGCGCCGTCAAGCCGGGTGGGATCACGATGGCATACGCCCTCCACACGTGGACGCTCTCGCTGACGCAGCTCCGTCGGCTGCGCTTCCCTCCCGCTCCCGCGAACCACCCGAGCAGCGGCTCTGCAGCCTCCCCGGAGAGCGACCGAGATGACTCAGCCCGAACCGTCCTCGCGGCGGTTGCACTGTATGCCCTGGCGCTCCAGCAGGAGAAAGGCTACTGGCTGCGGTCGCGCTGCGAGTTGGTCCCCGAGGGTTCGGTCGCCCTGGAGCTGATCGGCGGGTCGGGCGGCAGCTTCTCCCTCGGAACCGCGCAGGTGATGCGCGACGTCGTTAACAAGGCGATCCAAGCGGCCACGCGGAGCGATCTCGCGTGGTCGCAGACCGTCACCCGCCTCGCACCGACCGAAAAGCTTCAAGAACTGGTCCGAGCCAGCGACGCCCGAGGACCGGAACCCGAGGAGGAAGAGGAGGAGACGGCGGATGCTGGTGCTGAGAGTTGAATACCTGACCGGCGTCTGCATGGCGACGAGGCACAACGACCCGACTCGTTCGACGCCGGAATGGCCGCCCCACCCGGACAGGCTGTACTCGGCGCTCGTGGCTGCGGCCGCCGAACCAAAGCCATTGGGGGGAACGGATCTTCCGGCTGGGGCGAAGGAGACGCTCGAATGGCTCGCCGAGCAGGGCGCTCCCTTGCTCCATGCTTCGCCCGCGCATCGTCGGACGACGCCTGCCGTGCCCATGCCGTCGAACCCTCACGAGGACGAGGTCTGGCAGAAGCCCAAGAAGAATCGCCCGCGCTCGCCCCAGAAGGCATTCGACTTATGGACGCTGCTCCCGGTTCATCGGATGAAGGTGCTGTTGCCGATTCCCGCCGTCGTTCCCGAGGAGCCTGCGGTCTACTTCGCCTGGCCGGATGCGGAGCCGGATGGACATCGCGATACGCTCCATGCGATCTGCGAGCGCGTTACCTACCTCGGGCGGTCGCGGTCGCTCGTCCGTGTGAGCGTCGAGGATGCGGCGCCGCCGGCGACCCACGTTCCCGATCCGCTCGGCGGCGTCCAGCTTCGCGTTCCAGGGAAGAAGGGACGGCTCGCCTACCTGATCGACAAGCACCAGCGGGACGGCGGCAAGCCAGAGCCAAGCCCGCCGCGTCGATACCGACACATCGACGGTTCTCCGCCTCGATCCGCGAGCCTGCACTCCGTCTTCAATCGCTTCTGGGTCTTCCAGCCTCTCCGGGACGATCCGGCGCTGCCCATCGCCGCGACGCTGAAGGTCACACAGGCCCTGCGCAGGGCCGTGCTCGAGCAGGTCCACGGTGCAGCCTGCGGCTGCGACCGCTGGCAGGACAGGGTTCCGTCCTGGCGAGAAGCGCAGGAATGCTTCGCGAAGATCCCCTGCACCCTGAGCGGTCACGCGCCGAACGGTGGCCCCCTCGAGGCTCCCCATCTGGCCTTCGTGGCGCTGCCGTTCGTTCACCCCGTGCTGCGGCACGCCGACGGCGCCGTGAAGGGCCTGGCCGTGCTCGTGCCTCGGGACGTAGACTGCGACGCTTCCGCGTTGACGATGCTCGCGCGGGGATTGCGACGGCTCGAGCGGGAAGGCTTGCGAATCCCAGGAGCCGGCATCTGGCACCTGAAGGAGGTGCCGCCGGACGACCCTCCGCTGGCGACGCTGGACAGTCGCACCTGGACGGAGCCATCCCGCACATGGACCACGGCAACTCCCATGGTCTTCGGCCACTTTCCGAAGCCGAAGAACGGCGGCGAGGCGAAGGTCGTGCTCGATGCCCTGCGGCTTGCGGGCATCGATCCATCGAGCGTCGTAGAGATCGCCGTCGGCCGGCACTCGCCGCTTCACGGCGCACCGCCGAGCTGGTGCTTCAAGACGCAGCGCGATCGCGCAGAGAGGGAAAAGCCACGACATTGGATCCGGCACGTGACGATCCAGTTCGACCGGACGGTCTCTGGACCGCTCGCTCTCGGCTGTCTCAGGTACTTCGGCCTCGGTTTCATGCGGCCGCTGGAGGGCTGAGCGGTGGCTGACCTGATGCCCGACCAGTTCTCTGAGTTCTTTGAGACCGTGCACAGCACGGTCAAAGAGCCGAAACAGCTATTCGAGTGGCAGAAGCGACTGGCGGGCGAGGTCCTGGGCAACCGTCGCTGGCCCGACGTCATCCGGATCCCGACCGGCTGCGGCAAGACGAGCGTGCTCGACCTGGCGCTCTTCGAGCTGGCGTTGCAGTCGAGCCGAAAGGCCGAGGAGCGTACGGCCCCGCGCAGAGTCTGCTTCGTGATCGACCGGCGGCTCGTTGTCGACGAGGTGACCGAGCACGCAAGGCGGATTCAGCGCGCCGTTCGAGCGGCTGTGGTGGATTCGAGCGCCGCACCCGTGGTCAGGGCGGTCGCGGAGCGGCTCCGTGGACTGGCCCCCGACGGCGGAGAACCGCTCAGGCTCGTGCGGCTGCGCGGCGGCGTCTATCGCGACGACGGCTGGGCCGGCGACCCGCTCACACCGACGATCCTCGTCTCGACCGTCGACCAGATCGGCTCGCGTCTGCTCTTCCGGGGCTACGGCGTCAGCCGGCGTAACCTCCCCGTGCATGCAGGCTTGCTCGCGTTCGACACGAGGATCATCCTCGACGAGGCCCACCTCTCGACGGTCTTCGCCGAGACGCTCGACCGCGTCCGCCGGTACCAGAAGCTGGCCGAGGCGTCACCGCTGCCGGAAGGGCGCATGCTCAGCATCGTGCGCATGTCGGCCACCGCAGGTGAAGGCGGGCGACCGTTCGATCTGTTGCCCGATGAACGCATCGACATGCGTCTGCGACCGCGCATCGAGGCGTGCAAGCTGGCGGAGCTGATTGAGGTCAAGGTCGAGCCCGTCACGAAGAAACTGCGGCAGGAGCAGCCGGCCAAGGCGCGCGAACAGGAGAAGCACAATCGCCGAGAGCTCGTTGAGAGAATTGTCCGGGAAGCCCGGCGTCGCGCGGGGGTCGACAGAGAGGCGGCCACCAACTCGCCGCGCGTGATCGGCGTGGTGGTCAACCGCGTTGCCACCGCGCGGCAAGTGTTCAACGAGTTGCAGAAGACGGATGAGCAGGCAAGCAAGCTCAACGCGCTTCTCCTCACAGGCCGCATCCGTCCCTTCGACCGTGATCGGTTGCTCGAACAATGGTTGCCGAGGATCCGGGCGAATCGAGAGCAGGAGCCTCAAGAGACTCTCTTCGTCGTCGCGACGCAGACCGTCGAGGTCGGCGCGAACCTCGACTTCGACGCCCTGGTCACCGAGGCCGCCCCGCTTGATGCGCTCCGCCAGCGTTTCGGCCGTCTCGACCGCCTCGGAAAACGGCACCAGAGGGGCACGCCTTCGCCAGCGAGCATCGTCGTCCGCAGCGACCAGGCGAAGAAAAGCGACGACGACCGGGTCTATGGTTCGGCGATCGCCGACACCTGGAAGTGGCTCCAGAAGATCGCTTCCACGACCGGGAAGGGCGCCGCGAAGCGAGTGGCCGTGGACTTCGGGGTCAATCTCCTCGACGCGAAGCTGCCGGAGGATCCGTGTGCCATGGGGCCGATGCTCGCGCCCCGGCCGGAATCTCCGGTGCTCTTCCCTGCGCACCTCGATGCGTGGGTGCAGACCAATCCCCATCCGGAACCGGACCCTGACGTCGCGCCGTTCCTCCACGGACGCGCCGATACGCCAGCCGACGTCCAGCTCATCTGGCGCGCCGACCTCGACCCGGATCGTCGTTCGTCCTGGGCAGCGATCGTGTCGCTGACGCCGCCCCTCACCAGGGAGGCGCTGCCGGTCCCCATTTACGCGGTGCGAGCCTGGTTGAGGGGCGTGGCCGCGGCGGATGTGGCCGATGTCGAGGGTGCGCAGGCTGAAGCCTCCGGCCTCCCCGCAAAGCGTGACGAGGAGCGGCAGGTCCTGAGATGGCGAGGCAAGGACGATGCGAAGGTCGTCGGCCCGGATGACGTGAAGCCGGGCGACACGATCGTCGTTCCGGCGAGGTACGGCGGCGCCGACCCGTTCGGATGGCACCCGACCCGTACGGACGCCGTGGAAGACGTGGCCGACCGATGCCTGGCACAGCTCATCGCGTCCTATCCGGATGACGCCTTCCGCCGGCCGAAACTCCGACTCCGGCTGCACCCTGACTTGATGCCTCCCACCGATGACGCGACCCACGCGCGTCTCCGCAGTCTCCTCGGCGCGGCTGCCGCTGCTACGTGCTCCGAGGCAGAGTACGCCGCCTGGCCCATGGTAGCTCGCCTCCTGGCGGCGATCGAGCCGCTCGCGACCGACGCCTTCGTGTGCGCCGCCATCCAGGCGCTGATCACCCATCGGGGTCGTGTGGAGAGCTACCCCGGGCAGAAGGGCGTCGTGGTCATCGCGTCCGTTGCCGTCACTCTCGTGAAGCCATCCTTGCCCGAGGACGAGACGGAGCATGACGAACCGGAGGGCGACGAAGCCTCCTTCACCGGGCGCCAGGTGTTCCTGGACGAGCATCTGGAGAGCGTGAGTCGGACAGCACGTGCTTTCGCAACCGGCTGCGGCCTGGCCAAGAAACTCGCCGAGACGGTGGAATTGGCTGGCCGCTGGCATGACCAGGGCAAGCGGGACCGAAGGTTCCAGGCATGGCTTCGCGGCAGCGAGTTGCAGGCACTGGCCGAGGGCGAGCCGATCGCCAAGTCAGGGCGGGACGTAAGCCAGTGGAAGCCATCGACGCTTTTCGGCTATCCGCGGGGCGCACGGCACGAGTTCGTTTCCATCCGGCTGTTCGAACAGGCAGGCAGCCAAACCGGGGATGGATCCCTTCTCGATCTGGTGAAGTTCCTGATCGGCACCCATCACGGCTTCGGACGTCCCTTTCCGCCCGTCGTGAAAGACCGCAGCCCCGTCGAGGTGAAGCTGGTGCTGGAAGGGCGGGAGATGGCGGTATCGAGCGACCACCGTCTTCATCGCCTCGACAGCGGGTGGACGGACCTCTTCTGGCGCATGGTTCGCCGCTTCGGCTGGTGGGGCTTGACGTACCTGGAGGCGCTGCTTGTCACCGCCGACCGGACCGTCTCCGCTCGCGAGCGGCAGAAGAAGAAGAAGAGAGATGCAGCGGCGGAGGCGGTTGCGTGAGCGCGCTCGAGCTGACTGGACTCAAAGCACACCACCCGCTCGGCTTTCTCGCGGCGTGCGGGCTGCTTCGGTGCTTGACGGAATGGAAGGACTTCGGCTGGAGCAAGCTGGGGTGGAGGAGTGGGGAGGACAAGGGCGCGTTCGCCGCCATCGACGCCGAGCGGCCGCTCGACATCGAATCCGTGATGCAGCTGTTGCTCAGTCGGAGCGAGCAGCAACGAGGATCTCTAGCCTTGACCTGGTCAACCAAGGTCGACGACCGGGGGAAGTACCGCGACATGGCGAACAGAGTCGTGCTGCAACTGCTCCAGGGAGCCTCGCGGGATGACGCCGACATGCTGGCCGCCCTCGCCTCGGACCTCATCGTGGAGGGCAAATCGCTCCGGTCCACGTCATTCGACCTGACCTCCGGGAACCAACGGCTGCTCCAGAGCCTGCGCATCCTTGCCGGTGAGCCCGAGAACCCGAAGGGCAGGCCATCGCCGTTGACGAGGGCCGCGGTCGAAGAGGCGATGATGGGCCCCTGGAAGTACCAAGACGATCACCACTCCCTCGGTTGGGATCCCCAGGCCCAGCGTCTCCACGCCTTGCGCGGAAAGATACCTGAGAAGGACAAGGCAAGTCGGTCCGTTCGCGCCGCGGTCTTCCTCGCCAGCCAAGCCCTTCCCCTCTTCCCCTGCTTCGCAGTCAGGCGCAGGCTTCGCACGACCGGCTTCCATCGCCACGATGAGGACGACTGGTTTGCCTGGCCCATCTGGAGGGAGCCGATCTCCCTTGACACCCTGCGCTCGCTGCTCGCCCATCCCTTCCATAGCGACCTCAGGGAACGTGGGGTCGAGGTCGTGTACCGCTGCCGGCGCGCCCACACGGGCGGATCCGAAGGGAACTACCGGGTCTTCAGCCCTCCCGAGGAGCGACCCTGGCCCGTTCGACGTCGTCGACTTCTGTCGAGGCAAGGGGGCAAGCGATGACCGAGACGACCCATGTGGCTGTCTGGCGCGTTCCGGATCGATGCTATCTGGCCACGTCAGGGGCGTCGATCGCCTCATGACCGCCACCGCGGAGGCCGGCCGCCACGAGCGGCGACAGGGCGGCGTCGACCAGGAACTTCATCCGCCGCGGACGAGGGGGAGTTCACGCTCCTGGACGGCCTCGGCCGCGAATCGGAGCGCCTCGGCGATGTCCTCGGCCTCGAGGTCGGGATACGCGCCCAGAATCTCCTTCTTCGTCATGCCGTCGGCGACCATGCCGACGACGGTCGCGACGGGGATTCGCAGACCGCGAATGCAAGGTACTCCGCCCATTTGGTCGGGTCGAACCGTGATGCGTTCGAAAGCCATGGCCACCTCCTCGGGGACGAGCGGATCGTCGCTCGTTGCAAGTATACGCGCCGCCCACTGCGGCAGAACAGGGAAGGCGCGCCGGGCTCGATTCGAGGGCCTTCCATGAGCGAACTCGAAGTCCGCGACCTGCCCGACCTTGTGCCCGCCCGGATGCTAGACGAGTTCGCCTGCTGCCAGCAGGCAGTCATGCCCGACTACTCGGGATGGAATTCGAGTAGATGGAACTCTCCCGGCGAGACGTTGTCGAGCGCTGCCGCGATCTTGTTCAGGTTCTTCCGGATCTTCGACCAACTCGTCGTAGGCAGCACGACAACCGCGAGGCGAAGACCCGACAGATTCTGCTGGTGGCGGAGGTTCTTGTCCGTGGTGATGAGAAGGTCGAATCGGGCGTCTGCACGTCGTAGCAGCTCGCCGTTGCCAACCGCCGACAGGCCTTCTTCATGAGCGGTCGCCACGTCGTGACCCGTGAGGTGTCGGCGCAGGGGAACGGGAACACCCTGGTCGAACAGGATTCTCATGTCGTCCGATCAGGCCGTCGCCAGATCGGCGCTGACAAACTCGAGCACGGACCGCACGTCCTCCACCGTGGCACCTGGAAACCACTCGAGGAACTCGTCCACGCCGGCGCCGTCTTGCAGATTCTCGAAGAGGGCCTGGACCGGGATACGAGTCCCTCGGAAGACCCACGCGCCGCTCTGCCGGTCGGGGTCGCGTTCCACGGCCGGGCACTGATTCCAGTCGAGCATGGCTTTAGCCTACGATCGCGACGGTTCCCACACAACCAACAATCGGACCCGGCCTGCTCTCGTTCCAGCCTCGAAGACGCCTGGCGATTCCGGACCCGACCACATGTTGCCCGCCACGCCGACGAAGTTCCCGATCCGGCAGTACCTCGGCAGCGTGCCGGAGGGCCTCCGAGAGGTCCTCGGTCTCAAGGTCGGGGTACGCGACCAGGCTCTCCTCGACGCTCCTCCCGTCCTCGACCATCCCGGCGGCCGTCGAAACAGGGACCCGGAGGCTGCGGATGCAAGGCACACCGCCCATCTGGTCGGGTCGGACCGTGATCCGATCGAACGCCATCGTCGCCTCCGTGGAGCGTGGCCGACCGCTCCCCCCGAGAATTACGCGCCCCGAGCGGGCAGCCTGGCGCGGGTGTCGGGAAGGAACCGTGTTCGCCGACTCAAGGGGGGAAGAGGCATGAGCGAACTTGTGGGCCGCGACCTGCCCGACCTCGTGCC
>JACQVV010000482.1 GCA_016209595.1 Planctomycetota bacterium
ATCTCCCTGCCGCTCCCGCACGGCGCCCCGCGCGAGGTGGGCCCAGGAGGACGCCGGGTCGAGCAGGATCGCCCGATCGGCATCCGCGAGCGCGCCGGAGAGATCGTCCTTCGCGCGGCGGACCGTGCTCCGCAGCGCATAGCCCTCCGCCACGTCCGCCGCGAGTTCGATCGCGCGGCTCGCGTCTTCGAGCGCGCCCTCCAGGTCGTTCGCCAGGAAACGATCGTTGGCGCGGAGCCGGAGCTCCTCGGCCGTGGACGGCGAGGCGGCCGAACTCGGGCTGCGGAAACCCCGGGCAATGTCGCCGAAGTAGGGCCCTCGGGTCGACCAGCGCCCTGGCGGGTTGCCTTCCTTCTGCGGGCCGGCGAAAGAGGACAGGAACACAGGGACGCGCGGGTCGTCCTTTCCCAGTCGAGCGATGGCGTGTCCGGCATGCACGGCCCGCCCCTCGTCCCATTCCGCGGAGAGGTACGCCGCGAGGGATTCGACCGCGTCGCCGCCGACACCCAAGATACCGAGTCCCTGGCAGGCGAGGAGGAGGGACCGCTCGCGATGGAGTCCCCCCTCGGCAAGGGCCAGGGTCTCTCTTGACGCGAGGAGCGCCGGCCAGCGTCGGACCCGCTCCCGGTCGACCCGGGCGTCGGCGTCTCGCCTCTCCAGTCTCGCGAGCGCCTCTTCGACGAGGGCAAGCTCGGCCGGACCGGGCCGCGCGGCCGGCTGCCCGATCGCAGGCTGGGCAGCGAGCCAGGCGTCCACCGCCATACCCAGTCCATCCAGAATCTTCCAGCCTCGCCACTCCTCTCCTTTCCTCGGTTCCCGCGCCGAGAGAATCTCGTCCCGCACCGAAGAGCGTAGGAGCGCCGCGATCTCGCGGACGCGGCTCGAGAGAATCTCGGACGTCTGCCGCGCGGAATACCGGACGAGATCGGTTCGCGCGTTTCCGAAGGCGCCCGCGCTTTCGAGCTCGCCCGCCTCGGCCCGCTCGAGGAGCGCCAGGACCTCCCTGCGATGGCGAAGTAGCTGGCCCTCACGAGCCCGCTTCACTCCGGAGAGGAGACGGTTCGCCTCGGGGGTCCCGGCGCCGAGCGAGGCCGCCTCGGAGAAGCTCCACTCGGCGACGGCGAAGTCCTCGGCGAGTTCGGCGAGCTTCCCCAGGACGAGCAGGACCTCGTAGCGCCGCTCGCGCGCCCGGGCGTCCGCCGGATCGAGGCGAAGGACCTCGCCGTACGCCTCGGAGAGCGCGCGGAGTCGATCGAGCGAGTCCATCGTGTCCTGGCGCTGGGTCGGGGTCGGCGGCTCGCGATCGACCGGATCGACCCGGTGGGAGAGGACGAGGAGGATGATTTCTTCATCCTGCAACCGGTCGGGACCGAGCCTCTCCACGCCGGCCCACGCCCCGGCGATCTCCCCGGCTCTCCTCGCGCGCTCGGCCCGCCACTCGAGCAGCCGGTAGACCCCGAAGGCCGCGAGCGAGGCGAGGAGGACCACGCCCGCCGCCGCGACCGGCTTGTGGCGCCGGAGCCACTTCGCCGCGGCCCCGAGGGCGGAGTAGCGCGCGGCGCCGACGAGTCTCCCGTCGAGGTAGGCCTCCACGTCCCCGCGGAGATCCGCGGCGGAGACGTAACGGTCCGCCGAACTCCGCGCGAGCGCCTTTCCGGCGATCGCCTCGACCTCGCGCGGCACCGACCGGCCGGGGGCGCGCCGGCCTGCCGGCTCGACTTCCCCGAGCGCGATCCGCGCGAGGAAGGCATCCCGCCTTTCCCCCTCCCTCGAAACATGGGGCGGCGTCCCCGTCAGGATCTCGAAGAGGATCCCGCCCAGGAGGTAAACGTCGCTCCGCTCGTCGGCCGGCTCCCCCGCGGCCTGTTCCGGCGACATGTAGGCGGGCGTCCCCACGACCGACCCCGACGCGGTGCGACTCGCCGGACCCGAGTAGCGCTGCGGGCCGCCAGCGTCGTGGGGCGCGCCCCCCGCGCGCGCTAGCCCCCAGTCCATGACGAGCGCCTCTCCGAAGCTCCCGATCATGACGTTCGCGGGCTTGAGATCCCGGTGGACCACGCCGCGGCTGTGCGCGAAGGCGACGGCGTCGCAGACCTTGACGAAGATCCGCAGGAGCGCCGGGAGCGTGAGCTCGCCCGAGGCGACGACCTCCTGGAGCGTTCGGCCCCGCACCTCCTTCATCGTGTAGTAGGGCTGGCCCGCGGAGTCCCGGCCGAGCTCGTAGACCGGGACGATGTTCGGGTGGTCGAGCTGGGCCGTGATCTGGGCTTCCTCCACGAATCGGCCCAGGAGTCCCTTCGCCCGCGCCGCCTCCGGCCGGAGCCGCTTGAGCGCCACGCGCCGCCCGAGATCCGGGTCGGTCGCCAGGACAACTTCCCCCATCCCGCCCGCGCCGAGGATGCCGTGAGTCTCGTAGCGGGCGAGACGGCCGGTCCCGCCCCCCGGCTCGGTGTGCCCCGTGGACTCCAGGACAGTCCGGACGCCCTCGGTGTTCCGGGCGCCTTCGGTGTCCGCCTCCGTCGCCCCCGCACCGGTCGCTCCCGGATCCACGACCGTGCGGGAGAGCTCGCCCAGGCGCGCCCGATCGAGCTCTCCTCTGCGGACGAGCTCCTCAACGACTTCCTCGGCGCGCTTCCCCTCGGCGAGGAGCGGGTCCACCTGGCCGGAGGTGACCCAGCCGCGCTCGAGGGCGCGGGCCAGAACGGAGAGCTCGTCAGGCGGACGGGGCACCCAGACGTTGTAGTCTGAGATGGCACGGGTCGCAAGGGAGGGACGCGAGAGAGATGCCGCCTCGCCGATTCCCCCCCCATGGGCGCCCTGGACGGCCGTCTGGTTCAATGACTCTCGAAAGCCTCCGGGACCTGCCTCGTGATCATCTTGTAACCACCGCAGCCCGCGCGCAGGATCTCGGTGCCATGAGAGTGAAGATCGTCCCCATCGGCAACTCGCGGGGCATCCGCATCCCGAAGAAGCTCCTCGACGGAGAGTCCCTCCCGCCCACGCGCTGGGACCGCACCGAGTGGGAGTGGTGATCGCGCGGTTCGAGGTCTATCTCGTCCGGCTCGATCCGACGGAAGGGCGGGAGATACGCACGGTCGACCGGACTCGCCTCGTGAAGAGACTCGGCAGGATCGACTTCGACACCGGTTCTCCAGCACGAAGCCCTTCGCGCGCTCGGCCGAGGCCGCGAAGGTGAGGGAATACCGGAGCGCGCACGCGCGATCGCGGGCGCTAGATCGGCGTTGTGCGCCGCTCCGTCCGTTCTGCCGGCCGACGGATCAGCGAACGAGTCTCGTGGTCGTCTTCTCCGTCGAGGTGCGTTTCCACTCGAAGGATCCGACCCGTCCCGAGGACTCGATCCGCACCGAGTCATCGCGCTCGACGGCGGCTCGAAGCCGGCGATCGACCTTCCAGGTCCCCTCGAGAGTCGTCTGGACCCGCATGAGTCCCTGGAAACGCTCGGTCCCCTTCCTTCCGGACACCTCGAGCGTCGTCTCGATGTTGCTCCGAACTTCGATCGACGCGAGATCTCCGTCCACGGCCACCACGCGCATCCGCGCGTTGCCGTCCAGCTTCTTATCCGCGACCGTCCACTCCTCCCATCCCGATGGTGCTCCCTGCGAGCCGAACCGCTTCTCGATCTCTTCCAGCGGGAGCTGCCATTCCGCTCCCTCCTCGAGGGTGGCGCCGGCCAGGAGCGCCACAGCCGCGAGAGCTCTGGGGTCGAAGGTCCGCAGGAGGGCGAACTCCCCGTCCGTGGCGGTCCCCTCCGTCACCTCTTCGACGCGGAGTTCCTTGTCGGCCAGCCACTGGACGCGCGCTGCGGAGCCCGAGAGGGAGGCCCCGAGCGGCCGGCGCTGCAGATCTGGACTCCGGGTCTCGATCTCCCCAGCGCACTCCTCGACGCGAACCACGGCGTGCGTGGCGGTCGCGTCGGAGGCGACGCCCGCCAGGCCCAGGACGAGGCGGAGCGAGACGCTCGTATCGATCGAGAGGTCGCGGGTCGTGCCTCCCTCGGCGGGCAGTCCCGAGATCTCGTCGTGGGCCGAGAAATTCGTGTCGACGTGGAGCCGGAAGGCGTCGGGGAGTTCCTGCGCTCGGATGGGCAGGGCCGCGGCCAGAAGGAGAAGGGCGGCCGTGGCTAGCCGTCGCATCGGCACTCCCTCGTGTACCTGCTCATCAGGTTGCAGGGGCACTTGGCTCCTTCGCCCCGACAGCCGCACGAGGGGCCGCCATCGAACGTTGTCTGACACGAGCACTCCCCGCATCCGGAGGACTTCGAGCTGCAGTGGATGTCGGAAGCGCCGGAGCAATTCGTCATGGCGAGGAACCAGGGAGGGGGGACCGGCGACCCGGTGGCCGTCGCCGCGCCGAAGCCCGTCAGAGCCGCCTTGGATGTGGGACCGCCGCCTGGGATGGCCCCGAGGCCCGCTTCGATACCCATCGTGACGAAGTTCCAGCCAAACTGGGTTCCCGCGTCGAACTCTTGCTGCAACCTGCAGTCGTGCATCGTGCCGCCGCTACATTTCTCCGATCGCGTTCCGCCGGTGAAGCACTCCTTCCCCGGATCGGTCGTGGGACACAGGAGCTTCGGCGGGCATTTCCCGGCCTTGCAGCGTTTGAAGCCGCAGGGGCACTGGACGGACACGGCGCCGCCTCGCGGACAGGCGACCGAACCCGGCGTGCACCTAACGGGGAGGCCGCCCAGCTCCCCGCAGCGACAGCCCTCTCCCTGACAGGTGCACGCCTGCGGCTTCTGGCCGCCGCAGGGCATATAGGCCCCATCGTACGATCGCCGGCCGCCGCAGCTCGAACGGCCGAGGCACTGGCTGCCCCCACAAGGACAGGCGCAGTTCTCGGCCACGACGCGCCGGCAGGCGTAGTCGATGTTAGCCATCGTCGCTCGCGGGCAAGGCTTCTTGAGGGGCTTGCATCCGCAAGCGTCGTGTCCGCAGACGTTCGCGCAGGGCTCCTCGCCGATCTTGCCGACGCACCTGCAGTAGGCCCGCGGGCAGCCACGTCCGCCGCACTTGCAGTAGGGGACGATCTCGATCCCGGTAGGAAGAGGACCTCCACGCCGGGACCCGTCGTCGCCCGGACCAACGCCCACGAGGCAGCCGTCCAGGACGAGGTCCCGTCCGGTGTCCGCAAGCGTGGCACCAGTGAAGGCCTGGGAGATGACCGATTCGAGGATCTGGTTACGCCTCGCGGGATCGAGGTCGGGCATCCCCTCGAGCTCGAGCGCGGTCCAGATCGCGGTCTGCACGAAGGCCCGGCGGTCCCCGGCGGAGAGCCCGTCGAGCCCCGGATACGCCCCACTGTCGGCGAGGAAGCGGATGCGACGGGCTACGCCAGAGTCCCCGGGGTCGAGAGGCGCCAGCGACAAGCGTTCGCCCCTGGCGGGGAACGGCTTGTCGAGCTCGACGCAGAATGCCTCGACCTGGGTGGCGCCCGGCCGATCGAGGGAGACCGTGGTCTCGGCGGGGACCACGAGCCGCTGGGAGCCGGCGGTGCCGGCGAACGTCGTGCCCGCGGGGATGCGGAGCCCGGCGCCCGGATCGATTCCCGTGGCTCGACCGGAGACCTCGACCGAGATCGCGGGGCCGCCGGTGCCGAAGTACTGCACGATGTTCCCGGCCCCATCGGCCTGGAGCGTGATAGCGGTGGTCGAGGCGATGTTGGCGCCAAGATCGATCGTGTTGGGGGGGGCCCCCGGTGCGGTCGGCGCAGGAGCAACGAACACTGGGTTCTTGATGGGCACAGAAAGGTGAATCGGGATGGCGATGGGTATCGCGATCGCCGCGCTGATGCCAAGGAGCGCACACGAAATCGCTACGATCTTCCCCCTCGACAGCTCGGTAGCGGGCCCGACCTCCCCCTGGCCGACCGCAGCGCCGAGGCTAGCTATCGCGGCGATCGGCGACCCCGAGATCGAGTGCTCGAGAAGCGTGAACGAGTCCCCGAACCGGCCGGGGATGGTGAAGCTCACGAGCTCGGGCGCGTCCTTCGAAAGCGCCACCTGGACGGACCGGGCCGGCGGCTCGGCCGCGCGCGCGGGGCCGACGCTTCCGGGAGCAACGGAGAGGGTCCAGTTCTTCGCGACTCGGGAAACCATCCGGACCTCGACCTTGGTTTCCGCGCGTGTCGGGTCGTAGCGGACCGAGACGAGCTCGGCGGAAACGTCCTCGGAGTGGAAGACCCGGCCATGGGCGATCTCGATCCGGCGGAACGCGACGCTGAACCGACCTTCGGTCTCGACCGCGACCGCCTTCTCGAAGCGGCCGCCACGGGCGAGGCGTTCTCTCTCGGCGGGCGAGAGGAGATCGAGGAGGTCGCCTGCGTCCGCTTCGGGGGCCGGAGGCGCGCTCGCTTCGACCACGAGCGCCTTCGAGGTGGCGACCTGGCCGTCCGGCCACCCTGCGAGGACCGCCGCGCGGTAGCGGCCGGGATCCAGCCGGTCGAGGTGGAACTCGATCCGTTCGCCTTCGGCCTGGGCGCGGACCGAGACGGTCCGGCCGGAATCCGAGGAGAGGACGAGTGTGAGCGCGGCCTCGTCCCGCCGGGAGACTCCCGAGATGTCGTAGACGAGGACAAGCGGCATCGCCTCGGGCGCGATCCCGCCCACCCCCTCGAGCGACTGGGCCTCCCGCGAGCCCCAGCGGGCGCTGTGCGGCAGGGCGGCGAGACGACGAGCGAGGGGCTCGTATCGTTCCCGCGGCAAGTCGATTGGAACCGAGGGCCAGCGGGCGGCCGAAAGGTCGCGAGTTCCGCGCTCCGGGCGCCAGTCCGCGAGTGCGCTCGAGAGCACCTCTGGCCCGTGGAGGTAGCCCAGATCGCTCGCCTGGCCGGCGAGCGTGCGCACCAAGACCGGCTCGTCGCCCAGCGACTCGAAGAGATCCGCGCGCACCTGGGTGCGGAGGAGCGTGAAGCCGACCGCGGAGCCGACAACGGACTCGAGTTCGCGGCGGAGCGCTTCGGGAGCGGTTCCGACGTCCGAAGCGGGCCGGTACTCCAGGCGGCTCTCCGCCACGGCCGCGGGGAAGTCGCGCGCGACGCGCTCGGCGATCCACCCGAGCGCATCGTCCAGGTCTCGGGGAGCCTCGCGGACGGCGAGCGAGCCGGGGCCGGTCCACTCCCCGCTCGCTCCCGACGGAAGGCGGAACGTGAACCGGAGCCCGTCGGGATCCGCGATCGGCTCGAGTTCGAAGATGCCCAAAGCCAAGCGCCAGGCCCGCTCGGCGACGCCGGTCGTCAGGTAATAGCGCGAGACGAGCGAAAACTCGGCGAGGCCGGCTCGCGCCGCGCTCGCGTCGAGGAGGAACCGGAGCGTCCGGGTCCGGTCCTTCTCGATGCGGGTCGAGGCGAGGCGGGCGCGCACGTCCTCGCCTCCCTGGTGGACCAGGTAGACCTCGGACGCGACCGCAAACCGCGGCTCGGTTCCCTCCAGGACGACGTCGAGCGGAACCGTCTCTCCCGAAGCCACGAGAACCTCGTAGCCCAACGAACGCGCCCCGGCAGGACCCAGAACGCGGCCGCCTGACGCCCTAGATCCTCCATCCCCGGGGACCTCGATCCTCGCCACGCGAACCCCGCGCGGCTCTCCGAGGGGGAGGATCGTCCGGCGAAGTTCCCCGCCCTGCCGATACGCAACGGCGAGATGGATGGGGCTCGCCAGGGACGATGCGTCCGCATGGAAACTGGCGGTCTCGATCCTGGGGCTTCCCGGTACGAGGGTACCGAGGACGAGAACGTTGCTGGCGACGGCAGACTCGCCCGAGGGCGCGACGAGACCGGCGACCACGTCCTCGATCGTCTCGTCTCCACGAGGGGCGATCTCGATCGAGAGGTCGACCCGGCCGTCGGGCCGGGCAACCGGCGCGGCGGTCGCGCCGGGCAGGGCCTCACCGGCCGGCGAGATGCGGATCTCAAAGGGGGCATTCTCGAGGGGGACCGCGTCGCCGGATACCAGGGCCTCCAGGGCTTCTTCGTCCGCCGGAGGCTTCGTCCCCTCCGGAGTCCCGCACCCGCAGGCGAGGAGGGCGAAGAGGAGAATCCCGCGAATCGTGCGGCGCATCGGTTATCCTTATCGCATGGATCCGGCGGCTCAATCAAGGGGGATTTCGATGGTTCGAATCTCCCGCGTGCTCTGGGCGCTCGGAATCGCCGCTCGCCTCGCCCTTCCCGTGGTGGCGCAGGACGGGGAGGACTGGAGCGAACGAAAGCGCGTCCTCCGCGAGCTCCTGGATCGAGAACTGAGCGCGCCGGAGACGAAGGAGGCCGCGCCCGCCGATCGCGCCGCCGGCGAGGAGCCGATCGTGGAAACGGCCGCCCGCGAGATCGACTTGCGGGACGTGGTCGTCGCCCTCTTCGAGGCCTACGAGAGAGAGGACGCCGGCGGGTTCGTCGCCCACGTCCATCCGGGCTTCTCCGCGCGCGACGACTCGGGGAATGACTATCGCCGTGCCGATCTCCCGCGTGCGCTCGCCGACGACTTCGAGGTGCTCGAGCGGATCCGGTTTTCGGTCTTCGTGGGCCAGACGATCCTCCAGCAGGACGGGATGCGGGCGGAGGCGGAGGTCCGCTGGACCCGGCTTGCGATGACCCAGGTCGGCGCCCGCGAATGGATCCTGCTCGACCAGCGTTCCGTCTTCCAGTTCGATCGCTCGGGGGACGGGGAGTCGTTCCTCCTCTCCCGGATCTTCGGCGACACGATCTTCGCGCTCGCCAACCCTCGGGGTCAGGTGGTGGCGAGCGAAGGGACGCTCGACGGAGAGCGGATCGCCGAACCCCTCGTCTTCGACCGTTTCCTCGGCGTGGTCGAGCCGGAGCAGCCGGCCGCGTCGGAACCGGCGCCCGCCGCCGCCGGCTCGACCGTCGTCACGGGCTCCTTCTCGACGCAGCGGGGGTACCTCGACTTCGACGCCCAGAATTTCCCTCTCGTCTGCGCCTTCTACCTTGCCGCGGACAACGATTTCAGATGCTTCGCCCTGAATACCATCTGGGGGTGCAACGGCGCGACGATCCGCGATATCAGTGGGATGTTCGCGAACCTCGACGCCGTGGACGCGGTTCCAGCGCCCCCCTACCCCGCCTCGGTCGGCCTCAACCAGAACGCGACCGACGTGGGTCGGCTATTTGCCGTCCGGACGAACATCGGCTTCTTCGCCGCCTACGAAATCACGGGTTTCGACCCCGCGTCGCCGCCCGGCACGTATACGATCCGGTTCAAGTATCAGCCGAACGGCACCCGGAACATGAAGTAGGGCATTCAAAGTCGCGCCGCAAAGCCGGTGTGAAGCTCGCCTGAGGGACAGTCTCACCCGGCTATCCTACCGGCTATTCTCCGGGACGAACCCCATCGCGCGCTCCCCGAGAGCCGCGATCGTGAGGGAAGGATTGACGCCGGGGTTGGCGGAGATCGCCGAGCCGTCCACGACGTAGAGGCCGTCGTAACCGAAGACCCTGTGGCGGTGGTCGATCACGCCCGTGGCGGAGGAGTCGCCCATGCAGCAGCCGCCGAGGATGTGCGCGGTGCTGGGGACTCCGAACAGAGTCTCGGTGATGAGCGCGCTGGGGAGGCCGTCGATCTTCGCCGCGACCCGGCAGGCGAGATCGGTCGCCTCGGGGATCGAGGCGGTGGGCGCGGGACCCTCGTCGAGGGCGGTCGCGAGCGCGCCCAGGTGGCCGCGGGAGGGGCGCAGCCGAAGACAGCCCTCCAGGGTCCGCATGTAGAGGAGGATGATGGAGTGCTTCGCCCAGTCGGGGACCGACAGCAGGCGAAGGTAGTCGAGCGGGTGGCCGAGGACGATGCCGGCGAGACGCGCGAGCCTCTGGGCGCCCGTGCGTCCAGCGACGTGCGGTGCCGTGAGGAGGCGGAAGAAGTTCGAGCCCTCGGGATAGCGGACGGGCTCCAGGTGAGAGTGGCGGTCGGTGTGGAGGATCGAGCTGATCGCGATCCCCTTCGAGAAATCGGCGCTCCTCCGGCGGCTGGTGACTCCGATCAAGGACTCCGAGTTCGTCCGCACGCTCCAGCCGAGCCGGTCAGAGAGGTTTGGCAGACCGTGTCGCGAGGCCTTCAGGCGGAAGAGGAGCGCAAGCGTGCCGAGCACCCCGCCCGCGAGAACCACGTTCCTCGCCGTATGGCGCACCGGGCGGCGCCGCGAGGCGAGGAACTCGGGGCCAACCCGCGCGCGGACCTCGTAGCCCCCGCCCGGGATGGCCCGGATCCAGGTGACCTCGGTGTCGGCCGAAAGCGTGAGCCCCCGTCGTTCGGCGAGCCAGAGGTAGTTATGGTCGAGCGTGTTCTTCGCCCCGTGGCGGCAGCCGAGCATACAGCCGCCGCAGCCGATGCAACCCGTTCGCTCGGGTCCCTCTCCGCCGAAGTAGGGGTCGGGGACGGTCTTCCCGGACTCGCCGAAGTAGACGGCGACGGTGGTCGGGTGGTGCTCCTCCGGCCGCCCGAGATCCTTCGCGATCTCGCCGATCACGTGGTCGGGAAGGCCGAGCATCGGGTTGGGAACGGCGCCGAGCATCCGTCGCGCCGTGGAGTAGTGCGGCGCGAGCTCGTCCTTCCAGGGGGCGAGGCGCGCCCAGGAGGGCGCCTCGAAGAAGTCGTCCTTCGGGATGGGCAGGGTGTTCCCGTAGACGAGCGAACCACCGCCCACGCCGACCCCGGAGAGGACCGTCATGTGCCGGAAGAAGGACATCTGGAAGAGGCCGCGCATCCCGAGTCGCGGGAGCCAGAGCCAGCGCTTGACGTCCCAGTTCGTGCGCGGGAAATCGGCCGGCGCGAAGCGCCGCCCCTTCTCCAGCACCAGCACCCGGTAGCCCTTCTCGACCAGACGGAGAGCACAGACCGAGCCCCCGAACCCCGAGCCGACGACGACGTAGTCCCAGTCCATCGCCGCCCATGCTACACGGTGGAGATACAATCGTCGCTTCCCGAAGGGAGATCCACCATGCGTCCGCCCGAGCTCGCCGCGCTCCTTCTCCTCGTCATCGTGCTTCACGGGGTCCCCGTCCTTGGGCAGGAAGCGGGCCAGGCCGAAATCGTTCTTGCCGAGGGGCTCGCCTTGCCGCCGGTCGGCCAGTGGGGCCGGACACCGGTCCACACGGACGCCGTCGAGTCCCAGATCGTGGCGGGGACGTGGCAACCCCCGGCCCAGGGGCATGGCTACCGGTTCGCGGACGGCGGGGCGCGCCTCTGGGCGCCCATCGCGGCGGGCGAGGACGGGTGGATCCGCGGCGACGCGCTTCGCGGAGGCTATGTCTACTGGAAGGTGGAAACGGAGACCGAGCGGCCCGCGCTCCTCGACGCGGCGGGCCATGCGATGGTCTACGCGAACGGCGAGCCGCGCCCGGGCGACCTCTATTCCCACGGGTACGTCGTCCTGCCGGTACTCCTCCGGAAGGGGGAGAATCACTTCCTCTTCCACTGCGCGCGCGGGGAACTCCGCGCGAAGCTCGTGCCGGCCGCGGGGGAAGTCGTCATGAACCTCCGCGACACGACGCTCCCCGACTACCGCGCGGGCGAGCCGGGACCGTACATCGCGGCAGCCGTCGTCCTCAATGCCGGGGGCCGCACGCGGGACGACCTCGTGCTCGTCGCTTCGCGCGAGGGTGTGCCGCCGGCCGCGACGCCACTCCCCTCTCTGGGACCCTTTTCCGCGAGGAAAGTCGGGTTTGTGCTCCCGGGAGATGGACCGGCCGAGTCGGGAAGCGTGGCGTTAGGACTCGCGATCGTCGCAAGGGGGGACCCCGAGGCGAGGCCCGTTGCTTCCGGAACGATCGAGATCCGTGTCCGGCGTCCGGACGAGAGCCACCGGCGGACGTTCGCGAGCGGGATCGACGAGAGCGTTCAGTACTACGCGGTGAACCCCGCCCGCGGGCTATCGCGGGATGGGAACCGTCCCGCCCTCTTCCTCACGCTCCATGGCGCGGGGGTGGACGCGATCGGACAGGCCGATGCGTACGCGGCCAAATCCTGGGGCCATGTCGTCGCGCCCACGAACCGCCGTCCGTTCGGCTTCGACTGGGAGGACTGGGGACGCCTGGACGCGATCGAGGTTCTGGAGCGCGCCGCCCGGGAGCTCGACACCGACCCGCGGCGGGTCTACCTCACGGGGCACTCGATGGGCGGACACGGTGTCTGGCACGTGGGGACGACCTTCCCCGATCGCTTCGCGGCGATCGGTCCCTCGGCGGGGTGGGTGAGCTTCTGGTCCTACGCCGGCGCCACGCGAGCGGAGAATGCGAGCCCCCTCGAGCGCGCCCTCATCGCCGCCGCGAGCCCGAGCGACACGCTCGCGCTGGCTGGGAACCTGGCGTCGTGCGGCGTCTACATCCTCCACGGCGCGGCCGACGACAACGTCCCGGCCGAGGAGGGACGGACGATGGCGCGCACGCTCGCGAGTTTCCACCACGACTGGGTCCACCACGAGGAGCCCGGCGCGGGCCACTGGTGGGACTCTTCCGACGAGCCGGGCACGGACTGCGTGGACTGGGCCCCGATGTTCGACTTCTTCGCCCGCCATGCGCTGCCGCCCGAGATCCGCGACGTGGACTTCACGACGGCCTCGCCCGGAGTAAGCGCGGACTTCCGGTGGGCCAGAATCGAAGCGCAGGTCCGGCCCCTGGAGACCTCCCGGATCCGGGTTCGCCTGGATCCGGGACAGCGGCGAATCGCCGGGACGACCGCGAACATCGCCCGCGTCTCCTTCTCCGTGGAATCTCTCGCGCCGGGCGCGCCGGTTCGATTCGACCTGGACGGCACGAAGGGCGAGGCCCCCTGGCCCGAGCACGGGCGTCTCCGCCTGGCGCGCGAGGGAGAAACCTGGGTCGCGAGGACCACGCCTTCGCCGCGCGAGAAGAACCCGCGCCGCTACGGCCCCTTCCGCGAGGCATTCAGGAACCGGGTGCTTTTCGTCTACGGGACGCGGGGCTCTCCCGAGGAGAACGCCTCGTCCTACGCGAAGGCGCGCTACGACGCCGAGACCTTCTGGTATCGCGGGAACGGGTCGATCGACGTTGTCGCCGATAGCGCCTTCGACGCCGGCGCCCAACCCGACCGAAGCGTCGTCCTCTACGGAAACGGGGAGACGAACGGAGCCTGGGACGCGCTTCTTGCGGACTCGCCCGTCCAGGTCCGCCGCGGCCGGGTCCGGATCGGGGAGCGGGAGATCGCGGGCGAGGACCTCGCTTGCCTCTTCGTCCGCCCTCGGCCCGACTCCGAGGTGGCGCTCGTGGGCGTCGTCGCCGGCACGGGGGCCGCCGGGATGCGCCTGGCGGACCGTCTTCCCTACTTCGTCTCGGGGGTCGCCTACCCGGATCTCACCGTCCTCTCCTCGCGGACTCTCGAAGCAGGCGCGGCGGGCGTCCGCGTGGCGGGCTTCTTCGGGATCGACTGGGGTGTGGAAACCGGCGACCTCGCGTGGCAGGATGGGCCTCGATGAGTGCCGAGACGCTCGGTTTCTTCGTCGCGGGGCTCGCGATCCTGCTCGCGGGCGCGGAGTTCCTCGTGCGGGGCGCCTCGCGCCTCGCGAGCGCCGCCCGCATCTCGAAGCTCGTGATCGGCCTCACCGTCGTGGCCTTCGGGACGAGCGCGCCGGAGCTCGCCGTCAGCGTCCAGTCCGCCCTCGCGGGAGAACCCGACGTCGCCATCGGAAACGTCGTGGGGTCGAACATCTTCAACGTCCTCTTCATCCTGGGCATCTCCGCGATCCTCGTGCCGCTCGCCGTCAAGAAGCAACTCGTCCGCTTCGACGTCCCGATCATGATCCTCGTGTCGGGGGCCCTCTGGGCCGTCGCGTGGGACGGCCAGGTGGACCGGAGAGAAGGGCTGACGCTTGCCGGAGGCGCGCTCCTCTACACCCTTTTCGCGCTCTGGATGGGCCGGCAGGGACAGGCCCCCGAGGGTCGCGCCGGCCCGCCGAAGCCCGAGGAGGACGCCGACCCGCCGGGGAAGCCCTCGTACTGGCCCCTTTCGCTCCTCCTCATGGGACTGGGTCTCGCGATGCTCGTCCTGGGCTCGCGCTGGCTCGTCACCGGGGCGGTCGAGCTCGCCAGGGCGCTCGGCGTCTCCGAGCTCGCGATCGGCCTCACTCTCGTCTCGGCCGGGACCTCGCTCCCCGAGGTCGCGACCTCGATCGTGGCGGCCGTGAAGGGCGAGCGCGACATCGCGGTCGGGAACGTCGTGGGGTCGAACATCTTCAACATCCTCTGCGTCCTGGGCGTCGCGAGCGCGGTGGCGCCGGACGGGATCGCCGTGTCGCCGACCGCGCTCCACTTCGACATCCCCGTGGCGCTTGCCGTGGCGGTCGCGTGCCTTCCCATCTTCTTCACGGGATACCGGATCTCCCGATGGGAAGGGCTCCTCTTCTTCGCCTACTACGGCGCCTACATCGCCTACCTCTACTTCGCGGCGGCCGAGCGGGAGAAGCTCCCCCGCTTCAACGATGCGATGCTCTACGCCGTGCTGCCGCTCACGGGCTTCGTGCTCCTCGTCTCGCTTGTCCGGGCGCTGTCGGGCAAAGGGAAGGACGCCGCCTCCGCCGGATGACGTCTATTTCGGCGTGTCGGCGAGCCACTTCGCGTGGACCTCGCGCATCCGCTCCAGATCCTTCGCGCGTTTCGAGTCCTTCGCGAGGTCGGTCCCCTCGTCCGGGTCGGCCACGAGGTCGTAGAGGTGTTCCGCGCCCGAGCCCTCCCGGACGTACTTCAGGTCGTCCGAGCGCACCATCTGCCACTCGTTGACGCCGCGCCGGCCGCCCGCGAGTTCGCTTCCCGCGATCTTGCGGCGCGGTTCTCCCCCCGTGAGCGCGGGGAGCATGCTTGTCGCCTCCAGGCCCTCGGGGACGGGAGCCCCCGCGATCTCGCTGAGCGTGGGGAAGAGATCGACGGCGACGATCGGGGCCTTGACCGCCGTGCCGGCGCGGATCCGGCCCGGCCAGCGCGCGAGCGCGGGGACCCTCGTCGCCTCCTCGAACCAGACCGACTTCGCGGGGTAGCCATGGCTCCCGTGCATGAAGCCGTTGTCCCCCGCGACGAAGATGAAGGTCCGGTCGAGCTGCCCCGTCTCGGCGAGCTTCGCGAGCACGCGCCCGACCTCGGCGTCGAGCATCGAGATCGTGGAGTAATACCCCTCCCAGTCGGCGTCGGAGAGCGGCTCGCCCTCGGGCCATAGAGGAGGGGGGCGGATCTCCGAGAGCCGATACGGGTGGTCCGGGTCGCGGAGGTACGGCTTGTGCGGCGACGTGGTGGCGAGCCAGAGGAACCAGCGGTCCTCCTTGTGCTCCTCGATCCAGCGAGTCGCCGCGTCGGCGAAGATCTGCGTGACGAGTCCCTCGACGTTCTTTCGCTCCCCATCCACGAAGAGGGTCGGATCCTCATGCTTGGAGCCTCCGCCCGGGAGCCAGACCGGCGTCTCCGAGAAGTCCCAGCGGCGCGGGTCGCCCCCCATGTGCGCCTTGCCGACAAAGCCGGTCACGTACCCCGCGTGTGCGAGCGCCGTGGCGATCGTGGGCGTGCCTTTGGCAAGGTCGGGGCCACCCTGGTTGTTCATGACGCCGTTCTGGTGAGGCCAGAGCCCGGAGAGGAACGCGGCCCGGCTCGGGCAGCAGAGTGGCGCGGCGACGTAGAAGGAGTCGAGCCTCGCTCCCTCGGCGGCGATCCGGTCGAAGTTCGGCGTCCGTATCGACTCGTTGCCGTAGCAGCCCATCCCGTCCGGCCGGTGGTCGTCTGTGAGAATGAAGAGGATGTTGGGGCGCTCGTCCTCCTGGCCCGCGAGCGGACCCGCGAAGACAACGAGGGCGAGGATCGCGGCGAAGATCGTTCTGGGCATGGATCGTTTCCTCGATTGTCCGGACGGTTGTCGCGCCTCTTCGAACACCGGGGAGGCGCGAAGGTCGCGCTCGAGGTGACTTCTTTCGAGGACACCCGTGGCGCCTCGCGGGAGCACACCGGGCCGCGAATCTGGCAGGAGACGGCTTCCCGGGGGCTGGCACTCGCTTTGCGCGCATCCCGGTCGAGGGTGCTCGGGCGGCTTTCGATCAAAACGCTTTGTCTGCTCGCGTGTTTCTGGCCATAATATGCAAGAAGCGGCGGACAGCGGGGGAGCGCAAGTGACGCCCGGCGACGAAAAGACCATCCTCCTCTCGACTCGAGAGTTCCTGGCCAACCGAATCCATACGGTCGAGACGCCGGCGGGCGTCTCGCGGTCGATCGGCCACCTCCTCGTGGGACGCTGGATCGTGGGGAGTCGGACCGCCGACGAGCCGCCGACGGAGACCCAGGAGGCGGCCTTCAAGGTGGCCCGCTCGATCGGCCACGGCGCGCTCGGCGAGGTCTTCGAAGTCCGCTTCAACACCTGCCCGCAGCTCGCGTTCGCGCTCAAGGTGCCGCTGCTCCCTATCGAGAACACGGCGGCCGCGATCCGCCACGAGGTCGACAAGCTCAACCGCCTTTCCCACCCACACCTCCCGCGCTTGTACCTCACGGGGGAGCTGGAGCTCCTCGGGCAGTCGGTTCCCTATTACGTCACGGACCTCCTGCGCCCCCTGGCGGAGGAGCTGCCCGACTTCGAGAAGCGCCGCCCGGTCCCGGCGATTCTCGTCGCCCGGCTCTTCTACGCCCTCGCGCACGCGCTGTCCTACCTCTCCGAACAGAGCGTCGTCCACAACGACGTGAAGCCCGACAACATCATGTTCCTCGCGGGGTGCCCCTACCTCACGGACTTCGGCACCGCGCGTTCCTCGGGAGAGATCAACGAGGTCGAGGAGAACCGGCTGGCGGGCAGGCTCTTCGGGACGCCGCGCTGGCTCCCGCCGGAGATCGTGGACGTGGTGAAGGGCTCGAACGGCGCGAAGGTCGTCCTTCACCCCGACCGCATCAGCCAGAAGACGGACGTCTACGGCCTGGGTCTCGTGGCTCTCCGGCTCCTTTCGGGACGCGACCTCTTCGAGGGGGCGATCTCGGGGGATCTCGGCGAGGTCTTCTTCTACTTCCACGAGCTCCTCAGGAACCAGGACCTGCTCGGCCGCTACCAGCGTCAGGTCGCGCAGATCCTGGAGCGGACCTACCTGGGCACCGACCCCATCGCGGACTCGCGGCTCCGCGACTCCGACGTCCAGCGCCTCTACCAGCGCTTCGACACGCCGAGTAGCGCGTACCTTCGCCCCTCGAAGTGGGGGGAGAACCCTGCGGCCGCGAGCCCCGCCGCGCGCCCCGCGCGCTTCGCGGGCATCCACGCCAAGAAGACGTTCCTCGACGACCTCCTGCGGCTCGCGGGAGCCTGCCTCGCCCCGAACGGGGAACGGATCAAGGCACCCGCCCTCGTCCAGAAGATGGAATCCCTCTGGGCGGGGATCGACCGGCCGGGAAACCCCTCCGCGCGCCGCGCCCCGACCGGAACGGCGAAGATCGAGTCGGACCGGATCCGACTCCACCGGGGGTCCAAGTAGGGAGACCCTTGTCCGGAGACTCGATCCGCATCCGGGGCGCGGCCGAGCACAACCTGCGGTCCGTGAACCTCGATATCCCGAAAGGCCGCCTCGTCGCGGTCACCGGGGTCTCGGGTTCCGGCAAGTCGTCGCTCGTCTTCGACACCCTCTTCGTCGAGGGCCGGCGGCGCTACATGGAGTCGCTCGGGCTCTCCGGCCGTCCCGGATTCGAGGCCCTTCCCCGGCCCGCCTTCGAGTCGATCGAGGGCCTCACTCCGACGCTCGCCGCGCGCTCCACCGCCGCGCGCTGGGGACCGCGCTCGACCGTCGGCACGATCACCGAGGTCCACGATCTCCTGCGGATCCTCTTCGCCCGCGCCGGGCGGCCGCATTGCCACCGCTGCGGGACGCCCGTGGTCGCCCGTTCGGCGCAGGAGATCGCAGCCGAGCTCGCGCGCCTCCCCGAGGGAACGAAGGTTCTGGTCCTCGCTCCGATCGGGCGTGGGGAGGACCCTTCGGGTGAGATCGATCGGGCTCGCCGCGAAGGGTTCGTCCGCGTGCGCGTCGACGGGACCGTTCGCGACCTCTCGGAGAAGATCGAACTCGGGGGCGGGGGGGAGCACGCCGTCGAGCTCGTCGTGGACAGGATCGTCGCGAAACCGGGGACCCTGTCCCGCCTCGCGGGTTCGGTCGAGCTCGCGCTCGAGGCGGGAGACGGGCTCCTCTCCCTCCTCTTCGAGGACGGAAGGGAAGAGCTCCGGAGCCGCCGGCCCATCTGCCCCTCCTGCCGGACGATCTTCCCCGAACCCCATCCCCGCGCCTTCTCGTTCAACTCGCCCGAGGGGGCCTGTCCCATGTGCCAGGGCCTCGGGCGAGTCCAGACGGAAGGAAGGAGCGCGGTCTGCCCGGCCTGCCGGGGAGCGCGGCTCCGGCCCGAGTCGCTCGCCGTGAGGCTGGGCGGGGCCACGATCCAGGAGATCGCGAGCGTCCCCATCGAGCGGGCACTTGCTTTCTTCGAGTCCTACCGGCCGGCGGGTGTCGAGGCCGAGATCGTCCGCGAGCCCGTCGCCGAGGCGAAGTGCCGCCTCGCTTTCCTCGTGGAGGTCGGCCTGGGCTACCTCACCCTCGACCGAGGCGCCCCCACGCTCTCGGGCGGCGAGGCCCGGCGAGTCGGACTCGCCGGGCAGCTCGGGAGCCGGCTCTCCGGCGTGACCTACTGCCTCGACGAGCCCACCGTGGGGCTCCACTCGCGCGACGTGCGCCGGCTCCTCGCGACGCTTACGGCGCTCCGCGACCTCGGGAACACCGTCCTCGTCGTCGAGCACGACCGCGAGGCGATCCGCCGCGCCGACTGGGCGATCGAGTTCGGGCCGGGGGCGGGCGGCGAGGGGGGGCGCGTCGTCTTCGAGGGTCCACCAGACGCCATGGGAAGAGAGCCGGCGAGCCCGACCGGCGCGTATCTCTCCGGCCGGCGCCGGGTCGGAACCGGGCGGGCCCGCCGGCCGCTCGGGAAGGACCGGCTCATCCTCTCCGGCGCCCGGACGCACAACCTCGCATCGATCGACGTGGAGATTCCCCTCGGTCTCCTCGTGGCGGTCTGCGGTGTGAGCGGGTCGGGAAAGTCGAGCCTTATCCAGGACACGCTCCTCCCGGCTCTCGCCGTCGCGAAGGGAGGTGACCGGGGAGACGCGCTCTACGACTCGCTCTCCGGAGCGTCCGCGACCCTACGGGTAGTCGAGGTCGAGGGGACCCCCCCCGGCCGATCCGAGAGGTCGAACCCGGCGACCTATGTCAAGGCGTTCGACGAGATCCGGCGTTTCTTCTCCGAGCTCAAGGAGTCGAAGCTCCGCGGCTTCACGGCCGCGCGGTTCTCCTTCAACGTCTCCGGCGGGCGCTGCGAGGCCTGCCAGGGGGAGGGCGTGCGGCGGATCGAGATGCAGTTCCTGCCCGACGTCGAGGTCGTCTGCCCCGTCTGCGAGGGCCGGCGCTATAGCGACGCCACGCTCGCCGTGCGCTACCGCGCCCTCTCGATCGCCGACTGTCTCGATCTCTCCGTGGACGAGGCGATCCAGGTCTTCGAGAAAGTGGACCGGATCCGGCGGCGCCTGGAACCCCTCGGCAAGGTCGGGCTGGGCTACCTCCGGATCGGCCAGCCCCTCTCCACGCTTTCGGGGGGCGAGGCCCAGCGCGTCCGGCTCGCGCGGGAACTCTCCGGCCCGTCCGCCGGAGCGACCCTCTACGCTCTCGACGAACCCACCCAGGGCCTCCACTTCGAGGACGTCCAGCGCCTCGCCACCGTCCTCGACCTCTTCGTCGAAGGGGGCCACACCGTCCTCGTCGTCGAGCACTCGCTCGACATGATCGCGGCGGCGGACCACGTGATCGAGCTCGGTCCCGAGGCCGGGGCGGGAGGGGGAAGGATCGTCGCCCGCGGAACGCCCGAGGAGATCGCCGCGAATCCCGATTCGCCGACCGGGCGCGCGCTACGGGAGGAGAGGCTCGTCTGACCGCTTTCGACTTGGCGAGTTGGAAGGGTTACGATCTTGAGGTCGCAAGACCCGGGAAAGAGGAACTGACATGAGACGAGCCCCGTTCCACGCCTTCGCGCTTCTTCTGATCCTCGCGACGGACTCGCTCTCGCAGGCCCCCGACGAGGGCGCGCTCGGGTCCGCGCTCGTCCAGGCCGACGCCTCCTGGGACGAGCGACGAGCGGCGGCCCGCGCGCTCGCCGGCATGGGAGAGCGTGGACTGCCGGCGCTCCTCGCGGCTCTCGCCGACCCTTCGCGCGAGGTCTCCGCCGCCGCCCGCGTCGGACTCCTCGCGGCCGGCGACGCGGCGCTCCCCCTCCTCGTGGCGAAGCTCCAGGATGGGACCCGGGTCGAGAAGCTGGCCGCCGCGCGAGCGCTCGGCGACTTCGGCGCCCGAGCCGAACCCGGGTTTCCGGCCCTCGACGCCGGTCTCTCGGCAGGGGACCCCGTTCTCGCGCACGCCTGCCGGAGGTCTCTGGTCCTCGCCGGCCGGGCCCTGGGGGTCGCCTTGGAGGAGCTCGTCCGCACGAACGGCGCCGTGCTCCGGGGAGCGGTCGTGGAGGAGGATGACGAGGAGGTCTCCTTCGCAGCCCTCCGGCGCGGCGAGTCGGGCACCACCGTCCTCGTGACCACCGTCCCCAGGAAAGAGATCGCGCGGGTCACCAGGTCCCCTGACATCCATCGCCCCATCCTCCATGCGAGGATCGAGGCCTTCCGCGAGCGGCAGAAGGGAGAAGCCGAGAGCCGGAACGCACTCGAAGTCCGGACCGAGGGCCCAGAGACCGACCGGGTCTATTCGGTGGAGACCGAGCACTTTTTCGTGAAAGCGAGCGCGCCGGAGGACTTCGTTCGTCGCGCCGCGATGCGCCTGGAGGCCATGGCGCTCGCTTACGAGGACGTCTTTTCCACGCCGATCGAGCCCGCCGCGCCGGCGACCGTGATCATCGCGAGCACGCTCGCCGAATACGAGGCCATCCAGGAGGATCTCTTCCACCACGTCCTCCAGAATCCCGCCTTCTACAGGCGGGATCTCGACATGATCCTGGGCTACTCCGACCTGCACGAGTGGCAGGCCGACGTGGCCGAGGCCCGGGCCATCTACCAGAAGCTCGAGAAAGATATCGACGGCGTGGAAGCGGAACTCCGCAAGGCCCGCCGCGAGCTCACGGTGGACCTCCGGGAGGCGAGGGAGAAAGTCGCGGCCCTGGCCGTCGAGTACAAACGCGCAAACAACCGGGATCTCTCCGGCACTGCCAGGATTGAGGAGAACAAGCGAGTCGACGTCTGGGCAGCGGAAGAGTATGAGTCACTCGACCTCCTCGGGGACCAGATCAAGGAGAAGATCAAGACCTACGAGATGAGCCTTCGCGAAACCCAGGCCCGGATCGACGCCCGGCAGCGCGAGAACCAGGAGCTCCTTGACTCCGTCACGCGCGAGATGTTCGACACGCTGGCCCACGAGGCCTTCCACGCCTTCTTCGAGCACCGCATCCGCCTCCCCGAACACGAGGGCGTCATGGCCCGCTGGCTCGAAGAGGGGCTCGCCATGTACTTCGAATCCGCGGCCTTCGACGGCGTGGAGCTTTATCCGGGGGAGTCTTCGCCTGAGTGGCTCCAGTTCCTCCAGGAAAAGAACCGCTCCCGCTCCCTCGTCGCCCTCGACAGGCTCCTCGCCGGAGGCGCCGATGACTTCCTCATCCACACCGAGGAAGAGACCGATCGCTCGAACACGTTCTACTACGGGTCCTGGTATCTCGTTCGCCTCCTCGCCGAGGAGGGGCGGATGAACGATCCCGGCGCGCTCCGGCGCTACCTCTCCGACACCCTGGCGGGCACGGCGCCCGCCGAGGCCTTCGAACGCCTCGCCGGTTCCTCCCTGGCCGACGTGGAGAAAACCTATCGGGCCCATCTCGCCGCCGACGACGGCGCCCGCTACGAATGGATCCGCTTCGCTCCCGGCACCGGCCCAGGCGGCGCCGCCCGGGTCCTCGGGCGGGTCCAGATGCGCCTCAAGGGCGAGGCCCACATCCGGCTGCGGACCGGGGACGTCGTCGTCGTTCCCGAGGGCGCGATCGAGCAAGACGTGGCCAGACGATAGATCGCGATGACTCGCGGAGGGGCGGGTAACTCAGAACGAGATCGAGCGCTCGCCCTCGATCGGGAACGGAGGCTCCTCAAACTGGAGCGAGGCGCCGCGCACCGCCCTCGGGCGATCGGGCTTCACCGAAGCCCGGCCTCCTCCCCCTCAGCCATACTCCATCTCGCCCGTCGAGAGGCGCCGCCCGTCGGAGCTGTCGAGCGCATAGCCGATCGGGATGCGCTTCCCGTCCTTGTAGATCGTGAGGCCCGCCCCCTCCTCGCCCGAGATCCGCATCTGGACGTCGATCTCGCCATGCCGGCGGTGACCCCTTAGCTCGAACCGGATCGTCTCGTCGATCTCGACCCGGGTCTCCTGGCCGGCGTTCACGGAGAACTCGCGCATCCCCCGGGACGTGGCCGAGACGAACCACACGTGTCCGTCCTCGGTCCGGCGCACGACCCGGTAGCCGGTGAGCGTGTACGTCGCCGGCGGCAGAGCGCGACGTCGGTCCTTGGCCGTGGCGTCCTCGGGGCCCCACTCCAGGCGGAGCGGCAGGCCGTCCGGCGTCTCGAGGAAGAGCGACCCCTCGGGGAAGCTCGGGACGACGAATCCATCGCCCGCGGCGTCTCGACCGGGCGCGGCGGTCACGGCTCTCGGCCGCGCGAGCGCATCGGACGACAGGAAGGTCTGGAGGGCCGCACGGACCCTCGCGGGGGTATCGCTTCAGGCCGTCCGCTCGATCTGGTCCAACCACGCCCGGTCGGTGTCGAAGCGGAGGTCCGGCGCCCGATGGCAGTTCGAGCACGACTCGCCGTAGAGCTTGGCCGCCGCCTGCTCCTCGTCGGTCGCCTGGCCGAGGGCGGCGCCTGACGCGACCGCGAGCACGAGCCCGGCCATGAGGGTGAATCGTCTCATCGATGCCTCCTTCCAAGAAGAATGCCGCCATCATGCTCGCGGCCCGAGGACGGAGCAAGGACCTGTCCCTCGCGCGTGGAGCCCATCTCGAAGAGCGACCGTATGGAAGACGATGGAGGTGGCGGTCACGCACTCCTGGGCGCGAAGAAGACCCGCCGCAAGGGTTTCAGGAGCGCGAGCGAGAGAAGAAGGCCCACCACGAAGGCGCCCGCCCCGAGCCAGAGGGCGCGCCCGGAAACCTCGGCCTCTCGTTCGGTCCAGCCGCCGTCCTCGAGGATGCCCACCGTCAGAACCTCGCCCCGGCAGATCTTCCGGAACTCGCCGAGGATTGCGGGTGGGGTTGTCTCCGACACGCCCTCGAGGGAGAGCCCCTTCTCGATCCCGAGCGGGCGTTCGTATCCGGGCTTCTCGTGGAGAAGCCGGTCGCCCGGATCGTCCGACCTTTCGAGGATCCTCCCCGCGGGAAGGTGGCGGTCCTCCGAGAGGCGCAGCGGAAAGTACTCGATGAGGAGGACCCCCTCACGGCGCCCGAAGGTGTCCACGTCCACCAGGTAGTAGAAGCGCCGGCGCGTCCAGTCGGCGTCGCCGGCGGCCCTCGCCTTCACGCCGGCGGGGGGGGAAGCCGCAACCGCGAGGTCCACGACCTCCTGCGACGCGAGCGACCGCGAGGTCCTGTACCCGGGGTACGAGAGGATCGCTGTCGTGAGCGAGCCCGCGACGAGGACGACGAGCGCGAGGACCGTAAAGGATCCCGCCGCGAGGCGGAGGTTCCGGATCCCCCGGGCGATCGCGATCCCGGCCGCGTCCCGGCCGCCTCTTCGCCGCGCACCGGCCACCAAAGCCCCCCGGAGGGTCAGCGCGACCGCGAGCGCCGGCGGCGCCGCGGACGCGGCTCCCCATCGGGTCCGAGCCCCCGGGCGGTCTCGTAGACCTCTTCGACCTCGTCGTAGGCCCGGCGCGGCTCGACCTTCCGCTTCCTGCTCCCCGCCTCGGCTTCCCACGCCGCGAGCACATCGGCGCCCGTGCCCCGCGCGCGGCAGAAAACCTTGAAGAGCCGGAGGGCCTGCTCGAAGTGGAGAGATTCCACGAGCCGGCTCCGGCGGCCATCGGGACCGCGAAGCATGCGGAGCTGCGCGTCGAGGAGCGCGAGGACGCCGTAGCGCACCTTGCGCGCGAGCGAGTAGACGCGCCCGATCGGCTCGACCGTCTCCCGGCATCGCAAAAGGAGCCGCTCGAGCTCCAGTTCCGGATCCCCTTCCCCCAGGCCATCGACCTCGTCGAGGAGCGGCAGGAAGAAGATCGCCATCGCGAGCGCGTGGGTGAGCTCCTCTCTGGGGACCTCATCCTTGGCCGCGAGGTAGTCCCAGATCCGGCTGGGCCCCTCGGGGTCGAGGAAGACCGTCACCTCGGGGAAGAGGATGGCGAAGATCCCCAGGTCGGCGAAGGTGCGGAACGCCCGGTCCGTGCGCGGGGCGAGGAGGAACTTCCAGAGCTCCTCCTGCATCCGTCTCTTGTTCGCCCGCGCCACCATCCAGGCGAGCTCCTTCATCGCCTGCCCGGTGGCCTCCTCGATCGTGAAGTCGAGGAGACAGGCGTAGCGGATCCCCCGGACGATGCGCACCGGGTCGGACTCGAAGCTCTCGCGCGGAGAGGAGATCGAGCGGAGGATCCGCGAGCGGACGTCCTCGTGGCCCCTCACGTAGTCGATCAGCGTGTCGCGGATCGGGTCGTAGTAGAGCGCGTTCGCGGTGAAATCCCGGCGGAAGGCGTCGAGCACCTCCCAGTCGCCGGGGGTCGAGCCCTCCTCTTCCTCGGGTCGCGGGTAGGTCGAGACCTCGACGACCTTGCCGCCCTCGAAGAAGACGTGGACGAGCCTGTGGCGGCGGCCGATCACGCGCGAGTTGGCCCGGAAGATCCGGCGCACCCGCCGGAGCGAGAACGGCGTGACGACGTCGAAGTCCTTGGGCTTGCGGCCGAGGAGGAGGTCCCGCACGCAGCCCCCTACGAAGAGCGCCGGCGCCCCACCCTCGTAGAGGCGCTCGACGACCTTCAGCGCATCCGGATCGATGTCGTCGGTCGAGATCCCCGGCTGGCGGTAGACGATCGGTTCCTGGCTCACGGACCCTCCGCGCTCCGGTTCTCCGGGGCGCCGGAGTCTATTGAAGCCGAACGCGCGGGCGGTGTCAAACCGCGGAGCGGACGATCTGCTTCACGTCGCCAGGCCGGCTTCCTGGATCGCCTGCTCCAGCCGGGGCGCGACCGCGAGCCTCTTCGCCCAGGGCCACAGGTAGCCGGGCTCGGGAATCCCCTGGACCGCGAGGAGGTTCTGGACGTCCATCCGGTCCTTGCGGCGCCAGGCAACGAGCTTGTAGAGAAGGAGGTCGGCGGCGGAGAGGACCCAGAGCGACCGATCGAGCGCCTCGATCCGCACCCGCCGCGCGAAGGCCGACTGCTCGAAGGGGCTCGACATGAGGAAAAGATCGACGGGGATCTCTCTGCCGGCGCCAGCCTCGAAACGCGCCTCGATCGTCCGGAACGCGCCGAATCGCTGGACGGTGCCCGATCGGCGCTCCACCGAGACGCGAACACCGGCCGCCTCCAGCCGCTCGAGGAGCGGTTCGAGCGGCCGCGGGTCGTCGAGGATGCCGAGGTCGATGTCGAAGGTGGCGCGCGGGACGGCCCAGGCGTTGAGCGCGAGCCCCCCCATCACCACGTAGGGGAGCCCGGCCTCCTCGATCGTGGCGACGGCGGAGACGAAGGTCTCGACGAGGGAATCATTCACCGCTGGTCCGGGACTCCAGGGCGAGGCCGGCGAAGAGGTTGCGATTCCCCTCGTCGTGCTCCTCGAGCCACTCGGCCCATCTTCGGTCGCCATCCTCGCGGCTGGGACGGTCGAGGGCCGCCCAGGCGAGACGCACCCGGGATATCCCCAGCGCGAACCGCTCGCCGGGCGCGAGACTCCGCAGCCGCGTGAGATCCTCGGATTGGCTCACGACTCGATTCTAGACCCGGCTTGGGGATCGGCGCCAGGCAGGGCGCCTCGAACTTTTTCCTCCGAGGTTGTCGCCGCGCACGTTGACCGGCTTCCGGGCGAGTCCCTAGAATGCGCCGGGAAGTAAGGAGTCTCACAATATTAGTGGCCTGCTGAGAGGAGCGTAGCGACGGCATGGGGGTCCCGGATCCCGATCTTGGCGGGCTGTCGGATGTCCTTCGCTGGACGCCGGGACCCCTCCTCGTCGCGAGCGCGCTCGCCGCCCTCGTGCTCGCCGCGCTCCTTGCGGCGACCTGCCACCTCGTATCGTGTCGCTTGCGCGGTGGGAGAAGGACCCCTCCCGCCTGGCTCCCCGGCTTCATCCTTCTCGCCGCGGGCTTCCTCCTCTGGTCCGGCCCGGAAAGCCTCCTTCCATTCCCATGGCGGGCCATCGAGTCCACGGGAGCCCATCCCGCCCTCCCCGGCCTCGTCCTCACCCTGGCCGGGGCCGCCTGGATGGCCGGGGCGCGGTTCGCCCGGATCGTCCCGCCCCGGGGCCGCGCCGCCCTCTTCTCGGCGCTCGTCGCGGCCGCGGGCCTCGCGGGCGCGGGAGCCGCGCGAACCGCGGAGCCGGACGCCGATTCCGCCCGGGCCCGGACCGCGCTCCGCGCGCACCTCGAGCGCGGGCGAGGGCTGGGAGAAGTCGAGGAGCTCTACCTCGTTCTCGCGGAGCTCCCGGAGGACGAGGCCGGGCGTTTCCTCGCCCTGGAGGCGTTCCTCGCCGAGCCTCGCCTTGCCACCCGGACGCTCGGCCAGCGCGGTCGCCTGGACGACCTCGCCAGCCTCGCCGCGAGTGCGGACACGGGGGAGCTCCGCGTCGAGTCCGCCCTCGAACTCGCGAAGGCCGGAGACGGGCGTGCCCTGCCCGCGCTTCTCGCCGCCTGGGGTCCCCACGGTCCCGACTTCGGTCCCGCCGCCTGCGAGCTCGCCGCGGCGCTTGCGCGACTCGGACGCCCCGAGGCGGACGCCTGGATCGCGTCGCGCCTGAAAGAAAGGAGGGGCGCGCCCCCTCCCTCGCTCGGGCCCGAAGAGAGAAGGATCCTCGCGCGGATAGAGGAGCGCGAGCTCGCGCTCCTCGCGAGCAAGCTCGACGAGTTCGGCGCGCCGCGTCCCGTGGGTCTCTCGCCCACCAGGCCGCACCTCGAGGACTCCGCCGGATTCGTGGAGGGGGCCGCTGGCGATCCCTACCGCGCGTTCCTCGCCCGGGATGTCCGGCCGGTCGCCGAGGACCGTGAACACGCGCGACTCCTCGTCCTTTCGGGCGCGGTCCCACCCGATGAGGTCCTCGCGCAAGACCTCGCGGACCCCCGCGGCAGCGCCTTCCCGCTCGCCGCCTGGTGCGCCATTTTCGCCCGCCGGAAGGCACTTCGCGACCGCTTCACCCGCCACCTCGATAGCAGCTATCGCCCGCTGGTCGCCCTGGGGGTTCTTGCGCTGCGAGAGGATCGCTAGCCACCACAGCTCCGCGGGTCGAAAAGCAAGGCGAAAGGGCGGCCCTGGGAAAAGCCGCCCTCTCAACTGGGTACGGAATCCGAATGGACTTCGGATGGGAATGGGTCTTTTGGGGTGCTTCTCCTACTTCGAACCAGCGTAGATGGGACTCGTCATGGCCCCTCGGCAGTAGCCGGGTCGCGGGACCGAGAGATTCAGGATCCGGTCGTACCGGTCGTCGAAGACAACGGTCGGGAGCGCCGTGGGGACGGTGCCGAAGGTGAGGCCGTAGTTCTTCGCGAAGACGATCAGGTTGAGGACGCCGGTCGCGTAGTGCGAGGGGTCGTTCTGGATGAGCTGGGCGAACTCCTGGCCGCCAGGGACGTTGTCCTTCAGGACCTCGTAGACATCGGCCCGATACCAGGTGTAGGCAGAAGGCGTGTCGCTATAGGAGAAGACGAAGGGATCGCTCGTGATCTGGACCTTGTGGCGGACGGTCCGGTTCGCGACCACTTCGAGGAACCCGCCGACCGCACCTTTCACCTCGACCCGGAAATCGATCCGGCCGCCCAGAGGAAGCGTGTCGCCGAGCATGGTCTCGTAGGAGCCGTCACCGTCTCCGTCGGCGCGGAAGTCGACCCGCGCCCCGTCCGGGCCGCGGTTGACCCAGGTCCTCCCCCGGCGGATCCCGTCGAGAAGGCCCTTGGGCGAGAGCTCGGTCGCGTAGATCCAGGTGGAGGGGTGGCCGGGGACGAAGGCCATGTGCCGGTCGCCGCCACCCACCATGGGAACCTTGATCCCGTCGTCGAGGATCCCCTCCCAGAAGGCGAGCGACTGCTCGTTCGATCCGCCCTTGGCCTGAAGGCAGGGGCGGATCCAGGGATTCGGCACGAAGCCCACCTGATCGAGCCCCATCCCGCGGATGGTGAGGTCGACCTCCTTGGGCTCGGTGTCGGGGTTCCTGAAGTGCCAGGGCTGGTTCCAGACCTCGACCGCGTCGAAGCGCTCGACGTTCCAGATCCAGATATCCCCCTTCGACGAGGGGTGGTTGATGATGAAGACGCCACCCTGTCGGTGGCAGTCGTCGATCGCGGCCTGGACCTGCGCGTTTCTCGTCGCTGGACCACGGCTTCCGTCGATCTCTGGCACCTGCTTCGAGATGCCGATCGCGCCGGCGTGCCCCGTCCCGCCCCACTCCTCGCCGCCCAGGAGGACGACCTTCGAGCTCGTGAAGTTCGGGTCGCTCAGGACCTTGTCGGTTCGGTGGTCGGTGACGGCAAGATAGTCGAGTCCCGCCCACTCGGCGAGCCGCATCGAGGTCGCGACGTCGTCCCCCATCTGGCGCCGGGCGTCCTCGCTGTAGGTCGTGTGATAATGGAGGTCGCCGCGGAAGAACGCGGGCGCGGCGGGGCTTGTGTGGTTGGAGTCCGGCTGGGTCTTGACGCATCCACGCATCCCGCCCAGGAGCGGAAGTGCGGCGAGGGCGACGAGGAGAACGATCAGGCGGCGTGGCTTCATGCCGGAAGGGTAAGCAAGAGCCGTGCCGTCAGAAAGAACGCCGCAAGTACTTGTGTCGTAGTGCGCTTCGAGATCGAGAGGCGTCTTGGCAGCCGTTACGCTCCGAAACGCATTACCCGAAGTAACGCGCTCCCGCCTATTTCATGCAGCACTTCTTGAACTTCTTCCCGCTGCCGCAGGGGCACGGGTCGTTCCGGTCCACGGGGCCGCTTGGTGCCCGGACGGGGCGCGGCCTCTCCGGGGAAGGGCGGGCCTTGATCTGGCGCTCGATCTCGCCGGCGCGCTCCTCCCGGCCCGCGGCGCGGAAGACCCCGGCAGCGACCAGGAGGAGTTCGGGTGCCGCCGGCCCACGGGCGAGAGCCTCCTCGGCAAGCTCGGCCGCGCTGCGGTCCTCTCCGATCGCGGTGAGAAGCATCGCGTACTCCATGAGCGCCCCCGGCCCCGCGTTCGCCTTGTGTGCCGCGCCTCGCGCGGCCCAGAGAGCCGGGATGATGGCCCGGGCCTCGTCCTCCCGGTTGCCTTCGCGTTTCTCATCCTCTCCCATCGAGAGAAGCCGGAGCGGCATCTCGCGGAGATCGAGTCCCGCGGCGATCAGGGGATCGAGGAGCTCGAAGTACCTCTTGATCCGGTCGAGCCGATCCGGGTCCAGCGGGTGCCCTCCGATCCGGCGGCAGTAGGGGCAGGGGACGTCTTCTGGGTAGAAGAAGTCGCGGCCGGGCTCTCCCATGGGGGCCGGCGAGACGTAGAGCCGGACAAGGTCCTGGACGAACGAACGGCCGCACTCGCGGCAGACGAGGTGCGCGCGGACGCGCTCGGGCAAACGTGCGAATCCGAGTTTCGCCGCGGAGAGAAGCGCCTCCGGCGTGTCCCGGCGGATCGCCTCCAGCCGCGCCGCGAGTTCCCCTTCGGGCCGCTCGAGGAGCCCTTCGAGCTGCGAGAGTGAAAGGAGCGCCTCGCCCAGCCCGAGCCAGCCGGTCGTCTCGAAGGCCCGCTTCACGGGGCCGTAGAGCGAGGGATGGCGGAGCGCTTGCGCGATCCCTCCCGGGTCGGGGAGACGGTCGCGCCACTCCTCGAAGCGCGCCGCGAGGTGGGTCGAGGCGGGAGCGCCGATCCGACCGAGGATCGCCTGCGCCCGAAGAGCGAACGGACAGCGCTTGTGTTCGACCAGGAGATCGAAGAGGAGCTCGACCTCGCCGGCCTCGGGAGAGCGCTCGAGGAGCAAGATGTAGACGTCGAGTGCCCCTCCGTGTGCGGGGAGCCGGGCGCGAACGCGCCGGGCGAGCGCGGGGAGCGAGTCCTGGCGCGTGCGCTCCAGCGCCTCGGCCGCCGCGCCGTCGAACGGGGTCGCGCCGGGAGCTTCGTCGAGGAGATCCACCAGGGAACCCGGGGGGATCGCCGAAAGCGCTCCCGCGTCGAGGTCCGGAAGGAGGGCGGCGCACCCGATCGTGAGAAGGGCTCGCCCCAGGGCTTTCGACTCCTCCTCACCGAGCTCCGGCCGGCCGGTGAGATCGCGCGACTCCGTGAGGAAGTAGGCCGCGAAGTCGCGCCCGGACTCGAGGACCTCTCCCTTTCCCCGTCCGGTCGCTTCCACCCGGGGCTCGAGCGCCTCCCGAACACCCGCAGGATCGAGCTTCGCCAGCGCGAGGATCTCCTCCCTTCCAGGCACGGGAAGACCCGCGGCCTCCGGCAGCGCGAAGAAGAGCGCATGGAGGCTCCCCGGATCTGCCATCGAGACATCGACCATCGGATCAAGATCCGGAAGGAACGTGGAGATCCCGCCGAGGACGAGCAAAGCTCCCCTTTCCTCCTCCAGGCACGAGCGCATCCAGTTCTCGACGTCCGCGCGACGTTTCGATGTCGCGGCGAGGACGTGGAGTCGTGTGAGCCGGCTCTCCGTGGTCTCGTCCTTCGGGGCGCGGCGGAGGATCGCGTCGAATTGCTCTCGGGAGAGCTTCGGTTTCTCTGCCGGGGCGGGTTCGTTCTCGGCCATCGGGGCATGTTCCAGTCAGGGAATGGTTGTCGTCTTCTCGGCGAGGAATCGTTCCAGGGGGCGATCCGCTTTCTCTCCCGGCCGGCCGCGGGCCAGCCGGCTGACGAGCGCCGAGCGCACATGATACGGCCCCTCGGTCCTCTCGAGCGACAGAACGACCCGGAGCGAACGCGACTCTCCGGCCGCGATCCGGGTGTCCTCGAGGACGCCCGTGGCGCGCTCGAAGGGGGCGCCGTCGCCGGGCGGGACGTCGAGCCGGCGGGCGAAGGCGAGCCCCGGGAGCCCGGCGAAGGCGCCTTCGCAGTACCTGTCCTCGGGGGAGAGTTCCGGAGTGCTCGGGATGCCGGCCTCGGGCCCGAGGACCGGACCGCTGGCGATTGCGAGCTCCCTCCCCTTCCTGTCCACCGCGACAATGACGAGATAGAGCGTCCTCCCGGCCTTCCCGGCAGGGGCCGCGTGGCCCCCGTCGTTCTCGACCGAGACCTCGATCGCCAGCTGGAGCTTTCCCTGGCGCGTCGCGCTCATGGCGAGCGGGAGCCCATCGGCGTTTTCTCCCTCGGGCGTCATGGGGAAGGAGTGGTCGTGGAACTCGGTCGCGTTCCTGGGGAGCTGGTAGCGCGCGATCTGGCGCGGATCCATCGTCGGCGGCATGTGGCAGTCCTGGCAGGTCTTCACGCCCTCCCGCCCCCTCGCGTACTCCTTCCACTCCGACCAGGTCGTGTCCACGGGGACTCCCGATGCGTTCGCGTGCTCGTGGCAAGCGGCACAGTACTCGCTCCTCTCGTAGAGGCGGTTCCAGGCCGCCCCCATGAACGCGTAGTAGGAATCGGGGAGCGGGCCGAAGACGAGCTTCACGGGACCCGGACGCGTGCGGTCCTCGGGATCCGGGCGCAGCAGGAGAAGCCGGTCTGCCGGGGGGAGGTCCATTCGGATCGACGCGATCTTGTGGCACGGGTCGCAGCCGATCCCGGCAAGGCGCGGGCCTCGCGCCACGTCCGGCGCAGCGCCCTCGAAGTGCGCGCCGGTCTCGTGGCAGGGCCGACAGGAGAGGCTCGCCCAGGTCGCGTAGAGAGAGCTCTTCCCGCTCCAGGCGTGGGCGGAGTCCTTCCACTGGTCGTGGTGCACGTCGTGGCAGTTTCCGCAGCGGATGAGCTCCCTCGCGTCGGGCACCGGCGACACGAATCGGTACTCGGGGTGGTCACGCTCGGGGAGCCGCCGCAGCCGGAAGAGGGCGACCGGCGCCTCGGGATCGACCCAGGTGGCCGAGTTGTGGTAGCCGGGAGCGGCGCAGGCAAGCAGCATGGGGTTCGGCGGGCGATCGATCGAGAAATCGAACGTCCCCTCGGGCCCCGTGACGGCGAGCATCCGCGACTCGGCGCGGAGGAAGATCGCCGCACCGACCACGGGCGTGCCTTCCGAGGTCACGCTCCCCCGCACCGTGACGCGATCCCGGACGAGAAAGTGCTCCATCTCCTCGTTGGCGACCAGGCTCTCGGAGAGCGCCCGCTCGCCTCTTTCGTCGAGGAGGACTCCCGTTCCCCACTGAACATGTTCGGGCCGCGTGTTGTGGTAGTACTCGATCCGGACCCGCTGCCTGTCTTCCTCGAAGACGACCCGCGCCCCCCCCGCGTTGCTGTAGCTATAGGTCAGGTTGACGCAGGACCACTGGACTCGCGCCTCGTCCCCCTCGCGCCGGCCCGAGCCGACCGCGAACCACGCGCTCCCGTTCTTCGTGTCCGTGTAGTCGGTGCCCCACGAGGCGAGAGCGATCTCGTCCCCGCGCTCGTAGAAGTCGAGTCGATAGCGGAACTTCCCGAAGAGGTATCGGCCGAGAACCCGGAAGGCGGGCGCCGGCGCGAGGAGCGCGAAGTCCGGGCCGCCCTCGAAGCGCGCGAGGTCGGCCTCCCACCGGGCGCGGAGGTCGGCCGGGACCCTCTCCCGCTGGGAGTCGCCCATCTCCTCGTCGTTCGTGGGTCCGCAGGCGGCGAGCGCGAGCACGAGCCC
>JACQVV010000483.1 GCA_016209595.1 Planctomycetota bacterium
CGCTTCCTCAGGAGCTCCTCGAGCGTCTGGCCGGGCACGAACTCCTGCACGATGTAGTGGAGCCCGCCCTCCTCGCCAACGTCGAGCGTCCGGACGATCCCCGGATGGTCGAGCGTCGCGCCCGTCCGCGCCTCGCGGAGGAATCTCGCCACGTCCTGGGACGTCTCGCTCCGCTCCCAGCGCAGGACCTTGAGAGCGACCTCGCGCCCGAGCATCCGGTCGCGAGCGTGGTAGACGACCCCCATCCCACCGCTGCCGAGACGGGCGAGAATCTCGTAGCGCGTGAACCGCGGCTCCGCAGGAAGCGGAGCGCCGCCGGAGCGATCCTCGGGTCGTGGCTCGCTTTCGCTCACCCGTGCATTGTAGCGAGGGCGGAGGCGGATTGGCTCCTGCGTGGAACGGGCGGCCAGACGACCTCGGTCTAGGGAGCCCTCCTCGTCAAAGAGAACGGGCCTCCCCGGCGACCGGCCAGGAAGACCCGCGGTTCTTCCCGCTGCAGGCTAGCGAGGCTCCGCCTCAAACCGTCGAGACGTATTCGTTCGTTGGCTCATCGAACTTCGAACGTCGAACTCTGAACTTCGAAGTTCGACGTTGGACGTTCAGCGTTCGACGTTCAACATGTTGCGTTTGCAAACATGCTCGGTTTTTCAAGATTCCCAGGGCGTAAGCGCTACTAGAACGGGAACGGGTGCTGGATCGTGTTGCAGGGGTCCTGAATGAAGCGGATGTTCGAGAAGGGGGAGGCGATGTACAGATTGCCCGCGCAGAACGCCTCGGCAGCCGGGATGGCGGCGGGGCTCGCCGAGAGGGCCGGATAGCTCGGGGTCGGATTGGCCATGACTTGTGTCCCTGTCATCGGTGGTGGGAGTGGATTCTTGAGGCCGGGGATTCTCCGTCATTCCCTGCCGGAATCAAGGGGTTCTTGAAGATTTTTATCACTGGTTCGTGCCCGGAGCGATCGAGCGATTCAAAAGTCTATCCTTCGACGCGAAGACAGCCTCGGGGGGCCGGCCCCAGGGGTCCTTCGATCAGAGCGACCCGTGGAGGAAGCTCGCGGCCCTGCCCCGCTCGATTTGGCGCTGGAAGGCCTGCCTCTCCTCGAACGAGTGGAAGCCCCCTTTCTCGGGGGAGAGTTGTTTCGACGACGCGAGGAACCGCCCGAGGGCGCTGGAGACCCGCTTCGAATGCCGCGAGAAGTACTGGAGGCGGCCCGCGGAGATCAGCTTGCTTGCGGTGAACATGGCGTGCTCCTTTCGGGGCTATCGACCGGCTCTGCCCGGGTCATGGAACGTAGGCAGACCGGGGGATCGAACAAGGAGCAGTGACTGCATCGGCACGTCCGCGGGGATGAATGAAGGAGATGTGGACCGGATCCGGACGCGATCCATCGCGTCAGGCGAGGTCGCCCGCGTGGAGCCGCTCGACGAAGATCTTCCAGGGGAGGATCTCCACGCCCTCGAGTTTTCGGGGCATGGGCTCCAGGCAGACGACGATCCGGCGCCGGGCTTTCGCCTCCTCGGCCAGGGCGGCCAGGCCGCGCAGGTCCCCCTCGTGGACTCGCGCGCTCCCCTTCACCTCGACGGCCGCGCGCATCTCTCCGAGGATGAAGTCCACCTCGTACCCCGTCGAGGTCCGCCAGTACGAGAGTTCGAGGTCGGGATCGCGATAGCGCCGGTAGCTAGTGAGCTCCATCCATATGTAGTGCTCGAAGCTCTTGCCGAAGTCGGAGCTCCCGAGGACGGGCCGGCGGCGCGCGAGGTGGTTCGCGACGCCGACATCGAAGAAGTAGAACTTGTCTGCCGCGATCATCCGGCGCTTCCGGGAGCGCGTCCACGCGCGGAGCCGACTGCCCAGGAGCGTGTCCTCCAGGATCTCGAAGTAGCCCTTCACGACCTTGGCGCTCACGCCCGTTTCCCGGGCGATGTTCGTGTAGTTGACGAGCTCGGCGTTCGTGAGCGCGGCGGCGCGCAGGAACTCGGCGAACGCCGGGATGTTCCGCGCGGCCGCCTCGGCCGCGATCTCTTCTTTGAGGTAGTCGGCCACGTACGCGCGCAGGTCCGTCTCGGGCTCCTCGGACAGGTAGAGGGGCGGGAGGAGCCCCGATTGCATCGCGCGCTCGAGATCGAACCCCTCGACTTCCAGAAACGAGAGCGGTCCCATCTCGTGGCGGCGGGCGCGTCCCGCCAGGAGGTTCGCGTGGCCCCGGCGGAGCTTCCGGGCGCTCGAGCCGGTGAGGAGGAAGCTCGCGCCGCGGCTCTCGATCAGCCCGTGGACCTCGTCGAGGAGCGCCGGGACCTGCTGGACCTCATCGATCACGACCCGCCGGCCGTCCCAGCGCTCGCGCAGAAGCGACGGCCGGGCCGCGTAGTCGGCGTATTCGTCCGTCTTCAGGAGGTCGATCACCCAGTCCCGCTCCGTCACGAACTCGTGGCGAAGCCACCAGGTCTTGCCGGCCCGCCGCGGTCCCCAGAGGAACGCGGAGCCCCCGCGCGGCAATCGCAGGTCGAGGAGACGCTTGACAATCCGCCTCATGGGGGCATTTTATCCGGATATCGGGCCCTTGCAAGGAAAACTGTCCGCAAGCCCCTGCTGTCCCGCGGACCCATCCGGGATGGGCCGGGGGGCGTCCCGATCGTGTAGAAATCCGCGGCGGGTCTAGCCCGCATTTCTCACGCCTCGTCCGATCTGCGGGGCGCTGGCCGGCGTAAACCGCTCGTTGCCGCTCGCTTCGGCTTGCTCGCCTCGACGACTCCTCCAAGTCGTCTGCGGCTCGCGCGCCGATTTCCGCCTGGCCATCGCCTCCGCAGACCGTTCTCGCTGTTGCACCTGGCGGTGCAACAG
>JACQVV010000474.1 GCA_016209595.1 Planctomycetota bacterium
CCCGAGTCGTAGACCGCGATCACGTTGGGGTGCGAGAGCCGCGCGATCGCCTGCGCCTCCTTGGAGAAGCGCTCCTCGTCCTCTCCCGCCGCGAGCAGGACTTTCAGCGCGACAATCCGGTCGAGCAGCGGATCCCGGGCACGGTAGACCACCCCCATCCCGCCGCGGGAGACCTCCCCCAGGATCTCGTAGCGCCCGAACGGGCGAGGACCGACGAAGGTCTCCCCCTCCGCGAGGAGGACCCCACCCTCTTTCGATCCGCCGGAGGGGGTCGGCTGCTCGGGGCGCTCGGTGGCGGGAGCGAACGTCCCGTCCTCCAGGCGCTCCGAGCTCGGGACGACGATTTTCGTCCCGCATCCCGGGCACTTGACCCGGAGCCCCGGCGGGAGCTCCACGATGTTGTACTTCTTCCCGCACTGGGGGCAGTAGAGGACGCGCCGGCCGAGCATCTCCTCCAGGAACACCACCTGCGACGGCTCGAGATACCCATCGGCGAGGAGGACCTGCTCGATCGAAACGCGCCCCCCGGAGCGCAGCCGCTCCTTCTGCCGGGCGAGGCACTCGGCGACCACCGGGGCGGGCAGGAACCCGCACTCGACGACCGCCGAGGCGAAACGCTGGTCCCCCTTAGAGCTCATCCAATAACCTCCCGTCGCCAGGCGCGCGGCGGCGGCCCGTCTGCGGCGTTGCTTCGCGCTCGCCGTGGCAGGGCCACGGCTTCGCGCTCGCGCCTTGCATCCGGGCCGCCGGCGCTGCGCCGGGCTCGGTCCGGTTCTTGGATGAGCTCTTTCGACGCCATGGCAAAAGCCTAGTCCCGGGCCGTCCGAGGCGCAACATCACGAAGCTCAAGAGCCAGTTCGACTTCAAGCCCGACTGCGCGACGGCGATCCGGTCGATGAAGTCCGGCGGCCCGAAGTTCGGCAAGAGATGACGAAATCGACCCTCGCCTGGTTATCATAGCGGCCGCGCCGGGACCCGGCCCAGAGAACGATCCGCGAGAGGGAGGGAAACCATGGATCCGAGAGACTCCACCCGAGCCGTCGACTTCGCGAGCCCGCCGGAGCCCTCCGGAGAGGGGACCGGCGCTCTCGTCTGCGGGATTCTCTCCCTGGTGATCGGCGGGGTCCCCCTCGTCGGCCTCATCCTGGGGATCGTCGGCCTGCGCATGTCGCGCGTCCCTCCCGGTCAGGTCCGACGCGGCACGCTGCAGGCCGGCTACATCTGCTCGATCATCGGGCTGATCCTGGGGGCGATCAGCAGCGTGTTCTGGGTCGTCTACTTCCTGATCGTGGTGGTCTTCCTGGGCACCGTGTTCGGCTCCGGCGCAAAGACGATCTCCGACATGGCCGAGGAACAGGAGAGACGCCAGCAGCAGGAGATCGAGTACGCGCAGTCGAACCAGGTCGTCCTTGTCGAGCCCAAAGTCGAGACGGTCTGGCAGGGCGGCTCGACCGCGCGGAAGACCTACTTCTGGGCGACGGCAGAGAACAAGGGCTCCCGGACGGTCCGTCAGATCACGGTCCAGATCGACTTCCAGGCGCCCGCGGGTCCCGCGGGGCCGGTCCCGGCGACCGTGATCGTCGAGGTCTACCTGCCCCCGGGGACGAAACGCGCCCTTCTCCCCGAAATCGTCCTCCCTCCCGCCGGCTGGGCGGAAGGGTTCACAGCGAAGGTCGAGTCGGTCGACCTGGTGCCGCTGCCGGAACCCGCTGAGGACTAGTTGACGAAGCCCTTGACGTAGGCGTCGATCTCGGCCCGGGAGGGATGCCCCCGCCCGGTGAGGTCGGTGGCCAGGACGCGGAGCGTCTTCTCGGTCGTCCCGGCGGGGATCGCGTTCAGGCTCTGCTTCCCCACCACCCCGCAGAACCCGCCGTCGTCGGCGTAGAGCCGGGCCGCGACCTCGAGATCCAAGATCGTCCGGCCGGAGCCGTTCGTCACGCGGACCACGAGGTCGTACGCGCGTTCCTCGCCCAGCCGCACCCCTTCCTGCGGAGCCTCGTCCAGCCGCACGAACTCGACCCTGCACTGCTGCCGGGCCGCCTCGTCCTTCTGCTCCCGCGCCTGGCGTTCCTTCTCCACCTCGTCGGCGAAGTGCTTCACCCCCTCGAACCAGTTCCCGCAGCAGCAACCGGAGAGGAGACCGCAGGAAAGGAGGACGGGGACGACTCGCGAAAACGCGGGCAAGGTCTTCATCGGGAACCTCCGGAACGGGTGTCGACACGTATCCTAGCCGACCCCGTCCGCCCTTTCTACCCCTCCCGGAAAACGGCCTTCGCCTCGCCCTTCTCCACCCGGACCGTGACGCGGCCCTTGCGGAAACAAAAGTTCTCGAAAGCGGCGTCCTCAAGGATCTGCGTGAGGACGGAGTTGAGTCCCCGCGCGCCTGTCTGCCGCTCCAGGGCCTTGTCCACCACCCAGTCCAGGACGTCCTCTCCCACTTCCAGGTCGAGCCCTTCCTCGGCGAACTCGTAGCGGAACTGCTGGACGACATTGTCCACGAGGATCTGCTTCAGTGTTCTCCGATCGAGCGGGGAGAGCGGCACGATCCGCGAGAAACGGCCGATGAGCTCCGGGATGAAGCCGTAGGAGTGGAACGTCTCGACGTTGGCCACCTCGGCTTCCTGGAGCTGGATCGCGATCCGGTCGGCCTCGCTCGCGTCGAAGTTCGCCCGATAGCCGAGCTTCGGGCCGCTCGTCCGGTCGAGCGCCGTCCACTTGAAACCGGAGAACGCTCCGCAGGCGATAAAGGTGACGTCTCCGGTGAAGAGCCGGCGCTTCGTCGAGTAGATCGAGTTGTTGAAATCGGTCGGGACCTCGACCTCGGAGGTCTCGAGCATCCGCAGGAGCTCGCGCTGCACTCCGAAACCCGAGACGTCCTTGGTCGTTCCCTGGCCGTCGAAGCGGGCGCAGTTTTGCGTGCTCGCCAGCTTGTCGAACTCGTCCATGCAGACGACGCCGGAGGAGGCGATGAGCGGGTTCCCCTCCGCGGCGAGCAGCAGCCGGGTGAGGATCGTCTTGGTGTCGTCTCCGATGTAGCCCGTCTCGCTGAAACCCGTCATGTCCACGATGACCGTGGGGAGCTTCAGGATGTGCTGGAAGATGAGCTCCACGATGAACGTCTTCCCGCACCCGGTCGGTCCCATGAGGAGCACGTTCGCCTTGGCCGGGAGTTTCTCGCGCGGGATCCCGTCGATGTAGATCTGCTTCAGCCGCTTGACGTGGCGGTAGGCGACGAGCGACATCGTCCGCCGGGCCGCGTCCTGCCCGCGGTACCCCTTCTCTTCCAAGATCCTGAAGATCCGCCGGGGCGGAAGGAGGGGGACCTTGACGAAGAACTCGAGTCCGACGTCTTCGCCGTGGGATTCGTGCTGGGCGGGCCGCGGCATGGCTGTGGAGGAGTATAGCCCAGGGGGCAGGCCGCCGACCAACCCGGACCGAACACCTCCTTACTCCCCGCCGAGCGACTCCAGAAACGCGCCGAACCCTGCCTCGTCCCGGAGAGGCGCCAGGCCCTCGTCGGCAGAGAGGACCGCGCGCTCGACCGGCTCGAGTCTCACCGCAGCCCGGAGATGTTCCAGCGAGGACTCGACGAGACGCTCTCGCTCGCCCGGGGCGAGCTCGCGCAAAGGGAGCCCCGGTCCGTCCGTCCCCCCGGAGCCTTGGGCGAAGAGGACGGCGAGGCCGGCGTGCGCCTGGGCGAGGTGGTTCGTGACGAGCGGGTCGGCGAGGAGTTCCTCTCGCCTCGCCTCGGGGAGGGAGCTCCACGCGACGAGCCCCTCCTCGTACCGCCGGATCGCCTCGCCGTAGCACCCCCGCTCAGCGAACACATGGGCGTTCAAGATGGACGCTCCCCAGGCATCCCCGCGGAGTCTCTCCTGGTCGGGCCGGAGCTCGAGGTCGCGTGCGAGCTTCCTTGCCCACGACGCCTTCGCGCTTGATGCCTCTGCGAGTTTCTTGTAGGCCGCGGCGGCCAGAGCGTACTCGCCTTGCCAGACGCGGGCGAGCGCGAGCCCCTCGATCGCCTGGGCGCTCGCGGGATCGCCCGCGAGAACCGCATCGAGATCGCTGGCGGCCGCGGTAGCGAGCGCCTCGCCGTTCTCGCCCCTCGCCGAGGCGTAGAAGGCGAGCGAGAGTCTCGCGAGCCCCAGCTGGGTCCGTGCGAAGGAGGCGTACGAGCTCGCGCGGGGGCTTTCGAGGACTTCTTCGAGATCGGCGGCCGCCGCCCGCGTGGACTCCCGGGGATCCCGGCCGAGACGCTCCTCGCAGCACCCGAGGAGGCGCCGGGCCACTCCGCGCCAGAGGACGAGATCGGGGCGGGCCGGATTCGCGTCCAGGACGAGCGTGTAGTCGCCGGCGGCGTCGCGGTAGTGAAGCGACGCGCTCGCGTCGTCCCGTCCCCGAGCGGATTCGGCCACCTGAAAATGGAGGTTCGCGCGCGTTTCGCGAAGCGCGAGATCGTCCGGAGCGAGCTCGATCGCGGGCTCGAGGACCGCGAGGGCCCGCAAGGCCCAGGCCTCGCGCCGCTCGCCGGGCGCCGGCCCGTGGAGAGTGCCATTGTAGAGATGGCCTGAATAGACCCGCCGGAGGTCCGCGTCGCCGGGAGAGATCTCGAGCGCCCGCTCGTACTCGGCGAACCCTTCCTCGTAGGCCTCGACCGCATTTTGCCCCTCGAACGACATCACGAACGCAAGCTCGCAGCGGTGCTCCGCCGAGATGCGCCGCCATCGGGCGAGGAACGCGGGATCGCCGCCCTCGGCCGACGCGAGAACGTGGTCGCAGTCGGCCACGGCCCGCCGGTAGGCATCGATCCGCGCCTCTCCTCTCGCCGTGAGACCGCCGATCGACCGCAGGACCCCGATCCGGAACTCCCGAAACTCCACACAGTCCCTGAGCTCGATCGCCCGATCCATGGCCGCCAGAGCCCTTGCGAACGACCGGCCCGCCTCCTGGGGGCCCTCCCTCCAGAGGACTCCACCCAGCACCCGGCAGGCCACGGCGAGGTCCGAGTGCGCCTCGGGGTAGTCCGGGAGGTCGACCGCGAGCGCCTCGAAGTCGCGCCTCGCCTCGCCGAGGAGCGGGCGGGGGTCCTCGCCCCGCGCCATCTTCTCCTGGGCGAACGTGAGCGCGGCGCGCGCCCGCCTCTGGCGCACCAAGGGCAGCGCCATTCCCTCGGCCAGGGCCCGGTCGAGCTCCGCGAGAGCGCGAGCGAAGAGCTCGCGCGCGTCGCCGCCCCGTTCCCTCGTTCGTTCCGCCTTCTCCACGAGGAGCGCGCCTCGCTGCACGATGAGCGCCGTGGAGGACGGGTCGAGGCGGGCGGCCTCGGCGAGATCCTCCTCGGCCCGGGCCCAGAGCGCCTCGGGGTCGGGGTCTTCCCGGGAGAGCCACAGGAGGACCGTGACCCGCGAGAGCCGGTATCCTCCTTCTCCGGGGAGCGCCGCGATCGCGCGTTCGAGGGCCGAGAGCGCGTCTCGCAGGAGCTCCGACGCGGGCTCCCCGGCGGCCGCGAGAACGTCCGCCCGATGGCAGAGGGCTTCGGCGTACCCTGCCAGGAAGTCCGGCGATCCCTCGTCCGCCGCCAGGGCGCGACCGAACTCGCTCTGGGCTTCTTCCAGGAGGTCCCTTGACTCTTGCCCCGCCCACCAGCGGTGGTGCGCGAGCGAGAGCAGCATCTCGCCCCGGTAGAAGTGGCTCCAGGGATCGGCGGGAAGGAGCGCGCAGTACCGCTCGGCGGCCTCGGGTCCGCCGGCGAGCGCCGCGAGCGCGTCCCGCCCTTCTCGCTCTGCCTGGGTAGCGCGCTCCAGGCTCACCACGACCCGCCCTCGCCAGACGAGGCCGATCTGCGCCGGCGGCATGAGGGGCATCGCGGTCTGGAGCCTTGCCGCCTCCTCCATCTCGCGGGCCGCCTCGGCGTAGAGATCGTCGCTCTCCTCGGCCCGGGCCGCCGCCGCAATGTCCAGGAGGCAGTGCGCGAGCTCCCAGCGCGCGACCCACCACCCCGGATCGGCCTCGATGGCCCTCCGGAACCGGCCGGCCGCCCCGGGGTCGTCCTTCTGCCAGATCGCGACGCGTCCCAGAGCGAGCCACGCCTCGGCCAAGGCCGGGTTCGCCTCGACCGCGGCCTGGAGCTCTCGCTCGGCGCGCTCGAGGTCGTTCGAGTGGAAAGCGAGAAGCCCCCGGCCGCAGGCCTCGCGGTCGGGGTAGATGGCGAGTCGCCCGACGCGGGCGAAGTCGTCGGCGGCTGCGGCCGCGAGCCGCGCGAGTTCCTCGTCCTCCGCCGCGAGGACCCGGCCGAGCGTCTCCGCGCGAGACACCCTGGACCATCCGGCCGAGGAATGACGTGATAGACCCAGCCTCCGCCTGCGGTCCTCGTCCATCCGGCGCTCGAGCTCGCGGCGATACCGTTCCGCGCGCACGAGCCCGCGCTCGTAGTGCGCGATCCCGAGCCCGGGCTCCCGCTCGATCGCGAGATCGAGGAGCGCGAGGGCCCGGTCGTCGTCCCCGAGAAGGCGGGCGAGCCTCGCCTGGACCACGAGGGCCGGTGGGAAGTCCGGGTAGACGACGAACGCGCGCGCGAGCCACTCTTCGATCGCCGGCGCCTGCCGCGGGAGCTCTTCCAGCCTGCCCGCACGGCGCCAGGCGAGCCCCGCGTCGATCCTCGCCTGGGCGGCCTCGACGAGCCGGTCGGCCTCGACCCAGCGGGTGCGCTCCTCGAGGAGGCCCCGCTCGCGTTCGAGCTCGGACTCGCGCCGCGCGCGCCAGGCGTCCAGGGCGGCCCAGGTCCCGAGCCCCGCGAGGACGAGGATCGTCCCGGCGGCGCCTGTGGCCCCGCGGTGCCTCCTCGCGTAACGCCAGATCCGCTCGACGGTCCCGATCGGACGGGCGCGGACCGGCTCTCCCTCGAGGAAGCGCGCGAGGTCCTCGGCGAGCGTGGCCGCGTCCGGATAGCGCTCGGAGGGGCGCTTCCTCATCGCCTTCTCGCAGATCGTGACGAGGTCGCGCGGGAGGCCCGGCCGGAGCCGAGCCAGGGGCGCCGGTTCCAGGAGTTCGACCTTCACGAGAACCGCGGCGACCGACTCGCCGTCGAACGGAGCTTTCTGCGACAGGCACTCGTAAAGGATGGCGCCCAGCGCATAGATGTCGGTCGCCGGGCCGATCTCCCTCCCCGCGGCCTGCTCGGGGGCCATGTAGACCGGCGTCCCCAGGACGTCGCCCGGCGTGGTGAGTCCCTTCTCCTCGATCGAGCGGGCGAGCCCGAAGTCGGCGATGGCAGGGGATCCGTCCGAGCGGAGGAGAACGTTCGCGGGCTTGAGATCGCGGTGGACGATCCCATTGAGGTGCGCGTAGTGGGTCGCCTCGGCAAGGGCGCGAAGGAGCGACGCGGCTTCTCGCGGCTCGAGCGGCGCGGCGCGCGCCTTCAGACGGGCCGCGAGCGACTCCCCCTCGACGAGCTCCATGGAGTAGAAGCAGAGGTCGGCGCCGATCCCGAGCTCGTGGATCGGGACGATCCCCGGGTGGTGGAGGCGCGACGCGGAGCGAGCCTCTCGCTCGAACCGGACGCGCGCCGTGTCCGAGAGGCCCGGGCCGGAGAGGACCTTCAGGGCTACCTCGCGGCCGAGCTTCGCCTGTCGTGCGCGGAACACGACCCCCATGCCCCCGCGGCCGAGCTCGGAGAGGATCTCGTAATCGCCGATCGCGCGCGGCGCGGGGTCGCCCCGCGCCGAGCTCTCGTTCCGAGGGGCGACCGATAGAACCGTCGCCTTCCCCTCCGCGGGTTCGATCTCCGTCAAGAGCCCCGCGGTCGAGTCGCCGGCTCCGGCCGCGAGGGGCGCCCCGCAGGGGCAGATCCGCTCCCCCGCGAGCGCTTGCCGGCCGCACCGAGGGCATTCCACTCGGAAACCCTACTTGTCCGCCGGACCGGACTCGCGCCCGCCGGCCTGGCGCCACGCCCGGAGGAGCCACCAGCCCAGGAGGGCGTTGGCCGGCGACGCGCAGGCGAGACTCGCGCGGCCGAACCACGTGATGTCCTGGGCGAAGGCAAGGTAGGTCCAGTCGGTGAAAACGTCGGAGAGCCGAGCCCCCGCCGCCACGGCAAGTCCGTGCGGGTTCTTCCTCCAGAGAAGGAGCGCCGCGAGCTGGATCAGTGCGAAGGCCGCCCAGTTCGCCGCGCACCGGCGCAAGAACCCCTGCGGGTCGTCGTAGGCGGTGCCGTGGAAGGCCCGGAACCAGAAGTCGGGCAGGAAGAAGGCCCACGCCGCGAGCGAGGCGTCGAAGAGGACGAGCCCCGCCAGCACGGCGTCGATCCACTTCGCGCGACTGGGCGACAGACTCCCGGCCGGCATCTCTCTCCTCGATCGGACCCGCTCCATCGTCGGGGCCGGGCCGGGCTCCGTCAAGGCCGCTCCCGGAGCTCTTCGGATCGGGAGCCGCGCCTTCTTATTCAGAATCTCCCCGGCACGGCCAGGGCCGGGAGCACGGGTATGCGGGGCGGCCCTCGAACCGAGCGGGGCCGGCAGGCCTCTTGTCCGCGGCCCCGGAGGGAGCGATACTCCGCCGCGTATCGCACACCATCCCCCGGAGACGATTCGATGCGCGCGATCCTCGTTTCGCTTGCTCTTGCCGCGGCGCTCGCCGCGCCTCTTCCCGCCGACGACTCGATCGACGCGCTCGCGACGTACGGCTCCCGGATCGAGAAAGGAACCAACGCGGCGCTCTCGGGAACCGACCCCGCCGAGGCGTTCCGGCCCTGGTCGGTCGGGAACGCCGGCGGACTCGAGGCGCTCCGCGACGCGGGCGTGACGGGCGCTCGGTTCATGGGGATGGAGTTCGAACTCCTCCTCCGGAAGGGTGGGAAAGACGTGTACATGCTTCGCACTTTCGCCCACGCCTCCGAGGGGAAGGTCTCCTTCGTATACATCCAGGGGGAGCCGCTCGACGGACCGCCCTCGGTCACGTTCCATCCCCTCGGCTCGCTCGTGGGCGAGGCGGAGCCGCTCGCGTGCGCGGCCCGGGCTCTTTCGGCCCTTCTCGCGGGGGACGGCGACGTGCCCTTCATCGATTCGGCGGTCCTCGAATCTCTCATCCCTTTCGTGCCCGCGCGCGAGGAGGGACTCGCGGGCGTCAAGAAGTCGCGGGAAGGCCTCGCCGGGGTGCGGTCGGCCGTCCGGGCGGCGGCCGCGGACGAGATCCTCGTCCGGGTGGACGACGTGACCTGTGTCGCGATGGTCGAGGAGGGACAAGCGGCCGGGATGGCGCGGGAAAGCCTCGCGATCGGAGAAGGCGGCGAGGTCGCGATCTCGATCGGCCGCTACCGTCCCTTTCCGAAGTAGGGAGGGCCTCCCGTGGCCCGCTCCCCGCTCCTCGAACACGTGAGGCGAGCCTGCCGGCTCGCCCGGCTCGCCGACCGTAGGAGCGCCCCGCCGGTGGGCGAGCTCGTCGAGCTGGAGCGCGCGCGCGCGACCCCGGACCTGGAGCGCGCGCGCGCGACCCCGGACAAGGAAAGGGACGACGCGCGCGCGACCCCGGACAAGGAACGGGAGGCGCGCCTCTCGCGCCGCAACTTCCTGCTCGCCTCGGCTGGGATGGCTCTCACCGCGGCCGGCGCGGGGGTGTTAGCGCCTCTTCGCGCCCGGGCCCAGGAGGGGCGAGACGCGCCGAGGATCGCCATCGTGGGAGGAGGGATCGCGGGGCTCGCTTGCGCGTGGCGCCTGAAGGAGGCGGGATACCGCGCGGAGGTCTACGAGGCCGCGCGCAGGACCGGCGGGCGGATCCAGACCGTCGCGGACCTCGTCGCCCCGGGTCTCCTGACCGAGCTCGGCGGGGAGTTCATCGACTCCGACCACGAGGACATGCTCGCCCTCATCCGGGAGTTCGGCCTGGAGCTCCTCGACAGCCAGGGACCTTCCGAAAAGGAACTGGTGCGAGAGGCGTACTACTTCGAGGGGAGGATGATCCCGGAAACGGAGATCGTCGAGGCGTTCCGCCCCGTCGCGAGACGGATGGCGGCCGATCTGGAACGGCTGGGCGATTCCGTCGACTACCGGCACGAGGGAGGGGCCGGGGAGCTCGATCGGACCTCGGCGGCCCTGTATCTGGAAAGACTCGGGGCGACGGGGTGGTTCGGCAAGCTCCTCGAAGTCGTGATGGCGACCGAGATGGGGCTCGACGCCGGCGAGCAGTCCGCCTTGAATGTCCCGTACCTCCTGGAAGGCGAACTCGATCCGGAGAGGTTCCGGGCGACGGGATCGAGCGACGAGCGCTACCGGGTGAAGGGCGGGAACCAGCAGGTGGTGGACGAGCTCGCCCGGCGGCTGGAAGGACAGATCCACGCCGGGCACTGGCTTTCGTCCGTCCGCGCGCGCGGGGAGGGCTTCACGCTCGCCTTCCAGGGACCGGGGCGCGCGAGCGTCGAGGTCCAGGCCGACCTCGCCGTCCTCGCGATCCCGTTCTCCGTCCTTCGCGAGGTCGATCTCTCGGTCGAACTCTCCGATGCGAAGAAGAAGGCGATCGCGGAGCTCGGCTACGGCACGAACTCCAAGGTCTTTTCCGGGACGGCGCGCCGTGTCTGGCGCGACCTCGGCCACGCGGGGACCGCGTACTCGGACGAGCCCTTCCAGCTCGCCTGGGACCATAGCCGCGGCCAGGCGGGCGACGCGGGAGGGATCACGTTCTTCCTCGGAGGCCGCGCGGGGGCCGAGATCGGAGCCAAGACGGCCGAGGCGAATGCGGCCCGCCTCCTCCCCGGCCTCGACCGGGTGTTCCCCGGGGTCCAGGCCGTGACCAACGCTCGCACGAGCCAGTACGCCTGGCCGGACCACGACTTCTCGAAGGGGAGCTACTCCTGCTACCGGACGGGCCAGTGGACGACGATCGCCGGCGTCGAAGGAGAGCCCGCCGGGAACCTCTTCTTCGCCGGGGAGCACACGAGCCGCGAGTTCCAGGGCTACATGAACGGAGGGGCCCGGTCCGGCCGACGGACGGCCGAGGCGCTCGTCAAGCTTCTGCGCGGGTAGCGCGCGAAGGCGCGGCGTATAATCTGGCCGTGGGCGACATCATCCAAGAATTCCAGGTTCGGACCGCGACGCGGCGCAGAGGTGTCTCGCTACGTCTTCTCTTCGACTCCGGTTCTCCGCGGACTTTCGTCAAGCGCCGGATCGCGACCAAGCTGGGGAACCTGTTCCGGCTGCCCGAGCAGATCCGGTTCGGAGGGCTGGGGAACGGGAGGTTTGCGGCCGGGCACGTCGTGCACCTCCAGATCCTCTTCCTCGACCTCTGGTGTCCGCACCCAAGCTACGTCGTCCCCGACAGCGTACTCGAAGACGAGTACGACATCCTCGTCGGGCACGACCTCATCCAGATCTACGACGTCCGGCTCGACCCGAAGCACCGGCAAGTCTTGCTCCGCCGTTCGAGGCTCGAGATGGGGCTCCGTGTCCGCCATGGGCGAAGGGTAAACTCTCCGCCGGCATGAGCTCTCCCATCTCCGCGACCTCGATCGTCGGGGCGCGTCCCAACTTCGTCAAGGTCGCGCCGGTCGCGCGGGCGCTCGCGGCCTCGGGATCGTTCGCGCACGCCATCGTCCACACGGGGCAGCACTACGAGGCGGACATGTCGGAGCGCTTCTTCGCCGACCTCGAGATCCCGCCGCCCGACGTGCATCTGGGCGTGGGCTCTGGATCGCACGGCGAGCAGACGGCGAGGATGCTCGCGGGCGTCGAGGGGGTCCTCCTCGCGCGCAGGCCGGATGTCGTTCTCGTCTATGGCGACGTCAACTCAACGCTCGCCGGCGCGCTCGCCGCGGCGAAACTCGGCATTCCGGTCTGCCACGTCGAGGCCGGCCTTCGCTCGCGCGACCGGACGATGCCCGAGGAGCTCAACCGCATCCTCGTCGATCAGCTCTCCGAGATCCTCTTCACCCAGTCCCGGGAGGCCGAAGCGAACCTCGCGGCGGAAGGGATCCCGCGCGAGCGGATCCGGTTTGTGGGAAACGTGATGATCGACTCGCTGGCCCGCTGCCGCGATCGGGCCGAAGCGATGGCCGCCTGGAAGGGAAACGGCCTCGCGCGCGACAACTATGGCCTCGTCACCCTCCACCGGCCGTCGAACGTGGACGACCCGGATCGCCTGGCGTCCGTCATGCGAGCTCTCGGCAAAGTCGCCCGGCGCATCCCCCTCGTCTATCCCGTGCATCCCCGGACCCGCAATCGCCTGGAGGCCGCCGGCCTCACCGGAGCGAACGGGCGACTGGCGCTCGTCCCGCCGGCGGGCTACGTCGAGTTCGTGTCGCTTCTGTGCGGGGCTCGCTTCGCTCTCACCGACTCGGGCGGAGTCCAGGAGGAGACGACCTGGCTCGGCGTCCCCTGCCTCACGCTCCGCACGACGACCGAACGTCCGGTCACGACCCGAGAGGGAACCAATCGCCTCGTCGATCTTGCCGGGATCGTCCCTGGGGTCGAGGAGGTGCTGGCCGCGCCCGCCCGGCGCGTCTCGCCACCGGAGCTCTGGGACGGGCGGGCGGCCGAGAGGATTGCGCGCATTCTCGCCGAGCGCCTCCGGCCATGACCGCGCTCCTTCCTTCCGACTTCCGGAGCGACACGGTCACCAAGCCCACCGACTCGATGCGGCGCGCGATGGCGACGGCCGAGGTCGGAGACGACGTCTTCGGTGAGGACCCGACCGTGAACCGCCTGGAGAGGATGGCCGCCGACCTGTTCGGCAAGGAGAAGGGTCTCTTCGTCGCTTCCGGCACGATGGCGAACCAGGTTGCCGTTCGCGCCCAGACCTCGCCGGGCGACGAGGTCGTGGTCGAGGCGCGAAGCCACATCTACGACTACGAGCTCGGGGCGCTCGCGGCTCTCTCCGGGGTGCAGGCCCGGCCGGTCCAGAGCGAGGGGGGCATTCTGGAGGTCGCGGACGTCGCCCGGGCCATCAAGAAGCCCGGGGCGGCCCCCACGGCCGCGACGTCGCTCCTCGTCCTCGAGAACACGCACAACAGCCACGGCGGCAGGGTCGTGCCGCTCCCCCGCCTCAAGGCCCTGTACGAACTCGCCACGAGCGCGGACCTCGCCGTCCACCTGGACGGCGCCCGCATCTTCAACGCCGCCGTCGCCCACGACACGCCCGAGCACGCCTTCGGCGAGGTCTGCCACACGCTTTCGTTCTCCCTCTGCAAGGGGCTCTCGGCCCCGGTCGGCGCGGTCCTCGTGGGGCCCGCCGAGACGATCGACCGCGCCCGGCGCGTCCGCAAGATGTTCGGCGGCGGGATGCGCCAGGCGGGAATCCTCGCCGCCGCCGGGATCGTGGCGCTCGAGGAGATGGTCGACCGGCTCCGCGAGGATCACGCGCTGGCCGAGGCGCTCGGCGCCCGCTTTCACCGCATGCCCGGCGTGACGAACCTCCGCCCCGTCGAGACCAACATCGTGGTGTTCGACCTGGCGGGAGAAGACGGGATCGCACCCCGAGTCGAGAAGGAGCTCGCCCAGCGCGGCGTGCTCGCCTTCGCGCTCGGACCCCGGACGATGCGCTTCGTCACGCACAAGGACGTGGGTCCAGAGGACGCCGAACGGGCCGTCGCGACGCTCCGGGAGATCCTCGACTAGCGCGCTGCTTCTTTGCACCCAAACGTAAGGAGAACCCGAAAGAACACCCATCACCACGGCGCCTACGTCACCGGGCATGTGTGTTCACCGGGCAGAAAACCGATGGCATGCCTGCTCTGGAGTGCCTCGACCCCCAGGCGGGCGGCCTACCCACTTTGAGGAGGGACGACCCCCAGCGAAGCGCTTTGATGACCGGACGGGAGCGACCCCTCCTCGACCTCCCACACGGAGACGATCGGGAAGACCTTGATGAAGACTGCATAGAGGAAGAACATCGTGGCGAACGACGCGGCAGTGATCGACCACTCGACCCAGGTCGGGTGGTAGAGCTCAACGCGATAGGGGAGGCGGGGGTTGGAGAGCGTCGGCACGACGATCGAGAACCGTTCCAGCCACATCCCCACGTTGACCGCGACCGACGCGACCACGACCCCCGTGATCGTGCGCAGCCGGCGGATGGAGAGGATCGGGAGGGGGATGACGAAACAACATACGACCATGGTCCAGAAGACGGGGGCGTACGTCCCCTCGAACTTGGCGCGGAACACAGACATGTGCGAGGGCTCGCTGCCATAGAACGTCGTGAGGTACTCGGACAGGGTCGCGTACCCCCAGAGGAGCGTCATGGCGAGGAGGAGCAGGCCGAGGTTATTGAAGTGCACCGGCTTGAAGTACTTCTCCAGGTGGTAGACCTTCCTCAAGATCGCCATGGCGATGAGCAAGGAGGCGATGCCGGTGAAGATGGCCCCGATGACGAAATAGGCGCCGAGGATCGTGCTGTGCCACATCGGCTGGATGGTCATGCCGAAGATCCATGAGACGACCGTGTGGACGGAAACCGCCAGCGGAATGATCACGACGGCCATGAAGCCGATGGCCCGCTCCAGGGCATGCTTCTGCTCCGGTGTGCCGCGCCACCCGATGGCGAGCGTGGCATAGAACAGCCGGCGCAGGCGCGCACGCTCGGGCAGGCGATCGCGGAGCATCGCGAGGTCGGGGATGAGGGGAAGCCAGAGATAGGTGACGCTCCCGACCAGGTAGGTGGTGATGCAGCAGACATCCCAGAGGAGCGGCGACTGGAACCGCCCGGACTTGATGACATTCGTCAGGCGGTCGATCCTCCCGAGGTCGATGAGGACCTGCGGGGCCCCGATGCAGAGGGCGAAGACGGTGATCGCCTCCGCGGCGCGCGTGATCGGGCGGCGCCACTCCGCATGGGTAACCCGGAGGATCGCGGAGATGAGCGTCCCGGCATGGCTGATGCCGATGAAGAACACGAAGTTCGTGAGATACACTCCCCAGAAGTACGGGCTCCGGAGCCCCGTGACGCCGAGCCCGGTCCCCAGCTGGGTGAAATATGCCCACGCGCCCCATCCGATGATGGAGCCGAGGAGGAGCAGGAGGATCCAGTACCGTTTCTCGGTCTTCACGAGCGGGCGCAGCAGCACCTCGTGACCCGTCTCCTCGAGCAGGCCCCCGCCACCCGCGGGCCCCGGGGAGGGTGACTCCTTCCGTCCTCGCAACCAGATCGACCACAGCGCGTATCCGACGACAGCCGCAATGCACACGAGAAGCGTGCCCACGACGGCCGAGATCGTCCACTCGTAGGGCCCGCCCGCCCGGCATCGGGAGCCCAGCCACGTCACGGCCACGGCGTAGAAGGCCATGCCTCCAACGAGGACCGCGACCTGGCCAATCTTGGCCAACCTCTCGTCGGACCGCTTCGTCTCGCTCATGGGCTATCCTTCCGAAAGGTAGACCACTTTTGGGTGCGTCCCCAGGTCTTCCTGTAGGCGGAAGGCTCGAGGGGACCGGGAGAGCCTGGAGACGGTGCTATCGGGGTCGTCGCGGTCCCCGAACGTGATCGCCTGCGAAGGACACGACTCCGCGCAGGCCGGGAGCCGCAGGACGTCCTCGTCACGGATCGAGCGCCCTTCCTGCCGGATCCGGTCTTTCAACCTCTGAATTCGCTGGACGCAGAACGTGCACTTCTCCACGACCCCCTTGGGACGCAGGGACACGTCCGGGTTGAGCATCCGGCGGAACTCCTCCGGCCACTGGGGCGTGAACCAATTGAAACACCGGACGGTGTAGGGGCATGCCACCGTGCAGTAGCGACACCCGATGCAACGCGCATGGATCTGTGCGGTGATCCCGTCCTCGGACTGGTACGTCGCGCCAACCGGACAGACCTTCACGCAAGGCGGGTGTTCGCAGTGCATACACGGACGCGGGAAGAACCGGGTGCGGACGTGCGGATAGGAGCCTTCGGAGAGGGGGAGCATCTGCATCCACAGCAAGGCGCCGCCCTTCTGCGCCTCCTCCGGCTCCGCGGTCGGCACGTTGTTCTCCGACTTGCAGGCGAGAACGCACTCCCCGCACCCGCTGCACTTGTCGAGGTCGATGACCATTCCCCATCGGGTCATGACGCACCCTCTCGCTTTCTCTATCCCCTCGTGACCTGCACCCGAATGCCAGCTGTCGCGAGAGCCCCGGTGTCCGCGTCCCTTTCATCTCCCGCGAGGGCGAGAACTTCGTCCCCTCGGTTGGCGCTCCATTGCCCGCACCCCGATCCGCCGATGCCCAGGGGTGCCGCGATAACGTCGGGCCGGATGCCCTCCCAGAAGCGCGCCCGGATCCGGATCGCTCCGTGGGGGGATTCTAGCCGGGCCATATCCCCGTCACGGATCCCGAGGCGCGCGGCCGTCTCCGGGTGGATCTCCGCCCATGGTTTCCATCGTTCTCGGAGCAAGAGGCCGAAGCTCTCCAGGAGCCATGGCGCGTTGGCTGCGATCCCGCGGGAGTCCATGATCCCCCCGTAGGGATACAGAAGGAGCGTGCCCTCTTCGGCCCGCCCCTCGCCAGGCGGCGCCGGGAACTCGCGCGGGAACGCGAACGCCAGATTCGGAACGGCATCCGTTCGCGGCCCCGGGAACGCCGCGGCAACCTGCCGGGAGACGAGATCCCTCCACGATCCGGATGGGAAGGCGGCGGCCGCCGTTCCACCGAGCTCTCTCGCCACGTCGATCAGGACCTCGACAGGCTGCCGCGTGTCCCGGAACGGAGCGACGGCGGGACGCTGGAGGACGGCGCGCCCCGTCTCGATCCGGCGAAAGACGTTCCAGCTTTCGAGCGGCGTGGACGCGGGGAGCACCAGGTCAGCGTGGCTCGCCGTCTCGTCGAGGTAGGACGAGAAGCTCACGACGAGGGGAATCCTGTCGAGCCAGGCGTGGAGGCGGTTCCTCTCGACAGGCGCAAGCGACCGCAAAGAGGCGGCGTCGAGGAGGAGAACGACGTTCGGGCGGGACGCTCTCGCGAGAAGACTCACCGGCAGGCAGGGTTCGCCCGCGGGTCCGACGCCGGGGAGGATGGGTGGAACGGCCAGCCCCTCCTTCGCCACATCGTCCAGCGTCACGGGCCCCAGGTCAAAGACCTCGCCCGCCGGCACGAGGCGCATGGGGCCCCGGGTCCCGAAGGCGCCGATGAGAGCGTTGAGCGCGTGGATCGCCGTGACGGTAGAGACGGAGTTCTCGGTCATCGGGCCGCCTTCGGGCGGGAGGACGACAGCCGAACGGGCTTCAAGAAGAGCGCGGGCCAGCCGCTCGACCGTCCCGGCGGGAACGCCGGCTATCCGCTCGACCCGAGCCGCGGCGTATCCATTCGCCAGGTGCCGGCGGAGTGGGCTCATCGCCTCGCTCGCGGCGACCTGTCCTGAATCGAGAAGAGAACGGGCAAGTCCGAGAGCAAGGACCCCTTCCGTGCCGGGAACGATCGGGACCCACTCGTCGGCCTTCGCCGCGGACACCGAGTACCTGGCCTCCGCCTGGATCCACTTGCCCCGCTCCCCCTCGCGCCCCCGTCGAAACCCGCCCAAGGCGGAGAGAAAAGAATGGGTGTGGGGGGACGCATCCAGGAGCGGGCTGCCGAGGCTCAGGATGAACCGGACTTTCGACCAGTCTGGAACGAAGTCCCCCCAGACGCCGCAAAGGCGGTGCGCCGCCAGCCGACCTGCGAGGACCCAGCCATCAACGCACTCGACGTGGTTCGGGCTGCCGTAGGCCGAGAGGAACCGTCGCGTCGCCGTGGCCGCCAGATCCGTACCGCTCGAAGCGATCGCGACAACGGAATGCGCCTGTCCCCTCGCCCGGAGGTCGTTCATCGTCGCGGCGATCCGCCGAACCGCCTCGCTCCAGGTCGCTGGCTCCCAGCTCGGTTCGCCCTTTCGCCCGTAGCTAACCCTCGGACCATCGAGGCGGTCAGGGTCGTACAGGAGCTGGAGCATCGCGTGGGCTCTCGGACAGATGCCTTTGTACTCCGGCGGGTCCCCCGGCAGAGCTTCGACCTTGATCGCGTTCCCCCGGATAGAGCGGACGCGGATGCCGCAGCTTCCAGCGCAAAGAGAGCAGGCGGTCTCGATCCAGGTCTCGGCGGTGCCGCCCGCAAGGGTGGAATAGGGTTCGGGCTCCGGCGTCGTCTTTCCACATCCCTGGAGTGCGAGACCGACTCCGGATAGACCAGCAGCCTTCAAGAAGTCCCGGCGGACTAGTTTCATGGCTTCTCCTTCACCGATGGCAGGCCGCGCAGTCGTCGGTCACACCCTTCTCTTCGTGGCAGTCCATGCAGGCATCCATCGTCGGGACGACGATTTCCATCGAGTCCCTCGAGCTCCTGGCCATGTCTCCGTGGCAGGCCTGGCACTCCAGTCTTGCCACGACGGTGTGTCGGACGTGGGAGAAGTAGACGTGATCGGGCACGTTGGTGTACTTCAGCCAGACAAGATCCTCTCCCCGCGTGGCGAGCTCCCGGATGCTGTCTGTCTGTGGCCCAGGTTTCCGCTCGTCCTCCTTGTTGTGGCATGCCAGGCAGGTTTCGACGCCAGGCAGGCCAGCCTCGGCCTGGGAGAGCGCACCGGCGTGACACACGGTGCACTGGAAACGATGGGGCGCGTGATCGAAGGGGAGGGGCTCCTCTGCCATCACGGTCACGCCCGGACGGTTCTCCTGGACGCGGGCCAGCGTGAGGCCCAGAGCGGCGGCCACCACGGTCTCCAGCGTCCCCAGTATGGCAAACAGTCTGGGCGTCACTCCCGATCCTCCGCGGCTTGCCCTTCGATTCTCCAGGTGTCGGAGTCTTTCCCGTAGAAGACAAGGCCGGTCTTGCTGTCCTGTCCGTGGCATTCGATGCAGCGTAAGCGCGCGAGCGAGGGCTTGAACGTGTACGGCATGGTGTTCCGGAACGAGACGTTGGAGCCGAGGACGACCCCTTCCGAGGGACGGCGGATGAGCCTCTTGCATCCACGCTCGGCCGTCTCCGGGTGGACGAAACCTGCCCGTGACAGGCGCCCCGCTCCGGTGAGGACGTCCTCCTCCTTCCACATCTCGTGACATGTCACGCAGCGCTTCTGGTCCTGGTACGACTGGTTCTCCGACGTGAGATGGACCTGGTGGATGTTCTTGCGATCCGGGGCCTTCCCAGCGGTCTCCTCGATCACGGACCGGTGACAGGACAAGCACGCCGCGTTCTGGTCAGCAACCACATCCGGCAGGGAGTGCGGCTCGGCCGGCCGACCACACACGAAGGCGAGCGCGAACGCCACCACGGGAAGGACAGCCAGCGCTATCGGACGATACTTCCACGCGGCCGCCATCACCCATCTTGCGCGCTCCCGGATCAGCATGCGCAGTCCTCCTCCGCGGAGATGCTGATCTGCGCGGACGTTTCCTCGCCGTTCTCGTCCACGATGCGAAGAATCACCACGTAGACCCCCTGGGTGAACGTGTGCTCGGATGTCTTGCCCTCCAGGCTCTCGCCATCTCCAAAGTCCCAGCGGATCGATTTCACCTTCCCGCTGCCGCCGTGGACGATCGCCTTGAAGTTCACGGCGTAGGGAGCGTTCCCTCGCCGGTTCCGCACGCCGCCGATCTTCACGCGCAGTGGCCCGCCAACGTCCCCTCCCGTCTCCTCCACGAGGAGGCTGCCTCCCAGCTCGCTCGAGACCTTGGTGAGGGCGCTCTTGGTCGAATCGCTCGCTGGCGCGATGTCGCTGGGATCTGGCGCCTGACCGGCCCGGATGGTTCCCTGGTTCCCCTCCTCGATGCGGATCCGCTGCGTCCCGATCTGGGTGACAAGCCTCCCCAAGAGGACGAAGGCCTGGAAGGCTTCCTTGTCGGCCAGATAGGTGAGGGCGAATTCGGCGCCCTGGGTGAGTGCGAAGATCTTCCCCATCTGGATGCGGAACTCGCAGAAGATGTGCTCGGGGACCTGTCCCTTGGCAAAGATCCTTCCCTTGGCGAGCTGGATGACGCTCTTCTCGATCTTTTTGTTCGCGTCGTAGACCACGCCGGAGAGAGTGATCTCGCTCTCGGGGTAGAGGCGGAGGATGCTCCCGTTCGACCACTTGAGGACGGCCGCGGATTTCGCGGCACAGCGGATCACGTCGTCGCGCTGAATGACGGCACCCTCCGCGACGGGAAATGGACTGCCCGCCCGAAGGAGCTCAACCGTCCCATCGATCTGGACCAACCGGACCTCCGAAGGAGACTGCGCCAGCGCTCCACTCGAAAACAGAAGGAGCATTGCCGGAGGAACGAGGAGAGCGGCGAACCGCCCATCCGCTGGACGCCCGCGAGCTTTCGAGAAGAACATGGGATTCTCCTTTCTTCTGCCGGAGCTCCCTCCTCCGGAGGAAGCGAATCGTTGCGCTAACAACCCTTGCACCTCGAGTCGATCGTCACGCTCGCCCGCTTCACGCGACCCTGCGCATCGGTCACGGACAGGATGACGTCATACCTTCCGGCTCCATAGACTTGGGGAGGTGGAACCTGCTCGGTCGACTCCCTCCCGTTGCCCAGGCTCCAGTGGAACTGGAGGGGGGGCTCGAGGCCTTCGACCTCCGCACGAAACCGGACACGATGGGGCGCGACCCCGGAGGATCCCGGCTCGACCACGATCCGCACCGAGGGCGCGGGAACTGGCTTCGCGGGATCCGTAGCCTCAGCCGGAGGCACTGGAGCGGGCTCGCTGGCAGCTCGCCCCCCTCCTTGCGAGCCGGCGTCGTGAACATCCGCCGCCGCCCCGGGAACCGCCTCCGCAGGAACGGGAACCGCTGCAGGCACAGGAGCGGGCTGGCCGGCAGTGGGAGCGTCAACGTGTCCATTGGCGTCGGGCGCCTTCGCCGCGGTCACGAAGGCCGGTTCGACAGCCGCCGGAGCGGAGGTCGCATCTTCCAGAGGCGGGCGCGGTCTCTCACTTCCCACTTTCAACGCGACGGCAGGCGGGGCGGGTTCTCTGGATCCATCCGGGGGGGAGTCCTGGGCGCACCCCAAGAGGGTAATGGCGAACGCGGCAACGAAGGCTCGGCTCATGTGCTTGTGGCTCACTAGAACTTGATCTCCAGGCCGACGACTGCCTCATAGGCGGGTTGGGCATCGCTTCCGTTCGGGCGCGCGTAGACGCTCCCCGGCAGGAATGCACCGAGCTCGACATACCCTTCCAGATGCTTGAGAAACTGGTAATTGACATTGAGGTCGGCTTCCCACCCGACGTCCCGCGTCCTGCTCAAAGAGACGGCCGTGCCGCGGCTCCAGTCGTAGACGGGGCCGCGCCCCTTGAGGACCTCCTCCGTTGTCCAGAGCCGCGCGACAGACGGCGTGATCCTGAGGCTCTCGATGGGTTCGAGGGTCGTATAGCCGCGCACGTAGGAGACGTTCGATAGGTTCGAGTCCCACAGGAAGTAGCCGGCGCGAATGTCCTCGCTGAAGATGTTCCCGAACTTGTTGCGGTCGCGACACATGAACAGGCCGTTGAAAGCACGGAACTTGCTCGTCGGAGAATCGCCAGCCTCGTTTCCGGAGCCAACACCGGCCTCGGCGCCCACGACGATGTCTTCGAGGAACCCGGTCTCGCCGAACGAATGGCTCGCCCCGAGGCGGAACGCATAACCGAGGAGATTCCGATCGTCCGAGAATCTCCGGGTGAGGAGGATGGCGTCGGCCTCGATCTTCGCCCACGGGTAATCAGCGTCACCTGCGATCCCCACCCAGATGGGCTCGAACGAGCCGTCCCTCGGGACCGTGGTGGGATCGAAGTCCTTGTCGAGGTTGAGATCGGCTGCACCGGTGCCGCCCCGATCCCAGGCGCCGAGGAAATAGGTGACGAGCTTGAGCTCCCGCTCTGGGCGAATGTCGACGTCGAGATAGAAAGCGTCCAGCTTGTTCGTCACGCTGAAGACCGCTCTTCGCGTTCCCGAAGGGGTCATCATGCCCGCGCTGGTGGCCACGCTGGCGAATTCGCTATAATTCCGCCACGCGCCCGAGACGGCCATGTACCCGGCGGTAATCGTGGTAGGCCCCCATGGCAGGTCCCGAATGGGATACTGGAACTTGATCGAGTCCATGGGACCTTCGAGCACGATCGCATGGCCGATGTCCCAGTTCTGTCGCCCCACCTTGACGATGAAGTCCCCCGTGTACTGGCCGTAGAGCTGGCGGACCAGGGCGGCATCCACGAGATGGAACTGCCCCCATCTCTCGAGCGTGCCCTCGCTGTCCTCCTTCCAGTCGAAGACGAAATTCCCCTTGTCGAGGAGCAGGGTTGCCTGGAGCTGCTCGTATCTCGCATCGACCTGAAGCTGGTAGCGCTGGTCGAAGAAGGTCTCGTTGTCGAATTCCCAGCGCTGGAGGGGATTGTTGAGGTTGAAGTTGACGCGGGAATTCACCTGCGCTTTGTATTTCACGGAAAAATCGAACTGGACTTTGCCCGCTTCTTCTTCCTTTTCCGTCTCCCTCTCGGACTCGAACTTGAGGACGGAGGCCTCGAGCTCGGCGAGCCTTCGCCGTGCCTCGGGGTCTCTCGCCTCCGCGGCCTTCTCGATCTCCGGCTCGGTCCACTCGCCGAACTCGCTCTCCTCGGTGGATGGTTGAGCTCCTGGCCCCTCGGGACGAGGAGTCTCGCCGAGCTTCTCCTCGATGAGGCGACGGAGGTCGCGGACCTCGGTCTCGAGCTCCCTCACTCGCTCTTCGAGTGCGCGTTTCTCCTCGTCCTCCTGGGCGAACAGCGGATGCGTCAGAGCCAGGCCCGCCAAAAGCAGCCAGGAGGGCAGGAGCGCGGCCGTCCTCACGGGAAGGATGAGGTCGCGCATGTCGCCGTTCCTTCTTCGCAGAGTTCCGCCTGGAGAGACGGCAGGAGATCGAGCTCGCTTCGCAGGAAACCGGATGTGAGATGGGCGAGTGCTCGGTAGAGCCCGGGCGCCGCCTCGGCGAGGATCCGGTCGCACAGGATTGGATACCAGCGGCCGAGGTGGTTCTCGAAGAACGCGGCCTCGAACTCGAGGGCCTTGCGTGCCCCGCTGGAGTTGTCGGCCCTCCACATCTCTCCCTCGATCGTGCAGAGGAACTTCATGAACTCGAGCTCCATGCCGGCGTGATCGGGGAGATCGATGCACGTACTCGCGAGAGCAGCGCCGGCTTTCTCGAAAAGGCGCCGGACCTCGATCGTCACGCGCCCTCCGAGCCGCGCCTTGTCATCAAGATAGATAGACTCGTACGGCCGCAGGCCGCTCGGCAGGACGAAGAGTCGTGTGTACTCCGCCGTGAGCTCGGCGCCGAGATCCTTCTCGGAGCGTGTCTCTGCAGCGTGCGCGAGAAGCTCGCGGGCCGCGGGACTCTCGGGATCGCAGCCGATTTCCCGGACGAGGGAGCCGGCGCGAAGGGATTCGATCACCGCGGGCGAGGGCGGACCGGAGTGGAGCGCGGCGAGGAACCCGTACATCTCCGCGCGGCCGGCCGCGCGGATCGCGGGACGATCATCGACTGCCACGGCCGTTCCCTCCAGAGAAGAGTTGCCGGGCGAATGCCTTCTGCCGCCTACTCTGGAGCTCGCAGAGCCGGCAGACGTCGGATGCTCTGCCGACGCATTCGACGCCGCAGATACGGCATCTCGTCTTCTCTGCCTCGAAGACCGTCGTCCAGCCCCGGCGGGCGAGGAGAGTGGGATCGAACGTCGTCCGGAGGTGGATCGCGCGGAAGAGACAGGCCTGGGCGCAGATCCCGCAGCCGGTGCAGAGGCCAGGTTCGAACTCGAGAGCGAAGCTCGCCCCCTCCGTCTTCCTACGGATGGCGCCCACGGGGCACAGCGTCTCGCAGACGTCGCAACCCACGCAGCGTTCGTTCACGTCGAGCTCGGCGAACGGCGTCCCCTCGCGCGGGAAGGGCGCCGAGCCCGTGCTGCCCGGGGCGAGGGCCGCGACGATTTCCAAGAGATGCGTCCGTTTCGCGTTCTCCGGGTGGCGCCGGACGTTCTCCCGGAAGACCTCCGCGGGGGTCTTCGCGGGTTCGGCGGGCGCGAGCGCGCCTGCAGCGGCCGCCCTGCCGCGCCGGAAGAGCGCATGAAGCGCGTCGCGCCGGGAGACGCGGGGGCCCGTCTCCGGACGCACCGGATCCGTATCGTCGGGGATGAGCCGCGGCGCGTCCGCGACGCTGTACTCGACGTCGCGAATCCCCAGCCCGGCGGCAAGCGACCGGGCGAGATCCACGGTTCGCCGCCACTGAGCCGCCGCCCTCGCAAGGGGACAGTCCTCGCAGCCGGGGACAAGGAGCTCGATCCTCCGGGCGCCCAGCCTGACAGGCTCGAGGAGAAGGGCCTCGGTGGCTCGGGAGAGACACGGAAGGACGAGATCCGGAGCCGCTCCCGACTCCTGGGCCCACCGCGCCCCATCGACCCGGTCGCAAGCGATCCGGTAGGGACTGCCCTGGCGGACGGTGAGGCGCATCCGTGCCGCCAGGGAACGGTCCCCAATCTCCCCCTTGAGAGCACCGTTGGGGCATGCGGAAAGGCACGCCCCGCAACCCACGCACGGATCCTGCACTCGGATCCCGCCGTTTGCGGCGTCCAGGGCCCCTGGAATCGGGCAGGCATCGAGACAGGCCGAGCACCCCGATTTGGTGGAACGATACCGGGAGCAGAGCGTGTCGTCGATGCGGACGGGTGGCCCGCCGACCGATTCGAGGAAGCCCTGGGCGCTCAAAGGCGACACTCCATCACTTGGGCCCGCTGTACTGGAGGCTAGGATCGGTGGCCCCGCTCCCGAGCGACACACGGCGCGCCCGCTTCTCCCGAATGAGCATCGTGAGCTCGTTGAGCTCGCCGAAGTAGCGTGTCCGGGCGATGCACGTCGTGACGCACGCGGGGAGGAGCCCTTTCTCGAGCCGGTGGACGCAGAGGGTGCACTTCTCCATCACCTTGTCCTCGGCGTTGAACTGCGGCGCCCCGTAGGGACAGGCCCACGCGCAGTAGCGGCAGCCGATGCAGCGATCCTTGTTGATGAGGACCACGCCGTCCTCCTCGCGCTTCGTGATCGCCCCCACCGGGCACGCGGCGAGACATGCGGGGCGCCCGCAGTGCATGCACGGCATGGGGACGAAGTAGACATTCACCTCGGGCCGGCTCTTCGGATCGCGGAACTCTCCCTCCTCGATCTCGATCACGCGGTTGTAGTCGACGCCGACCGGCGTGTTGTTCTCCGACTTGCAGGCGAGCGTGCAGGCGTTGCAGCCGACGCACGTCTCGAGATCGATCCAGAGCGTGAGCTGCTTCGCTCCCTTCTTGGCGAAGGACCGTTCGATCACCTCGCGGGGGACGATCGCTTCTCTTTCAGCCATGGCCGCTCTCCTCCTAAAGCCTTTCCACACGGAGCGGCGTCCCGAAGCTCTGGGTCCCGCCCGCCACGGGGTCGAGCAGGATCCGGTCCCCGAGGACGGGGTCCGCCATGTATAGAGGGTTGATCGAGTATCCGGTGCCGATCCTCGGGTCGTGATACTGGTCCTTGCCGTCGGAGGACCAGGGGCGCGCGCCGGAGCCCCAGCGCCCGTAGGCGTGCCGCACCGACACGCAGCCGGGCCGGATGCGGCTCGTGACCCTGACCCTGAACTTGAACCAGCCATCGCCGATCGAGTTGGTGTACTGGGGGAGATGCTTGCTCGATGGGGACTTGACCTTGATCCAGCCTCCCGTGATGACGCCGAGCCGCTCGGCGTCGGCGGGGTTGAGCTCGGCGTGGTTCTCCGGCAGGATCGAAGCGAGCCAGAGAATCTGCATCGTCCGCGACTGCGTGTGCCACGCGTCCTTGTGCGTGTGCAGCTGGAACGGGTATTCGTTCCAGATCTCCTGAGCGATCGGCTGTTCCTTGCAGTCGACGATCGTCCGGTAGAGCGGGAGGCCGTCGAAGTACTTCGCGGTCATGCTGTTCTTGGTAGCCGCCGTCGCCGCGGAGAAGGCGAAAAGGCAGCGGACCTGCCGTCCGCCCGGGAAGCGGACGTATTCCCCCTCATACTCCTTCCCGGGGTTCTCGAACTTTCCGCCCAGCCGGACGAGGGAGCCCTCGGGGTCGAGGCCGCCGTCCTTGGCGAAGTCATCGTGCTTGTAGAAGTCGTTCCAGAACTGCCAGCTGTTGAAGATGTCGATCCCCGGCCCGCCGCCGTCCTTCCCGAAGGCGGGGAGGCCGCACCGGATCGCGATCTGGATCAGCGTGTCGTCCGCCGTCTGGACGTCGGGGTGGATCCCGCGGTACGCCTTGGTGGCCGGATCGATTGTGCCGACGACGGGTTGCCGGAGCCCCCAGACCTGAGTCTTGATCGGCGGGTAGGTCTTGAACCCCCCAAATCGCTCCAGGTACTCCGTGTCGGGAAGGATGTAGTCGCAGAGCTGGCTCGTCTCGTTCATGTAGGCGTCGATCGAGAACGTGAGCGGCATGGCGTCGAGATCGAGCAGGGCCTCGATGACCGAGCTATTGCAGGGCATCGTGTAGGCCGGGTTGTTGTAGTAGTTGAGGTAGGCCTTGATCCGGTAGGGATAGCCGGCCTTCCGGCTGGAGAAGAACTCCGGAGTGACGGTCCGGATGGCGAGCGGATACCAGGGCCGGGTCGAGACCGGCTTCTTCCCCTGGTAAGCGGCCTTGTGCCGGTCGATGGTGACTCCCGACATGGCGCGCTTCTCTCCCTTGACCGAGCCCTTGTAGGCGGCGTGGCCGGGGATGAAGCCGCCCTTGCGGTCGATACTGTCCGTCAGGATGTTGAGGATGCACAGGGCCTGGCCGTTCCACCATCCCATCGACTGCTGGACGGGGCCACGGAACATCTCGATCACCGGCCTCTTCGCGTTCGAGAACTCGCGGGCGATCCGGGCGATGGTCCCGGACGGGATGTCGCAGACCGTCTCGCATTCCTCGAGCGTCTTCTCCTGGGCCCGCTCGCGCAGCATGCGGAACACCGTCTTGTAAGTGACTCCCCCCACCGAGATCTCGGCGTCGAGGTCCGCCTGCCCACCGACCTCGTGGAAGAGCTTGGGCCTTCCGCTCACGAGCACGACGTAGTCGGCCTGCCCGAGGCCGGCCTGGCCACCCGTCAGATACGCCTTGGGCTCCGCCGTGGACACGAGATACGTCATGTCCGTCCAGTTCCGGCGGCCGGTCGTCTTGGCGGCCTGTTCGTTGGGGAGCGCGAGGTAGTCCGCCCGGTAGGCCTTGTTCTCGAGGATCCAGCGGATCATCCCCAGGAGGAAGAAGGCGTCGCTCGCCGGCTTGAGGGGGACCCACTCGCCCTTTCCGGAATGGATGGCCTTGGCCGCGGCCGGAGAGAGCCAGGGATCGACGACGACGTGCCTGAATTCCTTCGCCCCGGGCCCGGTGCGCTTCGCGAACTTCTGGAGATAACGGCAGCGGGTCTGCATCGGGTAGTCGGCGTGCGTGATGTTGGAACCGACGCTGATGAGATACGTGCAGTACTCGTAGTCGGCGTAGGCCCCGATCTCGTAGGGCGGGAGGTTGAGGAAGTGCTCGATGACGTTGTAGAAGGTGCCGGCGCAGCGGCTACAGTGGTTCAGCATGTTGGGAACGCCGCAGGCCTCCTTGACGAAGCGCGGCGTGAGCGGAGACTGTTCGTTCCTCCCGTGGGCCCAGACGAACTGGTTCCGCCTGGGTCCGTAGCCGTCCGGAGGGGCCTCGTCCATGTACGCGGAGTCCTCCGGTCCGATGGGCGTCTCGTCATTCAGGATCGCCTTGAGACCCTCGACTTGCCTCCCCTCCTCTCCCGGAACGTCCTTGAAGAGGTGGCCCCCATCGCAGATCTCGCCGAGCGCTTCGTCCCAGGTGATGGCCTTCCACTTCCCGGACCCGCGCGGCCCGATCCTCTTCAATGGATGGGTGAGGCGGGCGGGGCTATAGAGCGCGTAGACGCCCGACTGGCCCTTGGGGCAGACGGAGCCGAGGTCGGTTCCCTCCGGCCCGGCGTCGAGATCCCCCTCCTCGACGAGGTCTCCCTTGGCGACGTAGTCGTAGGTATTGGGGTGGTAGGGGTTGCCATCGATCTTGATGAGCTCCCCCGCCTTGATCTTGCACTGGATGCCGCATCCGCCGTGGCACATGAGGCAAACCGAGCGGACGATCTGGACATCGTCCGTGGGATCGGGACTCGATCCCGACTTGCCCGTCAGCCTTTCCCACTCGTTCGCCTCGACAGGTGCGATGCGCGCGAGCGTGGCGGCGGCTCCGGCGGCGGCACCGGACATCTGCAAGAAGGTCCTGCGACTCGGCTTCCACTCCGAGAGCTTCATGTCTGTCTCCGTGAGATGGGCTTCCTCGACACTCGCGAACCTCCTATGCAGATTCCGTACCTCTTTCCTGGCCAAGAGCCGTGCAGACAAGTTGCGGGCCAAGTCACTGGCCTGCTAAGAGTTGCGTCACAGCCTCCTCCAGTGCGCCCGCGCCACTTCAGCCGAGGAATGGCCGTCGCGGACACTCGCGGGGCGGGGGCGCTTCCGATGGATCTGCCAACCCGTTCTCCGGCAAGCGATTGGAGGAGGAGGCCGAACCGGCCACGTCGCCGGGCCTGGCAGCGGGCGATACGCGCTCCGTCGCCGCCGGCGGAGAACGCACTTCAGATCCGACGGAACACCCGCTCGAGATTGAGCTCGATTCATGGCGACACGGGGGAGGCGGCCAGAGCGACTACGCGTTCGCGGTAGAGGGACTCGACGGCTCTCCGGTGAGAGAGGTCGATGGCCTCGGTGCACCGGCATCGCAGAGCGGCGGCCCTCTCGCCCGGGGGGAGCGTCCGCACGCCCCCCAGGATCGCAGCGAAGGTATCTTGTGCCAGCTCGACCGCCCGGGCGCCGTTCCCGAAGTAGGCCGCCGTCATTCGATTCTCCGCTTCTTCGCGGCCCAGGAGAGCGGCGAGCTCCTTCGCGATGCAGGGCTCTCCAGACGCCGTGCCATCTTCGAAGCAACGGTAGCCTTGGTTCGCGTAGTCCTGAGCGAGGGCGTCCCGCCGAGTCAGCAGGTGCTCCGGGAAGAGCCGGCAGCGCAGGGGACGTACATCGTAGACCCTGCACCGGCCGGCATCGAGGCATCGGCAGGGGAAGGCGAGGCCCACCGCCGGCACGAACCACCGCGTTTGCGGGATCTGATTCCAGAGGACGGTGCAGTAGGTGTCGTAGAAGGTCGATCCCGGGCTCCGGAGATGTCGGAGCAGGCGGGCGATGTCGAGGACGGTGAGCTCCAGCGGACAGGCCGGATCCTCGCAGCAACGCGTGCACCCCGTAACGCACTTGAAGGACACGCAAGGATCCGGCTAGCAAGGGTCGTGCCCTTCTCCCCATCTACAATGGCCGGCCGGAGCTTCCCCGGCTTTCGGCCCTGGCCCGGCCACGGAGAACGCGCGGAACGTACCCGGAGCGTTCCACTACGGCCATCTCGGCGATCCAGGGGCGCCGGGACGCCCCTCCCAAGCCATGCCGCGCCAGAGAGAAAGGTCAGATGGCCGTTGTGGCCAGGTCTCCGACCGCCTCTATGCCTGATCGACCGCCGGGTTCGCCTCCGGGGCGGTCAGGAACCGGCGGAGGGTTGTTCTCGGCATGCCGAGCATGTCGGCGGCCGCCGACTGGTTTCCCTTCGCCCGAACCATCGCCCACTGCACGCACGCCTCCTCGATCGCGCGGAGCATGGCGGGAAGGTCGATCCGTTCGCGCCCATTTAGGTGGAGAGCGAACGGACGCGCTTCTCGGTCGCCTTCTTTCAGATAGGCCGGGAGATCGTCGATGGAGACCTGGCCGGGGCGGCCGACAGCATGGACGTGGGCGACAACGTTCTCGAGCTCCCGGACGTTCCCGGGCCAGTTGTAGTCGAGGAGAATCCTCATCGCGTCGCACGAGAACTCCCGGGGGCTCGCAGCGCGTGCGCTGAAGTGGGCGATGAGCATCGGGATGTCCTCCTTCCGCTCCCGGATGGGGGGGAGGGCTATCCGCACCACATCGACCCGGTATGCCAGGTCCGCGCGAAGTTTGCCTTCCTGCACGAGCTGCCTCGGATCCTGCTTCGACGCAGAGATGAGCCGAGCGTTCATCTGGAGCATCGCCTCCCCCCCCACGCGTTCGTACTCCCGCTCCTGGAGCACCCGGAGGAGTTTCACCTGGAAGTCGAGGGGCAGGTCGTCGATGTCGTCAAGGAAGAGGGTCCCTTTTCCTGCCAGCTCGATCCGCCCTCGCCTCTGGCGAAGCGCGCCAGTGAACGCCCCGGCCTCGTGGCCGAAGATCTCGCTCTCGACGATGTGGGGAGACAGCGCCGCGCAGTTCACGGCGACAAAAGGCTCTCTCGCCCGGGGGCTCGTCGCATGGATGCCTCGCGCGAGGAGTTCCTTTCCCGTGCCCGTTTCGCCGAGGATGAGAATAGGCACATCCTGCACCGCGAGCACTCGGGCCAGATCGAAGACCTCCCGCATCGACTTCGACTGGGCGATCATGCGGTCGAGGCTGTAGCGATCCGAGAGCCGAGCCCGGAGCTCCTGCACCTCGCGCACGGTCTGCGAGTGCTCCACCAGGCGCTGGATCTTGAGATCGATCTCCTCGAAGGTGAAGGGTTTCGTCACGTAGTCCGAGGCTCCCGCGTGGATCGCCTCGACGGCGTTCTGGATCGATCCGTATGCCGTCATCACGATGACGTGGGTCTCCGGCGCGATCTCCCTTACCCTCTTGAGGAGAGACACGCCGTCCATCCCCGGCATCCGGAGGTCCGTGAGGACGACGTCGAAGGGTCCCTCCTCGACGGCCGCGATCGCGGCGAACGCGTTGTCGCACGAGACGACCGAGTGGTCCGCGTCTCCCAGTTGCTTCTCGAGCGTCAGCCTCTTTAGACGGTCGTCTTCGACGACGAGAATGCGACCTCGCATCGCGCGTCCTCCACGGCCGGTAGGGACAGGACGAATGTGCTTCCCCGGCCCGAAACGCTTGTCGCGCGAAGGTCGCCTTTGTGCTCGAGCGCGATCCGCCGGGCGATGGTGAGCCCCAGACCCGTACCCCCTGTCTCGGCCTTGGTCGTGAAGAAGGGCTCGAAGACGCGCTCGAGGTCGGTCGGGGGAATGCCGCAGCCGTCGTCCTTGCAGACGATCTCGACCCTGCCCGGGTCGTCCGGGCTCCGGCGCACCTCGAGCCGGATCCTCCCCCCCGGGCGGACCGCATCGAAGGCGTTCACGAGCAGGTTCACCACCGCCATCGTGAGGTACATGGGGTCCCCGTCCACGGGAGGAACCTCGGCCGTGACGACGTCGCAGCGCACGTTGCGCTGCTGGCCGCGAAAGCTCACCATTCGCAACGCCTGGAGGGCCACATCGTTCACGCCGATTCTCTCCGTCTGGAGCATCTTCCGGCGCGAGAGTTCGACGAGGCCCCGGATCACGGCAGGGACCTGTTCCACCCTCGCGCGGAGCTCTCGCGCCCACTTCGTGCACTCGTGTGCGTCGCAGGCCGATTGCTCGAGGATCCGCAGACCGTTCAGGGTCCCGTCGAGGAGGTTCCCCACGTCGTGCGCCACGAAGGCCGAGATCTCAGCCAGCACCGCGCTCCTCTCGTGCTGCACGAGTTCCATCTGCAGGCGGCGTACCTCGGAGAGATCCACCAGGACCCAGACGACACCCGCGCGCTCCCTCGCCGTTCCGACAACGGGGCAAAAGGAGTTTAGGAGCGTCCGCTGCCCGCGAGTGCTCTCGTGGAAGACCTGGCCCTTCCGGCCGGCGAGGATCTCGCTCACGATCTGGCCCACGTTGGAGGAGTTGACCTTCTCGGTGCCGCACCAGCACGGGCTCGTCGGGTCACGGGTTCCGCAGTCCAGGAGCCGGCGGGCGGCGCTGTTGCAGGAGATCATCTGGCCCCGGCCGTCGAAGCAAACCATTCCCTCGTTCATGCTTTCCGTGATCGTCCGTGACCACGCGTTCTCCTCCGCCATCCGGTCGAGGCTCTGCCTCAAGGCACGGATGACGAGACCGGTGAAGTAGCAGAGGACAAAGGCGGTGAGAACGAAGGCGCCAAGGAATCCGGGCACCTGGAGCGAACTGTGCGGTTTGTCGTTGGGCAGAACCTCGGCCTCCCCCGGCGCACGTTGGACGATGGCCATGCCGTGCGGATAGCAACGCAGGTGGTAGTGGTCGAGCACGCCCTGCTGCTCGAGGAGGACGAGACTCGCGAAGAGAACCGTGGCGCCGGCCGCGACGCCATAGCTCTCCCTGGGCGAGAGAAGGATGCCGCTCATCACGATGAGGCATACGTAGAGAAGCGAGAACGGGTTCTCGATCCCTCCCGCGAAGTGGAGGAGCGCCGTGAGGAAGAGGAGGTCGGCCGCGATCTGCAGGCGCGTCAGGTGACGGAGGGCGAGTGCGCTCGTTTGGCCCCCCCTCTTCATCCAGACGTGGAGTCCCGCGTTGAAGACGGCCATGATCGCCACGATGACGAAGAGAGGAGCCGCGGAGGGGATGATTTGCGTGATCGGACCGGAGAGCCAGGCCGCGACGAGGACCGCGAACACGGCCACCCAGCGGAGGCGCAACATCCACGGAACGCTGGCCCTCAGGCGGTGGTCCTCATGCTGAAGCAGGAACGGTGCTTGCTGGGACGAGGGGTCGTTGCTCAAGTTGGTCTATCCCCCGAGCGAGACGGCGAGGATCGCGCGTCTGGCTGTTTCAAGGTTGCAAACCAGGTGCCGAGTGAACCAGGCCCGTTGGGCCCCACCGCCGCGATCTCGACGGCCAGCGGGTGGGGGATATTGCCCGGCCGGAGTGGGATTCCCAGTGCCTGTCCTGAGACTACTGGTCTCTTTGAGGCGCTTCTTTCTCCTTGCCAAGGGACTCCCCGGCAACGGGGTGGCCGCAAGCGTCCGGGGCGTCGGCAACGATCAGGTGAACCACTTGTGGTAGGGTAAGAGGGACGCGGCGCGATCCCGTTCCTCCAGGGAGCAGCCCATGATCCTCCATGCCCTTCGCGCACTCGCGCTTCTTCTCGCCCTCGCCGCGACCGTGGGCGAGGCCGCAGCCGACGAGCCTGGATCCGGCACGATCCGCGGCATCGTCGATCACCGCCTTGCGAAGTCCCGCCCGGCCGCCGTCTACGTGGAGCGGATCGAGGGCAAGACATTCCCGCCCCCGGCCGAGCCGGCCGTACTCGACCAGATCGACCAGGAATTCGTCCCCGATCTCCTCGTCGTCTTGGCGGGGACCGAGATCCGGTTCACGAACAGCGATTCGGTCGAACACAACGTCCGGACGGCGGACGACTCGCTCAACCTGGACCTGACCTTCAAGGAGGCGAAGACGGTCCGCGTGGAGAAACCGGGCGTGCTCTTGCTCGGCTGCCGGATCCACTCCGCGATGCGGGGCTACATCGTCGTCGTCGAGACTCCGTACTTTGCCGCCACCGAGCGCGGGCGGTTCGAGATCGCGGGCGTCCCGGCCGGCGCGTACCGCCTCACCTTCTGGCACCCGGCGCTCTTGCCGTCGACCCTCGACGTCGTGGTCGAATCGGGCGGCGTGGCTGAGGTCGCCTTCCGAGAACTCTCGCGGCGCGAGGAGTAGAGCCCATCCATGAACCCGGACCAAGCTTGCCCTGAGCGAAGCGAAAGGGGAGGGTTCCTGGATGGGCTCATGGTGGACCCCGACTGGGACGAGAGATACCG
>JACQVV010000039.1 GCA_016209595.1 Planctomycetota bacterium
GTGCATGACCGTTCATGCAGGGTCCCTGAGGGGGACGCCCTGTAGCCCGGGCGGCGCAGGTGCCCCCCATTTCCTGTTCAGCGTGATACTTCCTGTTTCCTGTTCTCCATTTCGCGTTTTGGCGCTGCGGAAGAACGGGAAACAGCAACAGCAACCGGAAATGCTACATGCTAAACGCCGAGGGGTATGTCGGCTCTTGAGGGTCACGCAAGAACGGTCATGCACCCGGGCTCGCGGCTCCGCTGGACGACCCCCGGGAAGCAGGGTAGAGTCCCGCGGTTCACTGGAGGGTTCCCATGCGACGCTCGCCCCTGCCTATTCTCATCGCCGCTCTCGCTCTCCCCGCGGCCGCCGACGAGGTTCTTGTCCACGCGCGGATCCTGAAAGTCCGCGACGAGCCTCAGGAAAGCTCGGACGCGACCGCGACCCTCTCGGCCGGCGACCGCGCCGAGGTGAAGGAGGAGAGGGACGGATGGGTCCGGGTCTCGTTCGCCCGGGGTGAGAGCCGGATCGAGGGATGGGTTTCGGCCGAGTGGGTGAGCCGGATCGACCCCTCCGGCGGCTCACCCGTGGGGCGCGCGGGGACCGTGACCGCCCGCCGCCTGAACGTCCGGGCCGAGCCGACGACCCAGGCCTCCTCGCTCGCGGTGCTCTCGTCGGGCGAAGAGGTCCTCGTGCTCAAGGTCCAGGGACGCTGGTACAAGATCGCCCACGGCGCCACCCGACCGCCCGACGTGGGGTGGGTCCATGCGAACTACGTCCGGCTGGCCGATCCCCGTCCGGCGGGAAGGACCGGCCGCGGGCCGCGCTCGATCGGCACGTTCAAGGTCACTTTCTACTGGATGGCCCGCGAGGAAGATTACAACGGCCCCGCGGACACTCCGGTCCTCGACCCGCAGGGAAAGGAACTCGGACGCTTCCCGGCTGCCTTCGCCAAGGCCCTCGCCCTCGAAGGAACCGCGAAGCTCCGCGACGGGCGGGTGCTCAACGCGGCGGGCGACGGCCGCTTCGAGGTCGTGGACGCTCCCTTCGGCCTGGGCGTGAGGAACATCCCGCTCGTCCCCTTCCGCTCGGTCGCCGTCGATCCGGAGGTCGTCCCGATCGGAAGCGAGCTCTACATCCGGGCGATGGACGGCGCGAGGCTCCCCGATGGGAGCGTCCACGACGGTCGCTTCCGGGCCCATGACGTCGGCGGAGGGATTCGAGGGCGGCACGTCGACCTCTTCACCGGCGCGGGAGACCAGCGCGAGGTCTTCGAGCGCGCGGGCGTGAAGAACCTCCAGGAGATCGAGATCTATCTCGTCGAAGGGTCCGGGTCGGGTTCCGACTGACGTTTCTACCTCTTTGCCAGCTCCCGGTTGATCCGCGCGGGCAGTCCGGGGCCCTCGTAGACGAGCCCGGTGGAGACCTCGTCGAGGTCCGCGCCGGCGGCGCACAGCCGCGCGGCGTCCGCCGGGCCCATCACCCCCCCCACTCCCACCACGACCGCGTCCGGCCCCGCGACGCGCCGCGCGGCTCCGACGAGCTCGAGAACGCGATCGAGGATCGGCTTCCCGGTGAGTCCCCCGCGCCCGATCCGTTCGATCTCTCGCTCTGGCGTGGCGAGCCTCGCGGGTCGGGCCAGAGAAGAGTTGGCCAGGACGAACCCGCGGACGCCTCGCGCGAGGGAGAGCTCCACGCGGCGCTCGACTTCCTCGGGCGCGAGGTCCGCGGAGAACTTGACGAGGAGAGGCGGGCGGCAGTTGTCCCGGAACCCCCGAGAGACGTCCTCGATCGCCGCGAGGAGCTCCGCGAGCGCTCTCTCGTCCTCGAACGTCCGTCCGTCCGCCGTGTTCGGACACGAGACGTTGAGCACGATCCAGTCGGCGATCGGCGCGAGAACCCGGTACGAATCGAGGAAGTCGTCGATCGCCCGGTCGCCCAGGATCGACGGGTCGGCTGTCTTGACGAGGTTCACCCCGACCGGGACCTCGCGGCGCGACGAGGCAAGCCTCGCGGCGACGACCTCCGCCCCTTCGCTCGGAAGCCCCACCCGGTTGACGAGCGCCCGATCGGCGGGGAGGCGAAAGAGCCTGGGTCGTGGGTTCCCCTTCCAGGGACGGGCGGAGACGGAGCCCACCTCGAGGAAGCCGAACCCGAGCGAGCCGGCGATCTCGACGAGGCGCCCGTCCTTGTCGAACCCCGCCGCGAGGCCGACCGGGTTCGAAAACCGGATTCCCAGGACCGTCCGTGCGAGCGCGGGGTGGCGGAACCGGAAGAGGCGCCCGACCGCCTCTCGGAGCGCCCGCGCGCGGCCGGCGGCCTCTGCCAGCGCGACGACCCTCGCGTGGACCGCCTCGGCCTCGGAAAGAAAGGAAGCGCGGCGCAGCAGGCCCCGGTAGAGGAAACTCGCCGCGGGCTCGATCGGGGCGCTGGTCCTCATCATATCGGCCGACAGTGTACACGCCGAGCCTCGTCAAAGTCCTCCAAACCCTGGACCGCGACCTGCAGGGGTCACCTCCTCTCGCACTCGGACTCGGACTCGTAGTCGGTCTCGGACTCGTCCTCGTGATCGAAATGGGAAGCCACCTCGACCAACAACGCCAACGACGACGAGTACGACAACGACTACGGGTACGAGTCCGATCAAGCCGACTTTGACGTGACCCTGAGTGTGCCCGCAGGCCGGCCGTCACGACTCCGAGAGACGCAGGGCAGCGAGCCGGTGCCGGGCCGACAGCACCGTCCGTTGCGCGCGCAGGTAGAGATGAGCGACCAGCGCGGACAGCCTTCGTTCGACCAGATCGGCGAACGCCGCAAGTGCGCGGCCGGAGAGGGCCCCCACGACGCGCCTGGGCCCGCTCAAGTTCCGGAGGAGGAGAAGGCGCGTCTCGCGCGCGAAGAAGCCCGCGGTGAGCTGCCGCCCGCCGACCCGCCCCTTCCCCTCGGCGATCGCCTCCAGGAACTCCCGCTTCGTCCTGGCCGGAGCCCAGGTGTAGGCGTAGCCCACCTGGTCGGTATGCGTGTCGCTGCCGCCGATGACGAAGGAGGCCATTCGCCTCGCGATCCGGGTCGCGACCCGGTTCTGGTACTCGAGCGAGGCGCCGTTCCTCGTCTCGATCCCGGGGAAGTGGTCCCGCACCACGGACAGGAGCTCGCGCACACGCCCCAGCGACCAGGGCCGCCCCCGGGAGTCCCAGATGGGATGGTTGAGCGCGTAGACGAGTCGCTCCGATCGAAGGTACTCGATCAGATCCAGGAGGTTCCGCCGGAGGCGCTGGATCGTCCTGTGCTGGGCCTCGTCATGGCCGTAGACGGCGATGTGGAGCTCCGCCCCCGAGCCCGGGTAGTAGCTCGTGACCTCCTCGCCGACGATCACTCGCGGCTCGAGGTCGGGTCGTCGCGAGAGAAGCGAAAGACAGCCGTCGATCGTGTCGTGATCGGTGATCGTGACGTAGTCCATCCCGGCCTTCCGCGCCCGGCGGTAGATCTCCACGGGGCAAAGCGTCGCGGAGAATCGAACGCGCCATGGGCCTGCACCCAAGCTCTCCCTTGAAAACGAGCTATGGACGTGGAGGTCGGCGCGGGCAACCGGAGGTCGGGATGTCAAGGGAGCGGCTCTCCTTCCTACCCTCACCTTACGGCACAAAACGCCAGAAGTCCAAGCGGGGAGGGCAGTTCTCCGAGACCCCATGGGAGACAGGCTGGAGACCGGAGGCCGGAGACCGGAGGAAAAACAAGACAGACGATGCGCACTCGGCCGTTCCTCCAGCCTACAGCCTCCAGCCTGGAGCCTGGTTAGAATACTTCGTCCAGAGACCCCCGATGACGCCCGAAGGAAACCGACAAGCGCTTCACGACCTGCTCGACCGCAGGGAGCTCCTGATCGTCACGGGCCACGGACTCTCCGCGCTTCCCCCGACCTCGATCCCTCGGCCGGACGACATCGCCTCAGCCGTGATCCACGCGATCGGGGCGCTAAGGCCCGGCCTGACGACCCACGTGGAGCGTCTTCTCGAAACGAGACCCTCTCCCCATCTCATCCTCGGACTCCTCTTCCAGGGCCTGTCGGAGACCTTCCTGGAGATCTTCCTGCCGCTTCTCCGGCGCCGTCCCAATCGCGGCCACCGGTTGATCGCGCGCCTCGTCGCCGCGGGGCACGCCCAGGCGGTGGTCACGCTGAATACCGACGGCTGCCTCGAGCGCGCCCTCCAGGACGAAGGCCTGGCCTGGGGCCGGGGTTTCTCGGTTTTTGCCGGGGAGGACAGCTACCACCACTATGCCAAGGACCAGGAACGCCCGGCCCCCCACGTCTTCAAGCTCCAGGGTTCGATCGAGCGCGCCCAGAGCCTGCGAGAGGAACTACTCGAGGTCGAGTTGCCTCCCCGATCGCTGCGCTCCCAGACACTCGTCGCGCTCCTGGGACGATTCCATCCCCTCCTCATCGGGGTCGAGCCCTCGGACGCGAAGGGCCCCTTCCTGTCGAAGGCGCTCGCGGCGACCTCCGCGGCGCGCGGACCCGCCTTCGTCACCGGCGAGGCGGGGCTCTCGCCCTGGGAAGGCGCCGGTGCTTGCGCCTGGGCCGGACCCGACCCCGTGGCCGTGCTCGAGGATCTGTGCCGCTGGAAGCGCATCGAGACGCCGCCACCCGACCCCGAGGTCCCGGAGCTCGACATGCCGGCCTCGCTCGCCGCGTGGTCCCGCGAGCACGGAGAGATGATCGAACCCCACTACCTCGTGGGGAGCATCTTCGGCTACCTCGGCCGGAACGCGGAGGCCCTGGCATGCCTTCGCGAAGGGACCAGGCTCGCGGAGCGCGAGGGCGACCCGGGACTCCTTGGCGCCTACGAGCTCCAGGTCGGGGGCATCCACTTCAAGGAAGCACGCTACAGGGAGGCAACTGCGGCATACCATCGAGCCATGGAAGGCTTCCGGAGAGACGGGGACCAAGAGAACACGATTCGGGCGACCGGCAACCTGGCCGCGGCGTACCTGCAGTCCGGAAACCAGAAGAGGGCACTGGAGCTCTTCCGGCAGAACCTGAAGGCGCTGCAAGACGGGGGGGATCCGCACGAGGCGGCGCGCGCCCACGAGGGGATCGGCGGGGTCCACTTCCTGCGCAACGAGTGGAACGAGGCGATCGAGAGCTTCGGCCGGGCCCTCGCCAAGCATCACGAGGGTCAGGATGCCGCGGGCGTCTGCCGGTGCCAGGAGAGGATCGGCTGGGCCTACTTCCAGAGCCACCGCCTGGACCTCGCCGAGAGCTGCTTCGCGTCCTGCCTCAAGATCTACGAGGAGATCGGCATGGCGGCCGACGCCGCCCGCATTCATTCGTTCCTCGCCCAGACCCTCCTCGCGGCGGGACGCCGCGAGGAGGGAAAGGACCAGGCCGACCGGGCCGTCCAGATCTACGGCCAGATCGGGCTGGATGCGGAGAGGAAACATGCCGAGGAGGTCCGCCGGAAGCTCGAGTCGTAGCGAAGCTTGCCCCGGCCCCGACGAGGTATGCCACGCAGACGCACACGGTCACGGTCACGGAACACGACCACGGTCACGAAC
>JACQVV010000467.1 GCA_016209595.1 Planctomycetota bacterium
AGCCGCTGCGTGAAGCAGCTCGAGAAGCTCGGATTCAAGGTCGATCTCACGCAGATCAACGACCCCCCGAAGGAGGATGCGGCATAGAAGAGGCGCAGGATCGATCGCTCCTCCTGCAAGGCCATTTTCAAGGCAGGCGCCGAGGACGCCAAGGGCCACAGGGCATGAACCACGCCCTTGGCGTCCTCGGCGTCTTGGCGGTTCCAACGGACGACCCAATCCCACCCCTCCGTCCCGCAAGGCTGGTCAGGTACTCGCGCACATCCCTCCGCTTGACCAGCGGCGAGGAGCCCACGTAGCATCATGGAGGTCAGTGCCGGGGAGTCCCTGATCGGAGCCTCCCATGTCGTCCGAATCGCCCCAGGGGAGACAGTTCCCCGTGAGGCCGAGGGTCCGGCTGGGGGCCCTCGTTGCGCTCGCGGGCTGCGGGCTCTGGCTCGTCGTGCGCGGTGCGATGGAGTCGACGGCATCCCTCCTCTCCGGTTTCGCCGTGGCCCTCCCCGCGGCCTATCTGCTCGCCCGCGCCCTGGTCGTCGGATGGAGGGCCCCCCGGCCAGCGAGCATCGCGCTGGTTCATGCCGCCCTTGCCGCCGCGATCGGGGTTGCGACCTGGCGATGCCTGCAGATCCCGCGCGTGCAGATCGAGATCACCTTGGCAGAGTTCGACTCCGCGCGCTGGACGGACCTGCTACGGCTCGAATTCGCGCTCGGTCGCATCGAACAGGACGATCCTGGAGCCCTCGGCGTCCTCTCCTACGCCGATCTGGGCGATGCGAGCGGGATTCTGGCCCTGGTCGAGTTGGCCAGGTCGGACGAGCGCGGCGAGCGGGCCCCGGTCCGGGCGCTGGATGAGCTGGCGTCCATCGTGGATGGGCCCGCGGGGCCAATGAAGCTCCTGGTCGTCCAGCGCCTCGGCGCCATCCGGAGGCCCGACGTGCGCGTGCTCGGGCTCCTGGCGCGGGCCGAGTTCCTGGCGTTTCGGGAACAGTCGACGAGCACGGAGTGGAGGTGTTCTCGGGCCGCGACCGCCGCCATTCGGCGCAGGCTCTGCCAGGGGGCGTTCGAATCGGTGTACGAGTCACAGTGTTGGATGATCGATGACCGGACCTACCCAAGCGCTCGGCTCATCCCTGCTCCGATCTGGCCACGAGGGTACCAGCCCCTTACCTCGCCCCAACCCTGGGGTACCGTGAACCGCCATTTCCCGTCCGAGGGCAGCCTCCGCCGTGGTCGGTTCATGGGGGACCCCTGCACGTGGTTCGAGCATCTGCACCACCTCCTCTACCTGGGTGAGGACGGCCGATTCCATCTGCCTGGCGAGGGCCGGCCCGTCGACTATCTGTCCATGACCTTGCATGGGGAGGACCGGTGACCAGGCCCTTCGATCCGTCGGGGCCTCCAGACTCCCAACAGGATGGGAGCACGCGGTCGGAGGCGCGTCCCCAATTCCAGGTCCCCGTGCGGCCGCGGGTACGACTGGGAGCGCTCCTCTCGCTGGCGGGGATCGGGCTCTGGCTGGCGGTCCAGGCAGTCGTCGACAGGACCGGGCACCTCGTCTCCGTCCTCGCCGTGGCGATCCCCGGTGCGTACGTCCTTCTCCGGGCTCTGGTGGTCGGATGGAGGTCGCCGCGCCCGGTGCGGGTCGTCGCACTGCACGTAGCCCTTGCGAGCATCCTCTGCGCGGGGGCGGCCAGGCTCGCACAGATACCGGCCGTGGACCTTCAGATCGCCCTGGCCGACCTGGAGGTTTCGAACTGGGCGAGCGTTCTGAACTTCGAGGTGACGCTTCGGCGGATCGCCGTGTGCGATCGAGGCCTCGTCGAGGAACTTCTGGACTCGAATCAGGACGCCGTCCGTCGAACGGCGGCCCTCGTCGTCGTTTGCACGGCCTCGGGCGACGGCAACCCGGCGGACCCCCGCGCGTACGAGATTCTGACCGATATCGCTGCTCGTCCTGCCGACGGCCCGTTCAAGCGCCTCGTGCTCCGTCGCGTCGGCGCGATTCGCCCGGCGCGCGATGTGCGGGTCCTCGGCGTCCTTGCGAAGGGCCAGCTTGTGTACATGACGATCGAGGACATGGAGTGCTCTTGGATCGCCTCCAACGCCATCGGAGGGTTACTCGATCCGAGGGCGCGAAGACTGGTCACGAGGTTCAGGTCAAGGGAAAAGGTCATGCCGTACGTCCGGGTTGGCGGCTCCTCCAGGGAGAGTCTCGGTTACGTCCCTCGCTATCATCTCCACTACGGACCACTCTTCGGCGGGCCGAGGCAGGTCCGATCCGGCTTCTCCTGGACAAGTACCGTCTTCTATCGCGAGGTCGAGACGTGGTTCGACCACTATCGGGACCAGCTCCACCTCGGAGCCGACGGCCTCTTCCACCTGGGGGCCGACTGATCCCTCGCTCGGCCGAGGAAACCAATCCCAACTCTCCGGCCTGATCCGCGCCTACCCTCGCGGGACCAGCACCTCGAACCCCTCGGCGGCGGCCGCCGCGGAAAGGCCCTCGTCGAGGCTGACGAACGGGCGACGCCGGGGCCGATGATCGACGAGGACCAGCGCGGCGGCGAGCTGGAGCGCATCGGCCGCGCGCAGGGCGTGGACGCGGAGGAGTCGCTCGGCGGCTTCCCGCACGGGCAGGACGGCATCCACCTCGTCCCACCGGACGGCCAGCTTCTCGAGTCGGGACTCGGCCCGCGCCAGATCCTCCTGGCTGAGGCCTCCCTCGCGGCGACGGCGGCAGAGCCCCGATAAGACCTCCGTGCGCGTCAGACACCAGACCACGACCTGACGATCGGCGCGGAGGTGGTCACGGCAGGAGCGGCTGGCCGCCTCCTCGACGACGAGGGGTACGATGGCCGACGAGTCCCAGAACCTCATCGGGACTCCCTGCGCTCCGCGAGGAGGGCGTCGAGGACTCCCGCGCGAGGGCCGCCCGGCCCCGCCTGGAGGAGCTCCTTGGGCATCGGGCCGCGCTTTCCCCTCCGCACGAGTCCCCTTCTCTCCTGCATGGCCAGGAGGGCCTCGTCTCCCTCGCCGCCGCCGTCGGCCTCGACGGGCACCAGGTCCGCCACGGGCGTGCTGCGGTCCAGGATCCTCACGCGCCCCCCGCGTCGGACGTGGTCGAGGTAGCGCGACAGGTGCGCCTTCGCGTCGGCAATCTTGACTATCTTCATGTGTCCAACATGGTCCACTCGCCTGACCACGACGATACGGCCCCTGGGCGCCGGCGTCAAGGGGCGAGCAGTGCCGCCGCGGGTGCGCCAGCCCGTCGCGCTACTTCCCGGAGGCGAGCGACTCGAAGATCGTCACGGCCTTGTCGCACTCCGCGAGGATCTGGGGGCTCAGGGCCGCGACGCGGGCGAGGTCCTCCGGCGTCGGCTCCTGGCCGTCCACCGCCTTCTTCACGATCGGCTGGAACTCCGCCCAGAGCTTCTCGACGACGTCGAGCTGCGCTCGGGCCTGCTCGTCCGTCGTCGGCGGGAGGGAGAGCTTCGCGTCGCCGTTCGCCAGGCCCTTCAAGGTGCGATCGAAGGTGTCCACGACGAGCTGGAGCGACTTGCGGTGCGTCTCGACCTGGTGCTTGAGCGCGATCTCGAAGTACTCCTTCGACATTTTCTGCGTGAACATCCGCTGCTTCCCCGCGAGGTCCACGACGACGCCCCACGCCTTTCCCGTCTTCGCTCTGTACTCGTCCTCCAGGATCGTCACGAGGGCCTGCGCCTCCCTGAGGACGTCGAGGTTGGTCTCCGCGACCGCCCCCACCTCGCCCTTCCCCGCCAGGACGGCGTCGAGCGCGGCCTTGAAGCCGGTCCACGCCGCGGCCTGCTTCGCGGCCTGCGCCGCGGCCGCGCCGGAGGGGGCGGGGAGGCGCATCTCGGCGTCCCCCTTCGTCAGCCCCGCGAGCGACTGCTCGAAAAGCGCCATGCTCGCCGTCAGGCTCTCCTTGCTCTTCTCGAGCTCGATGCCGAGGAGGACCTGGCACGCCTCCTTCGCGCACTTCTGGGAGAGCATCCGCTGGCGTCCCGCGACGTTGATCGCGACCGCAAACTCCTCCTCGGTCGCGGCCGAGGAGCCGCTCGGGAGGGCGGAGAGCAGGACGAGGGCGATGCCGAGCGAGGCCAGGATGCGCATGGGGACCTCCGGGAATGGGCGACGTGAGGCGGGGGATGGCGGGCTAGGTTCGGGCGGGGATTGTACAGGATGGCGGGCTCGTCCGGCCAGCGAGAGAGAGGGACGGGGCGGGGGGCCCGAGATCCCAGATCCCAACAGGGGGAGACGGCACCCACGTGTTGGGATCTGGGATCTCGCTCGGATCTGGGATCTTGGATCTGGGATCTCGGGCCCCCCGACCCTTCCTTCTCTCTCGCTGGCCGGACGAGCCCGCCATCCTGTACAATCCCCGCCCCAACGTGCCCGACGAGCCCCCGCCGTGAGCCAGTACGAGCGCTACCATATCGACGTCGAACCGGCGCCCAACGTCGCCGACCACCCGAGCCGGTTCCGCGTCCACGTGAACCGCCTCCAGCTCGCCCGCCTCCTCGTCACCGAGCTCTTCCACTACAAGGGCGACCTCGAGGTCGTCATGTCCCGCCCGTGCATGTACGGCGTGTTCTCCGGCCCCGTCGGCGGCTTCATGCCCCGCCCCCAGAACTGCGTCGGGTGCCTCCGCTGCACCGTCCAGTATCCGCACATCGTCCGCATCGAGCCCAACCCCGACCGCCTGAAGCTCGGCGACTCGTACCTGACCCCCGAGATCGTCGACACGATCCTCTACGAAACCTCCACCGGCCGCCTCCCCGTCCGCGGCGCCGGCTACCGCGGCCCCTGCGGCGGCCCCGGCTGGGACGGGA
>JACQVV010000468.1 GCA_016209595.1 Planctomycetota bacterium
CACCGGGGGGGCTTCGCCCCCCCGGACCTCCCCACGGCGCGAACTGGACGATCATCGTCGCTCCGGCCCTCCTGGCCTCCGCTCCTCCCGGAGGGGGCTTCGCCCCCTCGGGCTCCCCCAGGCGCCATCCTGGCGCCCGCGTGCTAGTTGAGCCCTGCGCGCGGTGACAGGCCGCCCGAGCGTTCGGGCTCGCACGGCCACGCTCATGGCCATCACCACATCGGGCGCGAGCTCCGCGAGCACGTGCCCTACTCGATCGGGAGCGTGCTTATCGCCATGGCGTCGCTTGGCGTCCTGGGAGTGCTCGGGGTCCTTTCCGAGGAGCGCGCGGAGAACCTCTTCCACGTCTTCCATCCGACGCACATCCTCCTCTCAGCAGCGGCGACGACCTCGATGTTCTGGATGTACGAGCGCCGGCTCGCGAAGAGCGTCGCCGTCGGAGTCCTCGGCGCGGGCGTGATCTGCGAGATGAGCGACGTTCTGTTCCCGTTTCTCGGGGGCATCCTGCTCGGCCGTGAGATGGAATTCCACTTCTGTGTCGTCGAGCACCCCTGGATCGTGCTGCCCTTCCTCGCCGTCGGGATCGCGGCCGGGATCGCCTCGACCGAGGTCCTCTCCCGCACGTCGGTCTTCAGCCACGCCGGCCACGTAATCGTCTCCTCGGCCGCGAGCCTCCTCTACCTCGCAAGCTTCGGGTTCGCTGGCTGGAAGGACTATCTTGGCTATGTCCTCGTGCTTCTCCTCGTCTCCGTCATGGTGCCCTGCTGCCTCTCCGACATCGTGTTCCCTCTGCTCTTCGTGCGGGGCGAGAGGCGCCTCCACGGGCACTCCACGAGGATCGCGAAGCGAGAGGGCGCGCCCAAGTCCTGACCTCCGCGAAGTCTCTGGGCGCTGCGTTCGACGGACCGCCAAGACACACACACAGCACCAGGGAGGTCGATCGGGGTTTATCCCTCCTATCCTTGTTGCGCCGACGTAGAAGAGGAAGGTTACTTGCCGTATCCTCGTCCCCCTCGGAGACCGCAACGACGGCGTCGAGGACAAGGGCCCGGCGGCAGACGCCTAGCGTGACGAGGTGGAGATATGATGGACAAGGGCAAGCGAAACTTCTTCAAGGTGTGGCCGTTACCCGAGTGCCGTGATGCCCGTCAGAAGGAGCCAGCACCCTTTCAGGCCAAGGCGCTGGCCAAGCTCAAGACCTGGTTCGAGAAGCGCGGCCGCAGCGGCGGGGCTGGCATTCTGGTGCTACCGACGGGGGCCGGGAAGACGTTCACCGCCGTGCGCTTCCTCGCCGAGGGGCCGCTCTCCGACGGCTATCGGGTCCTCTGGCTGGCCCACACGCATCACTTGCTGGAGCAGGCGTTCGAATGCTTCCGGCCCGAGAGCATCGGGTCCATCCGCGAGCCGCGGCGTGAGCTCCGCCTCCGCGTAGTCTCGGGCACCCCGGGCCACTTCCCTCCGCGGGACATCGCGCCGAGCGACGACGTGGTCATCGGCACCCTCCAGACGATCTCGACCGCCGTCCGCGAGGAGCTCGCGCCCATGGCCGCCTTCCTCAAGGCTGCGGGCAAGAAGCTCTTCATCGTCTTCGACGAGGCGCACCACGCGCCGGCGCCCAGCTATCGCAAACTCCTCCAGGGGCTCCAGGCCCAGGGTACGCCGGTCCTCGGCCTTGCCGCGACTCCGGTCCACACCGACGAGAGCAAGCGGGGCTGGCTGGAAAGGCTCTTTCCCGACGAAATCCCCGCCCAGGAGCGCGCGAACGAGCTCATCGCGCACGGCTACCTCGCCCGCACGCACGCGGTGCCGCTGAAGACCAACGTCACGCCCAGCTTCGAGGCCCGCGACTACGAGAAGTGGCTCGGGACCTTCAAGGACATCCCCGAGCACGTGATCGACGCGCTGGCGAGCCATGCCAAGCGCAACGCGTTCATCGCCCAGGCGTACACCGACAACAGGGAGAAGTTCGGCAAGACGATCATCTTCACCGACCGGTGGTTCCAGTGCGAAGCCATCGCCGAGGCACTCAAGAAGCACAAGGTCAGGGCGGACTCCGTGTACTCACACGTGGATGCGTCGCTCCCGACCGGAGAACAGCGCCGGAAGCGCGACGCCGACGAGAATGCGAGAGTGCTCCAGCGCTTCCGCGAGGGTGAGCTCGACGTCCTGATCAACGTCCGGATGCTGACCGAGGGCACCGACATCCCCGACGTCCAGACGGTCTTCATCACCCGCCAGACCACGAGCACGATCCTCCTCACGCAGATGGTCGGCCGGGCGCTTCGCGGGCCGAAGTTCGGAGGAACGTCCGATGCGTACATCGTCTCGTTCGAAGACGACTGGAGGCAGCAAATCAAATGGGCCGGCTTCGATCTCGAGGGCGGCGAGCCGGGGGCCGACAAGACCGAGCGATCGAAGCGGCCGCCGCTCCAGCTCATCTCGATCGAGCTCGTGAAGCGGCTCGCCCGCCAGATGCAAGGCGGGACCAACGTGGCGTCGGTGCCTTTCCAGGCGCACTTGCCCGTCGGCTGGTACAATACGCGCTTCTACGCGCGGCTACCCGACGGGGATGACGTCGAGGCAGTGGACCTGCTCGTTTTGAACATGGCCGAAGGCCCGTCGCCCGGCACGCCCCATGACGGCGCTGACAGGTCGCCAACGAGGACATGAACCCTAGGGGCTCCCGGCGAGAAGCCCGAGAGCCCTCTCGAGTTCGCGGATTCTCAGGCGTCTGTCGCCGTTCATCTCGAGGAGCCCTACGGTCGCCCGTCCGCAGGGAGTCCGTCCCAGGACCTCGAGGCCTCGGAACACGAAATGGTCCTCCCACCGTTGTCGCCTTGGATGGAACAGCTCCGTGGTTTCCCCGCTCTCCGGGTCGAGCGCAACCGCCTTGTCGGACTTGTGGAAGTTGCACGTGGGGCAGGCCAGCGCCAGATTGGATTCCGCCGTCTCTCCGCCGCGGGAACGCGGAACGACGTGCTCGACGTGGAAGTTCGCTCCCTGGATGTCCTGGTGCATCTTGCAGTACTCGCAGCGTTCTTGCGCTCGCTCGCGGACGAGCCTCGCGAGCGTCGCGTTCATCCCGCGGCCGCGTCGAGCAAGATGCGCGCTCGCCCCCTCAGCTCGGCGATCGTCTGGCACAAATCGACGAGAGCCCGGAGATCCTCCCTCTCGGAGTCCGAGATGGTCCCCTCGTTGTTCTTCTCCATGAGCAGGTCGAGCCGTGCCTGCGCCGTCCTGGGCAGGCAGAGCTGGGCGAAGGCCTGGATGAGATCGCGGGGCGCTTCGATGGTGGACGCCATGTTGCCTCCAAGACCCAGCATATCGCGGGTTCGCCTCCCTGTCATCCGGTGTGGGGAACGTGAACGGCCGCACCGAGGTCGTCGCCGGCCGCAACATGCGGGACCTTGAGCTCGAAAACGTCAACTGATCTCGCCCGAGCTATCTCCTCCAGAGCGCCATGAGCACCCGGCACTCCACGTCGTCCTCTCGAACGAGCGCGGTCTCGAGCGTGCCGCCGCCGTCCTCGGTGATGGCCGCGTTGTAGGCCAGGAGGACCTCGCCCTCCGAAACTTCTCCCGGAAGCGTGACTCCCCGGGGGGTGGGGAATCCGCGGTCCACGCCGTCGAGCAGGAATCCGCCGTCCCGGAGCTCCATCCGGGTCCCCGGAACGGCCGCGACCCGCCCGTAGCGCGGGACGCTCTCCCCGCCTCTCGCGAGGCGGAAGCGCACCATCTGGCCGACCGCGAGCTCGCCCGAGAGGTCGAAGAGACGATCCACGAGGACGGTGCTCCCGGGTTCGACCTCGGGCGAAAGGCACGTATAGCCTGCCGGGACCTTCTCGGTCCGGTAGCGGAAGAGGATGTAGACGGCGCCCACGGCCGCGACGGCGCCAACCGTGTAGACGAGGACCCGGTAGACCTTCCGCGGTTGGATCGCCATCGCCGACAGCGTACGCCGGCGGCGGGGATGGGACAACCTGGGGTTCCCGCCGGGGAACGGCTCCCCTTCTTGACTCTCTCGCTCGCGCATGACACGCTAAGAACTCATACGAGCGAGGCGTTCCAGAGGTTCCACGATGCCCGGTGGGCTGGTCGGCGAACTCATCCTCTTGACGGGGCCCGACAAGGGGATGGGCATGTTCATAAACAACGGCCAGTTCTACGTCATCGGTTCGGCCTCTTCCTGCGACATGGAGGTGCCGAGCGACGGCGTGGCGGGCCGCCACTGCCGGCTCATGGTCGGGAGCGGCCTCATCACCGTCGAGGACCTCCGCTCGGGCAAGGACACGCTCATCAACGGGCAGAAGGTCCAGGTCGCCTCCGTGAGCTTCGGGGACCACATTCGCGTAGGGCACCATGTGCTCCGCCTCGACGAGCGCACGGATGCCTTCGCTCCGCCCAAGGAGATCCTCGAACTGGGCGGCACCTGCCACGACTGCCACGGGCCGATCCTGGTAGGGGAGTTCGGCCATCCCGACGTCTACCGCCGCTCCGACGGACGGCTCTGCGCGCCGTGCGCGGAAGCGAAGCTCGCCGCGGCGCCCGAACCCCTGCCCGTTCCCGTGGTCGTGGAGGAGGCCCAGGCGCCGGCCCAGGAAGAGGGCGAGCCCGAGGTCATCGGCGGGCGCTACGCGATCGTCTCCAGGGCTGGCTCCGGGCTCTTGGGCATCGTGTACGAGGCGTGGGACGCGCGCACGAACAACCGCGTGGCCGTGAAGCTCATCCACCGGCGCTTCCGCGACGACCCGGTCTCCTTCGCACGGCTCCGCGACGCGGGGCAGCGGAGCATGCTCCTCGACCACCCCTGGGTTGCGCGGCCGCTCCGGATCGGGGATGACCCCGCGGGCACGTATCTCGCGAGCGAGTTCGTCGAGGGGACCGCGATCTGGAAACGGATCGACGCCGAGGGCGCGTTCGATGTGGACCTCGCCATCCGCCTCGGGCTCGCGCTCGCCGATGCGCTCGACCTGATCCACGTCAAGGGCCTGATCCACGGCGACCTCAAACCCTCGAACCTCCTCGCGGTCCCCGAGGACCGCGTGAAGATCACCGACGTCGGTCTCGCCCGGGCCTGCCTGGGCACGGGCCCTGGCCTCGTGGACAGCGGCCTGCCGGCCCGGACGCTCGCCTTCCACGCCCCGGAGCTCCTCGCCGCCGAGATGGAGGCGGACGTCCGTTCGGATGTCTACTCGCTCGGCGCCGTCCTCTACTGCTTCCTCACGGGCGTCCCGCCTTTCGAGGGTTCCGATTCCGTGGAGCTCGTGAACCGAATCGTCTGCGAGGAGCCGATCGGCGTGAGAGAGCGCCGTCCCGAGGTCCCCGAGGCCCTGGCGGCGGTGGTGGCCCGAGCGATGGCGAAGGATCCCGAAGCGCGATATCCGTCGGCGAGCGAGATGGGGAGCTCGCTGATGGAAGCTTGGATGTAGCCGCGGTCGCTTCTACAATTGACCGGGAGAGAATAGGAGAGGGCTAGGCATCATGGCGAAGATGAACGACGAGATACTGGACCGCTACCGGTTCCGCCTCGTCCGCAAGATCGCCGAGGGCGGAATGGGGTGCGTGTGGGAGGCCCTCCAGTACGGCGTGGAGGGATTCACCAAGAAGATGGCCGTGAAGACCATCAACGAGAAGATGTCCTCCGATGCCGAATTCGTGGAGATGTTCGTCGGCGAGGCGAAACTCGTCGCCAACCTCGTCCACGAAAACATCGTGCAGATCTACCAGCTCGGCAGACTCGAGGGACAGTTCTACATCGCGATGGAGTATATCAGCGGCGTGAACCTCCAGGAGGTCATGGACGCCCACTCCCGCAAGTCGAAGAAGCCCCCCGTCGAGCTCGCCACCTTCGTCATCAGCCGCGTCTGCCGCAGCCTCAACTACGCCCACACCAAGAAGGACGAGTACGGAAAGCTCCTCGGCGTCGTCCACCGCGACGTCAGCCCGAAGAACATCATGATCAACTTCGAGGGGCTGGTGAAGCTCACCGACTTCGGGATCGCCAAGGCGGCGAACTACATGCGGAACCGCGAGGGCGACATCCTTCTCGGCAAGACCCAGTACATGTCCCCCGAGCAGGCGGCCTTCAAGGAGACCGACCCCCGCTCGGACCTTTTCAGTCTGGGCATCTGCATGTTCGAGCTCCTGACGGGCGAGTGCCTCTTCCAGGACGACGATACGCTGGTCATCCTCGATAAGGTCCAGCACGAGAAGCTGCCCGCGATCCGGAACTTCGTTTCCGACATCCCCAAGGAGGTCGAGCGAATCCTCTACAAGGCGCTGGAGCGCGAGCTCGACCGGCGCTATCAGTCCGCCGCCGAGATGCTCTCCGACCTGGAGCACTTCATGTACGACAAGGGCTACGGGCCGACGAACCAGGTCCTGGAGAAGTACATGCGCGAGCTCTTCCCCGACCGGGTCCGCTTCTAGAACGCGGCATGACCGTCGAAGCAGGGAGTTCGATCGCCCCGCGTGTAGGCTGGAAAGGCCTGCGGGGCCTGCGGATCGACTGTCTCGGGGACTGCGGTCCGTTCAGCCGGCTGGGTGATTCGATCGGCTACCGCCTCTCCTACCGCGGCTGCGACTACCTGATCGACTGCGGAGTCCCCATCTTCCACAAGATCGGCGCGGAGGGCGTGAACCGGATCCGCGGGATCCTCGTCACCCACTCGCACGACGACCACCGCCGCTGGCTGACCGACCTCGCTCTCTTCCGGCACTACGTGCCGGGCGGCGAGGGTCGGCCCGCGCTTGTAGCGATCGAGGACGTCCTCGCGGAGTGCGAGCGGACCTCCCGCGCGGCGCTGGAGCGGACGCTGACCGCGGACTCGAAGAGCGTGATCGAGACCGCCTACGGCACCTACTTCGACGCGCGGCCCTTTGGACCCCGGGCGCGCTTCCGGATCGTCCGCCTGCCGGGGACCCCGCCCGGAGCGACCACGAGTTGGAAGATCGTCGACCGGCAGGACCAACCCGTCCCGCCCTCGCGGGCCAAGGCGATCCTCAATCCCCGCGACGAGCGCAACCCGCCCCGGATGCTCTTCCGCGACCCGGGCACCGGGCTCTGGGTCGATCCCGATCTCTTCTACTCGTTCGAAGAGAGCGAGTATTACGAGCCGGACGAGCGGCCGTTCGTGGACCCCGAGTCCGGACTCACCCTCCGCGCCGTGAACGGGACATCCTGGCACGGCCTCTACTCGTCCTCCGTCCTCGTCGAGACGGAATCGGAGCGGGTCTTCTTCTCCTCCGACACCGTCTTCGACCCCGACCTCTGGCGCCAGCTCGCGACCGAGCGGAAGGCGCAGAAACTCCCGGAGGACGGGGAGGCCTTCGCGACCGCGGCTTGTCTCGTCGCCGACATCAACGACCTGATCGAGAAGACGTGGAGCGAGACGCGGGCGGAGCGCGCGACTCGCATCCTGGCCGAGTCGCCCGTCGTCCTGCACGACGTGGCCGCCCGTTCCTCGGTCGTCCACACGAACTACGCCTCCATCGCGCGGGGGAGGTGGAGGAACCTCGTCCTCGTTCATAGCCCCGACCGCTTCGTCAGCCGGCACCCCCTTGGACGGGTCGCTCCCTCGCTCCGCGTCGTCGGCCCCGACCTGTACGAGCAGGTCGGCGAGCGGCTCTACACTCTCTCGGCCGACGTCTACGTGCGGGACGACGAACGGCTATACGTCGGCTTCGCCTCCACCTCTGGAGCCTTCGAGATCGTGGACGAGAACGGGCTCCTCGACATCGCCCCCGCCCGGAGCGGGCGCAAGCCTCTCGGCACAGTCGATCTCTACCGCGTCCTTTCGGGTGGCTACTACCCCCTCGGCGGCGGCGAGCCGCGCGATTTCCGTTTGCGGCCCGACGGCAACGTCGAGGAGGTCCGCTGGTGCGCGACCGGCTCGGAAGGCCGTCTCGCCCAGGACCGCCGCCCCGCGCTCGAACCCGTCCTGAGCCTGGCGGATCTGTAAGGAGGTGTTAGGAGACAGGCTGGAGACCGGAGGCTGGAGACCGGAGGAGAAACAGAGGAAGAAACAGGTGGCGCGCCCTCGGCCGTTCCTCCAGCCTACAGCCTCCAGCCTAAAGCCTTGTTTGCTACAGGGCCGACGCGCGAAGCGGCGGACGGTGACTGTGACGGGACCGTGGGTGCCGTGTCCGCAGTGTTGATGCTCGTCCCACCCTCTGATACGCTTCCCGGTCTCCCACGCGAGTCGCAACGTGCCCCCTCATCCGCTCCATGCGCTTCAACAGATCTACGACGGGAGCCGGAACAAGTCGCGTTCGGTTCTTGTGTGTGGGCCTCCCCACGTGGGAAAGACCGATCTGATACTCGAGTCCTGTGCTCGATTCGGGGGGCGGGTCCTGAATGTCGCGTCCCGGGAGGGCGAGACCGCGAACCCCTACGGGTCGTTTCTCGAGGCCCTCGGCGTCACCTGGGAAGGTGACCGACTCGTGGCGCGCGAACGACCCTCGCCTGCGCGCCCCTGGAGAGACATCTGTCGCTGGGGCAAGGAGATCCTCGACGTCGCGGGTCTTCCGTATGCCGGACTGGCCGTCATGGGCGGATACGCCCTGCTCGAGTTCATTCGCTCCTCGCCTGGGAATCGCGTCGCGTCCGGGCGACCGGTCGTAGATCGAGCGACCCTGGAAGAGGCGATGGCGCGCCTGATACGCGAGAGGAAGATCGACGTCCTCGCTGTCTTTGGCGTGGAGAAGCTCTCCCCGGGCGTGTGGGAATGGGTCTCCTGGTCCCTTCCCTGCCAGATGGTGCCCGAGGGCCTGCTCGTCCTATGCGAGTGGAACGGCGACGAAAGCGACGTGCCCACGAGAGGGTCCGCGCTGATGGTCCGGATCGATCCTCTCGGTGAGCCATTCGATTCCGTGGCCGGAGAGGAAGCACACGGCCCGTGGCGGTCGCTGACCTCCCCAGAGCGAAAGGCCCTCCGCGTCGCTGGCTATCTGGCGCGAACTTGGCGCTGGGCTCCCGTTGCGGTCCTGGCAAGCCCCACGTTTTTTCCCTCCATCCGTGGGTGTGAAAAGGCCGATCCGGAGCGGCTCATGGGTCGCCTCACCGAACTGGGGGTGCTCAGCCCGTCTCTCGAGGGTGTAGATCGGATCTCGCGGAGTCGCACGGCCGGCGTTCTGGGCGACGAGCCGCTGGAGGATGCGGAAGTATCGGGAATCCAGGCGGCGCTCGTCGCGAGCGAGGCGAACCTGGACCAGGACTGGTTCCAGCGCTTGGCCCGTCTGCTCGAAGATGGTTCGAACTTCGCGAGGCTGGCGGAGCTCCACCTCTCGCGCGCCACGAGCGCGCTCCGGGCCTTTTCCCGCGATCTCATGTCCATCGAGCACTACCTCCATGAGGCAAGACGTTGGGCCGAAAGGGCTCCCCGAGAAGCCGCGCGCACTCTCCTCCGGGCCATCGATCTCACGGATGCCCTCCGACTTCTCCGGAGCGGCGACGCCTCGCGGGCCCGGGAGCGGCTCGATCTGGCGATTCGGGAGGAGTCGCCCCGCGCGGCCTCCCTCTTGGGCGCCGAGTTCGGGCTCGAGGCATGTCTCGCGGATTCGTGGGACGAGGGCAAGCGAGCGATCGACGCGGCTCTCGGACGTCTCCGTCGCGCCGGCCACCTGCGGGACGTTGGAATCCTCGACTGGCACTTCGCGTGCTTGCTGACTGCGGCCCACCGTGCGACGGAGGCTCTCGAGTACCTGGACGATGCGCTTGGCGAGGACATCGCGGGGTCGATGGATGCGTGGACCCTCGACGCGGCGCGAGTCGAGAAGGCCCAGGCATTGATTTTCAAGAAGAGCCGGGGAACCAAGGAGAGCCGGTCCCTCCTCGACAGCGTCCTCGGGTCCGACCGGTTTCCTTCGCTCCCGCCCTGGCTTCGATTCGAGGCATGGACCGTGCACGCCTTCAACCTCGGTCTCCTCGGAGACGCCGAGGAAGCGCGTGGCGCACTCTCCACGGCCGAGGAGATGCTCGAAATCCATCCGGAGCTCGCGCCACTAGCCGCCATCGCCTACAACGGACTGGCTCGCGTCGAGATGGACTCCGGGTTGATCGAGTCCGCCATCCGGACCAGCCAGAAGGCCCTCGAACTGGCCAAACAACACCACGATGCCTACGCGGAAGGGTGGGCCCTCTCGAATCTCGGAATGGCACACCATCTGGCCTGGCAATTCGGAGACGCCGTCCGCTGCTATGAAGAGAATCTCCGCCACAATCTCGACTCGCCCGCGCCTTCGCCCAACCACGCCGTGGGAAAACTCGTCCTCCTGTGCGAGGTCCATCGCTTGCGCTACGTTCTCGAAGGGGAACGCGAGGATCTCGTCCGGGCCCGAGGGATTGTTGAAAGGCTCGAAAGAGACGTGATCCCGCGCCTCGACGGGGAGAACAGCATCCGGGCCGAGGCGGACCGCTGGTTCCTTCTGTCTTTCTTGGCGCTGGAGGAAGGCGACGAGGATGGCGCGCGAAAGGCATTTCGGAAGGGAACCCAGAGATCCAATAAGACGAAGCTCAACCCGGCGGCCTGGACGCTCCGCAACATGGCGAGGGTCTTGCGGCATCGGGGAAAGCTCCCCCAGGCTCGCCAACATCTCGAATGGGCGCGTAAGGACCGCGCCCTCTATGAGGAGGCCCTGAATGATGTCGAGGAGGCCGCCCTCCTCCTCGCGGAAGGCAAACCGGAGGCCGCCGAGAAGCTTCGAGAGGAGGCGGCACGGAAAGCAGGGCAGATGGGAAACCAGAGGATGAGGACATGCATCCTCGGCGGGACGCTCGAGCGGTGACACCTCCATGATCCAGGAGAAGGACGTGGCCGCGGACGACGCAAGACGGATCGAGAGAATCAACGAGCACGCCCAGGGCTGGCAAGGGGAGATGACGTCCCTCTTGGCGAGCTTCTATGAGAGCGCCGGTCGCGCCCTCGGGCTGGCGGATGGCCCGGGCCCGAGGGAGGAGAGGAAGCGCGAGTTCCTCCACTGGTACGTCAACCAGATGTGCCAGGCCGCCATGAAGGGGACTCTGGCGTCCCGATGGAGCCCCGGAGGGCTTCCTCTGGTCGACTATCTGGTGGTCTGCATGCAGAGACGGCTCCTCGAGTGGCGAGATCCGGACCTGCGCCCCCCCTGGCTCCTCCCTCTCGAAGGTCTGCTCGAAAGTCCATCCTTCTCCACGGACGAGACGGATGCCGCCTCTGGAGTCGCGACCGCTACGTCGGAACTTCAGCCGCGCCCTCGGCCTCCTCTGGCGCTCCATCCCATCGAGGGGCCTGTGACCCACCCCCATCTCGTCGCTGGCATGCAAATCCATCGCCACGTCGCTTGGCAGGAGAAGGCCGAGAAGAAGGTATGCGCCGAACTGTCCGGCGCTTGCCTCCACGGGTCGTGGAAGGACGTCAAGCGCCGCCATCGCGAGAATCGCTTCGAACTCTGGGAAGAGATGGCGAGGGCAGAAACTGCGGCGAACGGGCACTGGGAGGATTACGCGGCACGCAGAAGGATGGGACTTGCGTCGCGCGAGTCGAGCCTGCGGTATCAGGCAATTCTCAGTCGTCATCTCTTGTTGCGCGACAAGCAGCGCCGGAGGGCGGCGCTCTTACGGATCCGGTTCGTCTTCCATGCCCTGGGGAGCTCCGATGTGGCGGAGTTCCTGGGATTCGCGCCCAATGCCGCGGAGCAGACCATGAGGCGGTATCGGGTGCGCATCCCCGAAATCGTCGATCTCTCCCGGGTGCGTGGAGCGCTCCTGCCTTTCGTCAAGAAGCCATGGCAGTCCACCGTCGACAGAGAATTCCGCGAGCCGGCCTGCGACGCTCGCGCCGGGGAGGGTAGAGAATGAACCGATTCCTCGAAGACCTCCGGCGCCAGGCGGCCTCCGAACCTGAGACGCAGGAGGGGCTCCTGGCAAG
>JACQVV010000469.1 GCA_016209595.1 Planctomycetota bacterium
AGGGGAGTGGGGGATGGACTCGAGATGGTCGCGGTGAACCCGCCGACCGTCATGGGCCCCGGGGACGCGCGGATGAGCGTCGGGGTCCTTTTCCGCGAGGTCGCGAAGAGACGGGTCCCGCGAGTCTCCCGGGGGGGCTTCACCGTCTGCGACGTTCGGGACGTCGCCCGCGGGCACGTCCTCGCCTTCGAGAAGGGAAGACCGGGAGAGCGGTACATCACGGGCGGGACGGACGTTCGGCCGGCGGAACTCATGGAGAGGATCGCCTCCAGCCTCGATGTCGAACCGGCGCGAATGCGGGTCCCCGTGTTCGCGGTCGGAATGGGGGCGCGGGCGCTTCGCCTGCTCGAGCGCCTGGGGCTCCGGGCGAGCGCCGCGGCCGCGCACGTCTGGCTCTCCACGCGGTGGGTTTTCCACTCGAGCGAGAAGGCTCGCCGCGAGCTCGGCTACGCGACGCTCCCGCTCGACGATTGTCTGGAGGACAGCATCCGCTGGTACAGGGAGAAGGGGCTCGTCTAGTCCGGCGACCTCGCGAGCGTCTTCTGGATCTCGGCGAGGTGCGAGTGCATCAAGGCGTAGTCCTGCCGGGCCCTCGTGCGGTCGGCCTGCGGCCGGGCGGCGAGGCTCGCGAGCTCCTCCGCCGCCTCCTTGGCCGCGAGCGAGAAGGCGAGCGCCTTTGCCGGATCGGAGAAGGGAGGCCGCTCCGCGATCTCCCGGAGGGCGCTCGCGGCCTGGCGGAGGTAGGTCTGGGGCTTGGCGGGGTCGAACTCCTCGTCCGCGAAGCCCCGCTGCTCGAACGCGAGATCGATCTCCTCCAGCCGCGCCATCCTCTTCTCCACGAAGTCGCGGTTCGCCGCGGCCTCCTCGGGTGAAAGAGCGGGCGGATTGTCGCTCGGCGCGGGCGGGGGTGGCGCCCCGTTCTTGTCGGGCTCCCCGCAGCCCATGGCCCAGATGGGGAACGCCACGAGGGTCGCGATCCGCAGAATCTTCATCGCGCGCCATGATACTCGGGGCGGTGCTATGATGGGACCCATCCCTCCTTGAAGGAGAGTGAGATGCGCGCCACGGCGATCTTCTGGTCGGTCTTCTTCTTCGTTGTCGCGCTCGCGCCGGCCGTTGCCGACGAGGCGAGCGACCTGGAGAGGAGCTGCGCCGCCGACATCGAGAAGGCGGACGGGTTCCTCAAGAAGATCCAGGACGGTCAGATGACGCACCGGGAGGCGCTCAAGGAGATCGAGCGGATGCGCCCGCACTTCGATCGCCTGAAGGAACTCGATGCCCGCGCGGCGGATCCCTTGCTCACGGAGCTCGATTCGATCGCCTTCTGGGTGAGGAAAATGGCGCCGGTGTTCGAGCCGGAGGAGAAGCCCGAGCCGAAACCCGAGCCCGAACCGAAACCCGAGCCCGAGCCGAAACCCGAGCCACAGCCCGAGCCAGACCCTCAGCCTGACCCCGGGAACCAGGACCCCAAGCCCGATCCGCGGCCGGTCGTGGAGGAGGACCCCGCGCTTCCCGACGACCCGGCCGAGAGGACCGCGGCGCTCAAGGCCCTCCTCGCCGACCCGGACCCGAAGAAGCGCGCCTTCGGCGCCCGGAGCGTCCCGATCGCCCCGCGGGATTCGCTCGTGGACACGCTCTTCGACCTCCTCCTCTCCGACGCGGACGAGGGGGTCCGCGGGGCGGCGCTCGAAGGGCTCTCGAATGCGCGCCACAGCCGGGTCTTCTCGGCGCTCGAGCGGCGTATCGAAGGGGCGTCGGGGGAGGCCCTCGACAGGCTCTTCGCCGTGCTCGAGGGGCGCGGGCCCGACCGACGCGCCGTCGAGATCCTGTTCTCCATCGTGATCGCCCAGGACGAGGCGCTGGAGACCGTGAACGCGCGCTCGAAACCGGAGATGGAGGACTACCGGAAGCGCATCAAGGCCGCCTTCGACGCGGGCTGGCGGAAACGGGTCTTCGATGTCTTCAAGAACTGGCCCGTCGCGACGGTCGTGGGGGGCGTGGGGAGCGTCGTCAAGGGGAAGTCCGGACGGGCCCGCCAGGAGGCCCTGCTCACACTCGGGATCTGGGGAGACGGGCGGGGCGCGAGCTACGCGGTGCCTTTCCTCACCAGGAACGACAACCCCTTCCGCGCGACCGCCCTGGCGACGGTGGAGATGATCGGCAAGCCCGCGGTTCCCTACCTGGCGTCGGGCCTCACGTCGGGGGCAACGCAGCTCTGGTGCTACCAGGCCCTCATCAACATCACCGAGACGAGGCTCTCTCCCCGCGCCCCCGGCGACTGGCTGGAGTGGTATCGGCGAAACCGCTGACGGCCTGCTAGGGCCCTTGAGGGGACCTTGTCCTCACGAATGAGTCAAGTTCACGTCGCGTCGGTGCGTGCTCGATCCGAACGTCGAACGTCCAACGCTGAACGTCCAACGCCGAACTCCGAAGTTCGGCGTTCGGAGTTCGAAGTTGGAAGTTCGATGTTCGATCGGACGGCGCGACATGCTCGTCCGGCTGGGGCGGATCCCCGCTAGCTAGGAGGTAAGTTCCTTCGGGTCGATCTGCTCTTCGATCTCGACCGACTCCGCTCCGACCGCCCGGAGCGCGTCCTCGATCGCGTCGAGGTCTTCCTCGGCCTCGCTCGCGAGAGCGACCCGGATCGTGTTCGCCTTGTGTCCCACTTTCGGGAGCGCTTCGAGGGAGCAGTCCGGGAAGGGCTCGAAGGGACCCAGGTCGATTCCGAAGCCCCTGGAAAGCTCGGCAACCTCTAGCCGGTAGAGCGCCCAGTCGCGGTTTGCGGCCGAGAGGCGCATGATCTCCAGCCAGCGCATCAGGAACTCGGCCCGGGTGGCGATCTCGTGCTCGTTGGGGAAGATCCCCGCGATCTCGTAGAGCATGCGGAGGGATTCTACGATCGGGTCTGGTGCGCCGCCATCGGTCCGGCGTAGGGCCCATCTGTCAATTTGGCAGTCCGGGGCGACGGCGGGTGAGCCCGGCTGCCAATCTGGCAGTCTGGTTGGAGCGAGTGCATCCGTGCGTGGCCGGATCGACGATGTAAGTCTAAGTGGCATAGTGCAGTATGCACTTGAAGATGGGCGATGACCCGGTGGCCCTGCGTTTGCAGAGCGTGTACCTGATTACTTGTCCGGGGACGCGCATGCGCGCTCCGGCAGCACAGAGTCCACCAGGACCGTAACGGAGAGAGACATGGCGAAGCAGCTGGTGTTCGAGCAGGACGCGCGGAGCGCCGTCCTCCGGGGCGTCGAAACCCTCGCTCGAGCCGTGAAGAGCACGCTCGGACCGAGAGGCCACAACGCGGTCCTGGACCGCGGGTTCGGCGGACCCACGGTCACGAAGGACGGCGTCACGGTGGCCGAGGAGGTCGAGCTCCGCGACAGGTTCGAGAACATGGGCGTCCAGATGGTGAAGCAGGTCGCTTCCAAGACGAGCGACGTCGCGGGCGACGGGCCGACCACGGCGACCGTGCTGGCCGAGGCCGTCTTCCGGGAGGGTCTGAAATTCGTCGTCGCGGGCTCGAACCCCATGGCCCTGAACCGCGGAATCCAGAAGGCAGTCGAGAAGGTCGTCGAGGAATTGAAGAAGATGTCCAAGGACGTCGAGGGCAAGGAGAAGATCGCCCAGGTGGCGGCCCTCGCGGCGAACGGGGACCAGGCGGTGGGCAAGATGATCGCCGACGCCATGGTCAAGGTCGGGCGGGACGGCGTCATCACGGTCGAGCAAGGGAAGTCCCTCGAGACCAAGGTGGACATCGTCGAGGGGATGGCGTTCGACCGCGGCTACCTGTCACCCCACTTCGTGACCGATCCCGACGCGATGGAGTGCGTCCACGAGAACGCCTACATTCTGGTTCACGAGGACAAGATCTCCGCGGTCAAGAAGCTGATCCCGCTCCTCGAGCAGATCTCGAAGGCCAAGAAGCCGCTTCTCATCATCGCCGAGGACATCGGCGGCGAGGCCCTGGCGACCCTGGTCGTCAACAAGATCCGCGGGATCTGCGACGTCTGCGCTGTGAAGGCGCCGGGCTACGGCGACCGCCGGAAGGCGATGCTCCAGGACATCTCGATCGTGACCGGAGGCAAGGCCTTCTTCAAGGATCTCGGCTTCGACCTGGAGAAGGTCCGTCTGTCCGACCTCGGCCGGGCGAAGAAGATCACCGTGGACGCAGACCAGACGATCCTCCTGGACGGCGCGGGATCGGCCGCGGACGTCTCCGGCCGGGTGAAGCAGATCCGCCGGGAGATCGAGGATACGACCTCCGACTACGATCGCGAGAAGCTCCAGGAGCGGCTCGCGAAGCTCACGGGCGGCATCGCCCAGATCACCGTCGGTGCGGCGACCGAGACCGAGGCCAAGGAGAGGAAGGCCCGGATCGAGGACGCGCTCCATGCGACCCGCGCGGCCATCGAGGAGGGGATCGTCCCCGGCGGCGGCGTGGCCTTGCTGCGCGCGAAGAAGGCCCTCGAGTCCCTGAAGCTCCAGGGCGACGAGGGCTTCGGCGTCGAGGTGATCCGGCGATCGCTCGACAAGCCCATTCGCACGATCGCCGAGCTCGCGGGCTGGGACGGGGCGATCGTCGCCCGGAAAGTCGAGCAGGGCAAGGACGGGTTCGGCTTCGACGCCGACCGCCTCGAGTTCTGCGATCTCTTCCAGAGGGGCATCGTGGATCCGACCAAGGTCACGCGTTCGGCCCTCCAGAACGCCGCGAGCGTCGCGGCGCTCATGCTCACGACCGACTGCATGATCGCCGAGGCCCCCAAGAAGGAAGAGGACGAGGACATGCACCACCACGGCATGGGTGGCGGCATGGGTGGCATGGGCGACATGGACGACATGGACTTCTAACGGGAGAGCGAGACATGGCAGTCAGACCGCTGGAGGACAGGGTCCTCGTCGAGGTTCACGATCCGGAGGAGAAGACCGCGGGCGGGATCGTCCTGCCCGACACCGCCAAGGACAAGCCCCAGGAAGGCACGGTCCGCGCCGCCGGCAAGGGGAAGCTCGAGAAGGACGGCTCCCGGACGCCGCTCGTCGTGAGGGAAGGGGACGTGGTCCTCTTCGGCAAGTACTCCGGCTCCGACGTCAAGATCAGCGGCAAGGAGTACAAGATCATGCGCGAGTCGGACCTCCTGGGGAAGATCGTCAACTAGACCAATACCGGCGACCGAAAAGGCCGCCGGACACAACAAAGGAACGGGCGAACATGGCGAAGCAACTGCTCTTCGGCGATGAAGCGCAGAAGGAACTCCGCCGCGGGGTCGAGAAGCTGTCCCGTGCGGTGAAGATCACGATGGGCCCCAGCGGCAAGCACGTGATCCTCCAGAAGTCCTTCGGCGGCCCGAAGATCACCAAGGACGGAGTCACGGTCTCGAAAGAGATCGAGCTGGAGGACAACTTCCAGAACATGGGAGCGAAGCTCGTGAACGAGGTCGCCACGAAGACGAGCGACACCGCGGGGGACGGCACAACCACCGCCACGGTGCTCGCCGAGGCGATCTACGTCCAGGGGCTCCGGGCGATCTCCGCCGGCAACAACCCCGCGGCGGTCAAGCGCGGGATCGACAAGGCCGTGGAGGCCGTCGTCGGGAACTTGAAGAAGATCAGCCGGGAGGTCGCGGGCAAGGAGGAGATCGCCCACGTCGGCCGGATCAGCGCGAACGACGACGCGGAGATCGGCAACCTCCTCGCCGATGCGATGGAGTCCGTCGGAAAGGACGGAGTCATCACGGTCGAGAACTCCAACGCGATCGATACGAAGCTCAAGCTCGTCGAGGGCCTCCAGTTCGACAAGGGCTTCATCTCGCCCTACTTCGTGACGAACCCCGAGTCGATGGAGTGCGTGCTCGAGGACTGCTTCTGCTTGTTCCACGAGAAGAAGATCTCGAACATGCGGGATCTCCTGCCTCTCCTGGAGCAGATCTCGACTTCGGGAAAGCCGCTCCTCATCGTGTCCGAAGACGTGGAGGGCGACGCGCTCGCCACCCTGGTCGTCAACAAGCTCCGCGGGGTGCTGCGCGTCTGCGCGGTCAAGGCCCCGGGTTTCGGCGACCGCCGCAAGGCGATGCTCGAGGACATGGCGGTCGTGACTGGCGGCAAGCTGATCAGCGAGGATCTCGGGATCAAGCTGGAAAACCTGACGCTCGCCGACCTGGGCCGGGCCAAGAAGATCACGGTCGACAAGGACGACACGACCCTGGTCGAGGGCGCGGGGACCAAGAAGGCGATCGAGGGCCGGATCGCCCAGATCCGGCAGCGGATCGAGGCCACGACCTCCGACTACGACCGCGAGAAGCTCCAGGAGCGCCTCGCCAAACTTACCGGCGGGGTCGCGATCCTC
>JACQVV010000470.1 GCA_016209595.1 Planctomycetota bacterium
AAAAAAGGCCGGAGGGCAGGTCCCCGCCCCTCCGGCCTCCCCGGCCGCTCCACCTCGGCATCCCCTTTTGATTACTTCATAACTTCTTGCGGGGCAGTTCCTTGCGTTAACAAGGAACAGGAGGATCACCGTGTGATGTGGTGGATTGGTAGGGGTGCGTTCGTCCTCTTTCCTACGAGGCAAACGAATCCTACCACCGTCTCGCGAAAGGAATCAAGTGCGGCAGGGACGACCGTCGGCGGCGGCCCCTAGACCGTCACCGCAACCCAGCCGAAGGGCATCATCGGTCGGTCCTCCTCGACCACGACGTGTCGCGTCTTCGGGAAGGGATCGATCGCGCGAACGAAAGAGCGCCCCTCGGCATCCGTCCCCTCTTCGAACTTGCCGAGCCGGAAGTGAGCGCGGAGCGCGGCGACGACGTCATCGCCAAGGAGCGAGGTCACCGTGTTCCTGTTCCACCCGTTCTTCCCGCCGAGGCGAAGAAGAAAGGACTGATCGTCCGACTCCAGTCGCTCGAGGAGCCGGCGGTGGAACGCGAGGTACTCCGTGCCTGCAAGAGCGCGCTCGCAGCAGACGATCTCGTCCTCGATCTGGCTCCGCGACCGCGCCCGGCACTTCCCGGGGATGTCCTCCAGAAGGCAGAGCCGCCCTTCGCAGCGGCTCTCGCGGAGCCACTCGGCGCGCGCCGCGGGATCGACGTCCTCGTCCTCCAGGATCGATGCGACCTCGATCGTGAAGGAAGCTCCCGGAGGGAGGCACTCGTAGAGATCCGGCGACGCGCTCTTGGCGATCGGGCGCGCCGGGACTCCGGCGATCGAGTAGATCCGCGCGGCGAAGATCCTCCATGAAGGGGAGGGGGCCGCTGGCGCGGCTTTCGCCACGCGAAAGCCGTGCCGGCGGTCGGAAGGGGGAGGGGGTTGTTCCCCTCCCCCTGGCAAGGAGGGCAAGGACGCTTCGAGCGAGTCGGTCACCCGCAGTCCACGCAGGAGATCTTGCGTGGGCGTGGGCCCGAACGCCAGTCGCGCAAGCTCCTGGCCGATCCGGCTCGGCCCCCAGCTCGCGATCCCTTCCAGCGCCTCGCGCACCCGCTCGACGCCGGGACGGCCCGCGGCCGTCGCCTCGGGGGGGAAACGGAGCTCCTCCAGGACGAAGCCGACCTCATCGGGCCCGACCCGGAAGCCGTGACGAAGGCGGAACTCCTCGCTCGCGAGGTACTCCGCGAAGGGGGCCGCGCCCCAGGCATTCGTCTCTGCCGACCGCTCCGCCAGGTCCCTCGCGAGCCGTCGCGCCGAGAGGACGACCAGGAGATACGCCCGCGCCTTCTCGAAGAAGTCATCGAAGCCCCGCGGCGGATCCCCGCTCGCCGCGCGCCGGACGAGGTCCCAGAGGATCGTGGTCCGGAGGGCCCCCTTGAGCGACGTGCCGGGGACGAGCGGCTCGCGCCCCGCCGCCTTCACCGCCTCGTGGATGGAGAAACGGCGAGACGCGACGATCTCCGCGCACGACGCGGGCACGCCCACGCGATAGCGCACCCCGCCTCCGGCGAGCGCCTCCGACGCGCCGCCCGGCGCGCTCTCCAGGGCCTCGCCCAGGGAGAGTCGCCTCTCCGCGAGAGCCAGAGCGGGCTCGGCGCCCATCCGGCAGAGTCCCGCGAAGGCCTCGCCTTCGTCGAGGATCGCGAGGCTCTCCGGTTCCCGGATGCACTCGCTGGCGTCGATCGCACGCCCCGTCCCGATGTGAAGGGGAGAGAGGACCTCCAGGCGCCATAGAGTCACGACGCGACTCCATGCGCGGGAGCGAGCGCCGGCGCCACTCTCACCGCACAGGCGAGACCGTAGTGGATCACCTCGCGCCCTGCCCCGCGGTGGACGACGGGACACGTTCCGGCGATGGGCCCGTCCGCGATCGAGCCGGCCTCCAGACACCAGACCGGGTCCTTTGCGGTCCGGCCCGTCTCGGGACACGCCTCGGCGAGCCTCCCCTCGTAGCGCACGAGCCGGTAGGACGACCGCGGGGACTCCGCGAGGCGGGTCGCCTCTTCTGGCGCGAGAACCGTGCGAGAGAGCGTCGTCCAGAACGCCCCCTCCCGGCAGCCGTCCGGAAACGCCGCGGGCTCGACCCGCACCGAATCGAACCGGCCCCAGCCCACGCTCCGGCCCGCGCCGATCCCCAGGCGTCCCGAGAGTCCGAGCGCGGCCTCGATCCGCTCCGCCGTTCCCGCCGCGGCGCGGACGAGGAAATGGACGCCGCCCCGCGGGCGCGTCCATCCCTCGACCCGGAAGGGCGTCCCTCCACCCTCCGTCGAGATCCGGCTCCTCTCCCAGGCGATCTCGAACGGAAGAGGCCGCCCGGCGCGGTCCGCCGGCAGCCGGGCGCATTCGTCCTTCCCGAGAACGAAGCCCGCCAGCGCGACGAAGGGACCCGACGATGCCTCCGCCCCCGGCCCGTCGAGGAACGCCGTCTCCTCGTAGAACCGGGACGGCGCGAGCCGCCCCGAGGCGAGTTCCCGGAAGACCGACTCGGAGACGTGCCCTACGCGATCGAAGCGCCGGCTCTTCCGGTGCCGGTAGAGGTCGAGCGCGGCCTCGGCCGCTGGAGCGCGCATGCGCGACCCCGGACAAGAATGCGAGAGATCCCACGCGGGAAGGACCGGAGCGGCAAGAAACCGAACCGGATCCGCCTCTCCCTGGAACGGAAACGGCTCCGAGAGGATGAAGGCGGGCTCCCCCTCGCGGAAACCGGCGAGGAGATCGGCGAGCGCGCGAGCGCCGAAGAGGTCCCGCCAGGCGAAGCAGAGGGCACCGAAGATCCGGCTCGCCGAGAGGGGACCCGACGGCGAGATCGGCCGCCAGCTCGCGCGGAACTCCGCCACGGGCTACGACGCTCCCGGATGGGGTGGGGGCCGCTGGCGCGACCCTTGCTCCGCAAGGGGAGTGCCGGCGGTCGGAAGGGGGAGGGGGTCGTTCCCCTCCCCCTGGAAGAGGCGCGAGCGGAGCGCGCCCGCGATCCTCGATTTGAGATCCGAGAGATCCGCCACGCCCGGGAGAACGGCCGCGGTGGACGCGGGCTCCCCACCGCCCAACGACCCCAGGAGCGCCTCCCGCGGGACGAGCACGAGACCCTGGACGGCGAGCGAGACCTTTCCGTAGCCGCGCGAGCCCGAGCCGCCAAGGTAGTTCCGCTCCAGGAGCTCCATCGCCAGGAAGAGGACCGGGAGAGCATCGGCGTCGGCCGGCTCGTAGAGCTGGTAGACCATGGCAAACCCGAAGACAGAACCGGCGGGAACCCTCTCGACGTCTCGCGGGCTCGCCGCGCTCGTGATCCGGTCGAGCGAATTCTCCTTCTTCCACTCGGTATAGGGGAGCGCTGTGGGAAGACGCTCCCAGCGCGCCGCGGTCGTGCCCTCATCCGGGACCGCGCGGACGCCGGCGAACCCCTCCGGAAACGAATCCTGGACGACGAGCCGGGTGGGCCCGCGCACGTCCCCCTTCGTCGAACGGTTCTTCGCGCCAACCCCGAAGATGCGGCAGATGGGGCACGCGTTGCAGGAGCAAGGGTGGTAGGCTCCCCGGTCTCGCCCGTATCGTCCCAGGGCAAGCTCCACGAGCGCGCGGAGCTTCCCCTTCAAGCTCGAGCCGGGGATGTAGGGGAAGCCCGTCATCGGGTCGCGGACGACGGGGCTGTCGAGCCTGATCCCCTGGAACCCCTCCGGGTTCCCTCCCACGTGGAGGCCCGTGCGGCAGCGGATCGTCCCCGAGATTTCTAGAAGACCCGCGAGCTGAAAGTTCTCGTCCATGGTCTAGCCCCCGTGGAAGGCGCGGTACTGGAGGAAGGCTTCCAGGAACCGCTGGAAGACGACAAGATTCTCGCCGCGCGCGCGGTCGCCGTCGGGCGCCCCCGCGGGAGGCCGGTCCACGGCCTCCAGACAGGCGAAGAGGACCTTCTGGAGACCCTTGGAAAGGACCGGCCCCGCGACGCCGCGCCGCGCCCCCGCTCCGGCCACGACGGGGTAGAGCATCAGAAACTCGTCGCGGACATCGGCGAACCGGAGCCCGCGACAGGTGACGGCCAGGACGAGGTGGTTCGTCCAGTCGTAGAGGCGGCGGAGGTCGGAGGCGCGGAGGTTTCTCTCGGCGCGCGCGAGCTGGTCCACGTCTCCCCGAGGCGGGGCGAACTCCTCGACCCGGTAGTCGGCCATCGGCCGCTCTCGCAGCCGGGCCACGATTTTGTCTCCGATGTACTGCATCTCTCCCTATCCTTTCTCTCGACTCGCGAGCGCGAAGCGCACCGAAACGGGGAGATTCGCCACGAGCGTCCGGCGGTCGCGCGACTCCGCGACGAGCGATTCTCGAAGCTCCGTGAAGCGCCTGTCCCGGAGCCTCGTTGCGACCCCTCCAAGGAAGACGGGCTCCCAGAGCATGTCCGGCTGCGCCTCCCCGACCGCGTGGCGGGCCGGGAGGGCAGCGAGCCAGGTCAGCACTCCCGGCGGGAGCCCCCGCTCGAGGGCGTTTCGCATTCGGCGAGCGAGCGAGAGGAGGGCGCCGAGCGAGGCGCCTTCCGCGTCCGACCAGGCGAGCGTGCGGCCCATGACCTCGATCGTGCTCGAGCCCTTGAGCGAGGCGCCCAGGAGCGCGTCCCGGGCCCGTTCCCGGGCTCCGGGCGACACGGGTTCGACCAGCGCCCCGGCGAGCGCGAGGTGATCGTCTTCTCCGGTGAAACGCCGGAACTCGCGGGCGAGCTCCCCCGCGAACTCCGCCAGCACGTCCCACGGACCGGCGAGCGTCCCCCCGCTTCCCGTCGCGTCCCAATGGATCCGTTCGGCGCGCGCTCCCGCCGTTCGCTCGACGAGGCGAGGCACGTATCCTTGGAAAAACGCCCGCACGAGCGATTCGACGTCCAGGAAGCGCCCGATGGACCTCGGTCCCGGCGAGAGAGCGAAGAGCGGAAGAAGATCCTTGATCGTGAATACAAGGAGCGCGTCGCCCGTGGCGCCCATCTCCCCGGAGCGTCCCGCCGGCGGATTCACCGTGAGCGCGCCGGAGAAGAGATCGGGTAGGAGTGCCTGGAGCGGTCTCCTCTCGCGCCTGTGGAACCTGTCTTCCAGGGAGAGAACGACGGGTCCGAAATCGGCGAGGCCGTGACGGCTCACGGGGAAAACCTCCAGCGCGAGCCAGGGGTCTTCTCGCCCGAGTTCTAGCTGGCTGCGGTTTACCGAAGACTCCACCTCCCGGACCGCCCTGGCGAGCGAGTCGGAGTCGGGCGCGAGGGCGATGAACCTTTCCGGGTCACAGGCGAGAAGCTGGGGCGCGGAGAGCCCGAGCGCCACGACGAGCCTCGCCACGCCTCCCTCGGAGCGCTCCTCCCGCGACGAGGGAGGCACGCCTGTCAGACGCCCGGCGACGAGGGCAAGGCCTGGCTCTTCCTCTCCCGCGGCGATGCCCTCGAGGCGCTCCTCGTCCGGCGGCGGGTTCCTCGCGGCCAGTGCACCGGCCACCGCCGCCACGAGGTGCTGGAAGGCCGCCAGCGAAAGAGGGACGCGGGCCGCGAGCGCGACTGGGTTCGCCCAGGCTGGGACGCCGGCAACGTGCTCCCATAGCGCGTGGAGGACCGAGTACGGGTCGTCGAACGCGCCCCCGAGCTCGCGCCCGAGCGCGCCGAGCGCGAGGTCGACCTCGCCGGGTGCCGGAGGGCCAGGCTCGGGGAAAAGCGAACGCTCGAAGTCCGAACGGCGAACCGGGCGGGCAAAGCGGGTCACGGGTCGCTCGCCGGAGAGCCCGAGCCCCGAGAGAGGCCAGGCGAGCGCGGCCATGTCCGGGGTCGCGCATGCGCGCTCCGGGCGCCCGCTTCCCTTCATGCCGCCCGTCGCCCGTCGCCCGTCGCCCGGGTCCGTGCCAGCGGCCACGAGCCGCACCGCCGCGGAGAGGAGGCGCTCCTCCGCCGCGTCCCGCCACTCGCGGATCCCGAGCCGCTCCTCGAGACCATGGACAAGGCGGGTCGCGGTGCGCCGCCCGGCCGTCTTGTAGTTCCGGTCGCTAGCGATCATGACGGACGCACCCGGTAGGCACCCATCCCGAAGGTCGCCCCCTTCCCCACGTGCAGCTCCTCCCCCACGGCGAGGAACGGCAGGAGCGCGCCGGGCACAAGCCCGTAGGTGACCTTCCCCACGAACCCCTCCATCGGGACGGCGCGGCGCTGCCGCCCCGACCACCGGGTCCAGCTCGACCAGTGGAGCTCGGACGAGAGGATCTCGACCCCGTCCGCGGCCGCGAGCAGGGGAAGCACGTCGAGCCTCCCTGGACCGCCACAGTGGAAGTGGGAGAGGCTGGTCGAACGCCGGACGAGCGCCGTGGCCAACGCGCGGAAATCTGGCGTCCTCACGGGAGCGCCGCCCGCGACGAGAAGTGTCGGCGTCAGGAACTCGATACAGAGAGGACGCCCAGCCCACCGGGCAGCCCCCGATGTCCAGCGCCCGGCCGGCGAAGGCGCCGCGGCGAAGAGCCCACCCGGCGCGCCGCGCCGGTAGATCGTTCGCGCGACTCCCTCTGGCTCCCGGCTCTCGACAGTCGCCAGGACGACGCGCCCGCGGGTTCTTGTCCGGGGTCGCGCATGCGCGCTCCGGCCGAGTCCGCGCTCTTCGAGCCGGCGGACCGCCTCGACAGCGTGCGGATGGAAATCCGCCGCGCGGCCCACGAACGCGACCCCGAAGGCGATCCTCGCCCCCGGTTCGAACCGCCCGCCGGACGGTGGAGCGCGAAGCGCGAACGCGGCGGTGACGTGGCTCACGCGCGAGAGGACGGCGGCGGCCTCGGGCCGACGCGATTCGAAGATCCTCCCGAAAGCGCACGAATCCGGCCGGCGGCACTCGCCTCGCCAGGGGCACTCTCCGAGGCAGAAGAGCTCGCGGAGCGCCTGTCCGAAAGCGCCCCGGATCGAGGAGCCCGGGAACTCCGGGAGCTCGACCGGCTCGATGGCTTCGAGCTCGAACGCGAGGCGCATCCAGCGGAGCGCGGACAGGGACTCGCCCGCACTCCCGAAGACCACTTGCTCCCTCAGGCCCTGGCACGGCACGAGACGGCCCACCTCAAGATCCGGGCCGGCCGGGCCCGGACTACGGCCCCATCCTCACTCACCCAATCCCTGTCGCGACAGGGATTTCCACGCTACTCCTGAGGGCTCCTGGTCGGAGTATAGGGCCAAGCGTCCGGCGAAAGCAAGCCGAGACAGAAGGGAGTTGCGCCGAGTGACGGGGCGGGGCGGACACCCGAATGACGGCCGCCAAAGGCCGAATGGAGTGCCCGGAACATACGCAATGCCATCTTCATAGCCCCCGCCGCGCGCGGGCCTCCCCCGCGTTGCCCCTTGACCCGCCGGCTCGCCAGTGCAATACTTGTAGTACAAGTGTTGCAACGTGAGGACTCGTCATGACCGTCCCGATCTCCCTGCGTCTCCCGGAAGACGTGGCCGAAGAGCTCGACGCACTCGCCAGGAACACCGAGCGCCCGCGCAGCTACCTGATCGTGAAGGCGCTCGAGGCCTATCTTGACGAGTACGCCGACTATCGCATGGCCCTCGATCGGCTCCACGATCACCGCGACGCGGTGATTTCCTCGAGGGAACTGCTGAAGCGTCTTGGCAAACAAGCTCGTTGAGTACAAGGCCTCGGTCGCGGGCGACCTGAAGCGACTCGACCGCAAGATCGCGGCGCGCGTCGTGCGCAAGATTGGCGAGACCCTGCTGGGCGCTGGAGAGACGGGCAAGTCACTCAGCGGGCCCTTCGCCGGGCTGTTCTCGCTCCGCGTCGCTGACTACCGCGTCAGCTACGTCGAGACGGCTCGCGGCTATCTCGTGCTCCGCATCGGCCACCGGCGCGAGGTCTATCGCAAGGGCCGCCCCGCCGAGGAATGAATTCACGCTGCAAGCGTGTTTCCCGCCCTAGCCATCCGGGAGAAAGGTCATGGCGATCCGGTTCGAGTGCGAGTGCGGGAAGAGGCTGTCGGTCCCCGACGAGCGGGCCGGCAAGCGCGTCCGGTGTCCCGGGTGCGGAAAACCTGTCTCGGTGCCAGGCGGCGCCGAGGAATGCGGAACTCCGACCGCGGAATGCGGAACTGAAAAACGGCCAGACACCTCATCCCTGCCTCTGTCCTCGTCGCTCCATGAGTTTCTGAAGGGCTCTGTAGGCGACGTGCCGACCGTGGTGCTCAAGCGCCCCGACGACGACCTCGCCGGCGTCCGGGAGCTCATCGGCGGGCCCGAGGCTCCCGACCACCTCGGCCGCTACCCCGCCCTCGGGTCGCTCGGCCGGGGCGGTATGGGCGAGGTCCTCCTCGTCCGGGATCCCGAGATCGGACGCGAGCTCGCGGCCAAGGTGATCCTCGGCGGGACGTTTCCCGATCGGAAGGCTCTGGAGAAACTTCTCGTCGAGGCCCAGGTGACGGGGCAGCTCGAACACCCGAACATCGTCCCCGTCCACGAGCTCGACATCGCCCCGGACGGGCGGGTCTACTTCACCATGAAGC
>JACQVV010000476.1 GCA_016209595.1 Planctomycetota bacterium
CGACCGCGCCGAGGCCGAAGCGAAGTACAAGCAGGAGATCGAGATCTACGTCCAGTGCGAGTATTGCGGGCGGTCGAACCTTCGTTCCGCCTCGAAGTGCAAGCGCTGCGGAAACCTGCTCAGCGATCCGCCCTCGGTCGACGGATGACCTCGAGAAGTTGGTCGAGGATCCGGCCCGTCGCGCCCCAGACGACCGTCGTGTCGTCCACGTCATAGAAGGGGACGGGAGTTGGCTCTCCGTCGATCTCGTAATCCACGGTCCGGCGCCGCCCTGACTCCAGGAAGAGTGCGATGGGAACGAGGATCGTTTGCGCGACCTCGTTCTCTGGAGAGCGGAGTTCGGGCGCCGGAGGGAGGAGGCCCACGAGAGGCGCGAGCCAGAAGCGCGTCCCGACCGTGGACGTACCGGGCAGGATCCCGAGGATTTCGATCGCGGCGCGCGGGACGCCTGTCTCCTCCTCGGCCTCGCGGAGCGCGGTCGCGACGAGGTCGGAGTCCCCCGGTTCCATCGCGCCGCCCGGGAAACAGATCTCCCCGGCGTGGAGCGGGAGCCGTGAGGAGCGCCTCTGGAAGAGGAGCTCGGGCCCACCCGGGGTGGGGACGAGCGCGACGAGAACCCCGGAAGGGCGAAGCCCGGCGGGCGCCGGCGGGAAAGGCGGGGCGAGGAGGTTCGCGCGAAGTCGGTCGAGAGGCCCCGAGGGGCCTGGCCCCCAGCGGGCGGGCACGTGGGGTGGTGTCGTCACGCTGGATGCGCTACGCTCTTCGCAGACACATGCGCGCGACGATCCTCGCTCTTGCCGTCCTCGCCGCCGGCTGCGCCGAGCCGGAGCGCGGTTCGCTCCGCGACCGCTACGACCTCTATCTCGCCGAGCCGGACCGGGCGGCATCGGCCCGCCTCGCCCTCGGCGACACCGAGAGCCAGGCAGAGGAAAAGGCCGGGAAGCCGCGAACAGGTTACGAGCAGGTGATCGGCGGGCATCGCTGGACGGAGTGGGTTTATTCCAAATCGTACACCGACTGGGAGCCCGAGGACGATGACGTCGGCTTCTTCAAGCCCGACCGGTATCCGCGCCGGGTCACGCGCGAGAGACTCCGCCTGACGTTCCGTGACGGCCGGCTCCGGACGATCGAGGACGTCGCGAGCGGGCGGGTGGAGACCGACCTCATCACACGGGACGAGAAGCGGGAGTACGAGGCGCTGCGCGAGGGGGAAAAATAGAAGGAAGAGGCCCGGCTCTTCAAGGTCCGGCCACGAGCCCTCAGGCTGCCTTCCCGTCCTCTCGGGCGGCGAGGCCGCGGTGGAAGGAAACGCACATCCACCCGTACAGGACGTAGGCCGGGAGATAGGTGAGGTAGATCAGGATCTGCGAGCCGACGTGCGTTTCCCAGGTCCCGGATAGAGAGCAGGCGTAACCGAAGACCGCCGACGAGTAGACGCTAGCTGTCATGGCCACGAGGCCCACCCAGAGCGACCAGGACCGGCGGCGGAAGCACCCTGCTGCGAAGACGAGCGAGAGGACCGATACGACCGAATCGGCCGCCGCGATCGCGTCGAACCAGGGCCTGATCTGGGGCTCCCACACGCCCGAGGCGGGCGGCGGCGGGAACTCGATCGAGCCGGCGAAGTAGAGCGCGTTCGTCCCGAGGTGCCCTGCCTGATACAGGGCGAAGAGAAAAACGAGCACCTTGAATCGGCGGTCGGCGAGGAGGTCTAGCATGGTCTAGCTGGGTCACCGGAGCCGTCGAGCGCGACCTCGAACTCGTCGAACCAGCGGTTGTCGAGCTGACGGGGGATCGGGAAGATCTGGTCGGAGACGCCTCCCCGGAGGATGCGGGTGTTGTACTCGAGGATGCGGTCCCCGAGGCGGGCGGCCACGCCGCCGACGCCCTCCTGGGCGTGGACCCGGTCGACCTCGAACACGAGGTCCTTCGCCTCGGCGAGCCGGCCGAGCACGAAGTCGGCCACGGTCCCCGGGAGAACCCCCGCGCTCTTCTTCGCGCGCGTGAGCGCCGCCACGGCGTCGTAGGAGACCTCCACGATCTCGGTCCGCGACATCCAGACCGTCTCGTAGTTGAGGCGCTGCATCCAGCTCGGCGCCACGAGCGCGCGCCGGTGGTCCTCCAGCGAGCGGAAGAAGATCCGGTATCCGTGCTCCTGGGGCTCCTCGAAGAAAGTGCTCCCCGGATCGAGGAAGGGGACCATCGGGCACAGGAGGGGGAAGACGCGGCGCCCCCGGAAACGCTCCATCAGGTGCCGGGCATACTCGACCGTGTCGAAGACCGACGACGGGGTCTGACGGGGCATCCCGATGAAGAACCAGACGTGGACGCCGTAGACGCCGATCGAGAGCGCCTCCTGGATCCAGTCCTCCATCTCCTCCATCGAGTAGACCCCCCGGCCGGCGAGGCGGCTCACCGTCGGATCGTGCGACTCCGGCGAGATGTGGATCGTCGTCTTGGCCGCGGCGACCATCTTTCGCAGGGTCTCGGGCCGCGTCAGGTGGAACTGCTCGTAGGACGCGTGCGCGATCCCGGCCTTGGAGAGCCCCTTCAGGTACGCGTCGAGCGCCTCGGGGCCGAAGTTGTACGCGTTGATCGTGTAGATGTTCGCCCGGCGGACCGCCGGGCTCCCGGCCATGGACTCGATCTCCGAGAGGACGGTCTCGGGCCTCTTCGCCGCCACCGTGTGCCGGGTCCGGAAGATCCTCCGGACCGCTTCTCTGGAGCCCCCGCACCAGCCGCAGTTGTACGCGCATCCGGAGGACGGCAGGAACATGAGAGAGGGCGAGGTCTTCTCCCGGCTGGCCAGGAACGGGCGCCAGTCGGCCGCGCAGTCGAGGGGGAGCGAGCGCGGCGCGTGCTCGTAGGCGTTGACCACGATCTCGCCGTCTCTCTTCCAACTCAAGTTCGGCACGTCCTCGATCCTCAACTTCCCCGAGAGCGCGAGCATGAGCTGGTGGACGGGTTCGAGCGTGTCGTAGCCCTCCATGACCATATCCACCGGGTCGTAGCCCATGAGCTCTTCCCGGTAGAGCGTCGCGGTGATCCCTCCGAAGAGGACCGGGGTGCGCGGGTGGATCTCCTTCAGGAGCCCGGCCAGCGCGAGTCCCCCGTGGGCGTGGCAGATCCAGTGCAGGTCGATCCCGAAGACGCGGGCCCGGAGTCGGGCCAGGAACCGCGGCACGTCCAGGTCGAACTTGCTGAGGAGCAGGGCCGCCAGGTTCACGATGCGGACCTTGAACCCTCTATGGGAGAGATAGGTTTCCAGAGACTTGAACCCGAGCGGGTAGATCTCGTACATCGCCGACGCGGCCACGGAGTCCGAGTTGCCCAGGTACGCGAAGAGAACATCCCGCCGCTCCCGGAAGTCGTAGACGCTCGGGGGGTGGAGGAGGATCAGGTCGGCTTCCAGGAGTGGGTCGGACACGGTCGAACGTGGTTTCTTTCTGCGGGCCCTTGGTCCACCCGTAGGGCGGCACCGGTCCCGAGGCTAGCAGGCCCTGCTATCTCACCGGCCCGAGGCGCTCGCAGAGCGCGGCGATCGCCCGGATCGAGGCGAAATTCTCCGGTCTGTGTTCCTCAGGGGGCACGGCCACGCCGAACTCCTCGTTGAGGAAGGCCGAAATCTGGAGCACGGTGTACGAGTCGATGATGCCGGCGTCGATAAGAGACGTCTCGGGGTCGATTTCAACGGATACGCCGGCGAGGATCGAGTGGAAGAGACCGGCACGGATCCGTTCGTGGATGTCGTCGGCACCCATTGCGTACCTCGGGAGTGGAGAAGTTTGTCGCTTTCCGTCGGGCGATCGGCCTATTCTACCGCGCGAGGAAGATCACCCTGGGGGAGTAGCGATGCCTTTCACGAGAGTCTATGTCCCATGTGGGGCGTACTGGACGAGCCCCTTCTGCCGCTGGAACAAGAAGTTCTCCAGACTTCACGCGATCGAGTTCGCCGCCGCGGTGGCGCGGCGCGCGCTCGGTGAGCGCGGGATCGACCCGACCGCATTCGACTCGGTCTTCCTGGGCCGCACCGTACCGCAGCCGCACAGCTTCTATGGAACGCCATGGCTCGCGGCGATGATCGGAGCGCCGCGGAGCACGGGCCCGACGCTCGCGCAGGCGTGCGCGACGAGCGCGCGGACGATCGCGAGCGCGGCCTACGAGATCGAGGCAGGCGATCGGGGCTCGATCCTGTGCGTGACGGCCGACCGGACCTCCGGGGGACCGCGCCTGGCGTACCCTGACCCGGGGAACCCCGAGGTGATCGCGAAGAGCGAGGACTGGGTCTGGGAGAACATCCACCACGACCCCTGGTCGAAACTGGCCATGGTCGAGACGGGGGAGCTCGTGGCCAGGGAGCAGGGGATCGATCGGAAGGAGCAGGAAGAGGTGACGCTCCTCCGCTACCGGCAGTACCAGGACGCCGTCGCCCAGGAGCGTGCCTTCCAGCGGCGCTACATGGTGGAGGTCGATATCGATGACGCCAACGGGATCGTCGCGGACCGCGTGGTAGGCGACGTCGGAGTCTACCCCACGACCGCCCAGAGCCTTGCGGCCCTCGAACCCAGGGTCAAGGAGGGAACGATCACGATCGGGACCATGACCTTCGCCGCCGATGGGAACGCGGGTCTGGTTCTCTGCGACCGCGAGAGGGCGCGTGCCCTCTCGCGAGACCCGTCGGTCGAGATCCGGCTCCTGGCTTTCGGCCAGGGCCGGGTGGAGAAGGGGTACATGCCGAAGGCCGTCGTCCCGGCGACCCACGAGGCGCTCGCCCGGGCTCGGCTCTCGATCGCGGACCTTGCGGCCATCAAGATCCACAACCCCTTCGCCGTGAACGACGTCTTCTTCTGCCGTACGTTCGGCCTGGACCCGGCCCGCGTGAACCGCTTCGGCAGCCCGCTCATCTGGGGGCACCCGCAGGGACCGACGGGCATGCGGGCCACGATCGAGCTCGTCGAGGAGCTCGTGCTCGCGGGGGGCGGGAACGGGCTCTTCGTCGGGTGCGCGGGAGGCGACACGGCCGCGGCCCTCGTCTTGCGGGTCGACACCGGACGCTAAAGCGCGATTCGGGCCTTTCGGGCCCGAACCGCGCTTGTCGGACGACCGTTCGATCCTGCGAGGCGCGTTCTAGCCGGCCGCGGGTAACCGTTCAGGGGGAGGAGAACGGCCCCCTCCTTCCAACTCGGAACTCGGAACTCGGAACTGAAAACAGCAGGGGAGCGCTGGCCTTGAGTTCCGCATTCCGCGTTCCGCATTCAGGCGGCCCCCACCCCTTTCTATACGTCCTTCGAATCAAACTTCTGGAAGCGTCGTTTGAGTTTCGAGGCCACCTCCCAGGCCAGAGCGACGAGGACGAAGAACACGAACCAATGATGATGCGCGAGAAACGGAAAGAGGTCCTTCGTCCAGGAAAGCGTCCCCTGGCTCCAGGAGACGAGCCCGCTATCGGCGTGGTGCTGGTGGAGATACGCGAAAGCGCCGACGACGAGTGCGAGGAGGAACACGATCGCCACTCGCCCGAACAAGACCTCGAAGAAGTAGGCGAACTTGCTCGTCGTCACCTGGAACACCCTCGCCTGCTTCCGCATGATCGCGTCCTGGAAGATCGAGACCTCCGAGAAGAGGAGCGGCAGCCGGGAGATCGAATCGACGGTTCCGGTGAGAGCCTCCAGCCACCGCCGCGGGTCTCGACCCTGTCGCGCCGTTCGCCGGGCAGCCTTGCGGAAGTACCGCCCCATCGCATCGAGGTAGTCCGTGTCGGGGCAGAGGTGGAGGAGGGACGCATCGAGGGTGAGCTGAGCGCGGTCGATCCGGAGGAAGGACCATTCCATCGACATCTTGTGGGTGAAGAGGAACTGGCCCAGCTCGGCCATCACCTGGGAAAGGGACTTCTCCCGGTAGGAGAGTCCTTTGACCGAGGTCCGGGTCTCCCACGCCCGGAGCGCCCTCACGATCCTCGACTTCACATCTTCGATGTCGGCCGCGGGCAAGGAAGAGGACAGAAGAAGGAGGAGGTCGGCCGCCTTCGCAAAGCGGCGTTCTGTCAGCGCCCGGGTGAAGAAGAGGAACTTCCTGTGGTAGTCCGCTTCGAGGGAACCGACCGTTCCGAAATCGATGAGGGCGATCCGGCTGTCGCGGAGGAGGGCGATGTTCCCCGGGTGCAGATCCCCGTGGAACAGGTTGTCTTCGTGGATCTGCCGGCTGAGGGAAGAATAGAGTCGCCATCCCACCTTCTCGGGGTCGATGTTGTTCTCGGCGAGCCACCTGCCGAGCCGGTCGGGCTCTGCGTGGGCGGCGCGGATGTAGTCGGACATGAAAACCACGTCCAGGTACTCCATGACGAGGACCCGATCCGTGCTGTACTCCTCGAACACCTTGGGAACGTATATGTTGTGGCGCCGCAGGCTTTTCTTCATCTTACGCATGGCCGCGGCCTCGACGCGGTAGTCGGTCTCCTCCCGGAGGACCTGCTCGAGCTCCCAGATCATGTCGCTCCATCGGAAGTGGGGGAGGAACCGGAATCTCCGGAATAGCCCCACGACTCGCTTGATCGCCCTCATGTCCCTGCGGAAAAACTCGGCGGCGTGCGGGCGCCGAACCTTCACGGCGACCCAGACTTCTTCTTTCGCGAGTCGGGCCCGATGCACCTGACCGATCGACGCCGCCGCGAGCGGCTCGTCCTCGAAGACGTCGAAGATCCGATCGACGGGCACTCCAAGGGCGTCCTCGATGGCCTCTTTCGCCAGCTCCGGCGGATAGCCCTGCATCCGGTCCTGGAGCTGCGAGAGATGGTCGCACAGGATCGCAGGAAGGACGTCACGGCGGAGCGAGAGGATCTGCCCCGCCTTGATCCAGAAGCCTCCGAGGTCTTCGAGGAGGACCCGGATCCGCCGGGCCTTCTCCTCGGGAGAGAGGCGCCCGCGGATTCCGTCCAGGAGAAGCCCGCCTGCCCACCGGGCAATCCGGTCGACCATGTGGAGGACCCGCAGCCGCGCGGGCCGGATCGAGGGTCGGATCGGAGTGGGTTCCCGATCGCGCCTCTCGAAGAGTGGACTGGGTACGAGTTCCTTCGGGAGCATTCGCTTCCTGCTGGTGGCGCCGCCGGGCCTTCTGCCCCCGCGGGGGCACGGCATGATACTTGACCGGCGCGTGCCTTGTCAGTAGCTTCCGCCTCGTCATGCCCGCTTCAGAGACCCCCTCCGCCCGGGGCGAGGCGGCGGCGGACGATCCGCACGATCCGGTCTACTCCGCCCACTTTTTCGGAAGGGCCGGGTGGCTCCTTCGTCGCATCTTCCGGCTCGAGGTCGAGGGTCTTGAGCGGATCGATCGAGACCGGCCCGGAGTCCTGGTGATCAATCACAACTCCGGGCTCTGGGGCCTGCTCGACATCTGCGCGGTCTACTACGCCTGGCATCACCTCCAAGCGGCCCCGGGGCCTCTCTCTTCCATGGGGGAACGGCTCGTCGCCCAGGCGCCCCTCCTTGGCGGCCTCTTCCGGCGGGCCGGCATCTACCACGGGACTCCCGCCTCGCTGGAGTCCGTCGCCCGGCGGGGCCACTGGGTCCTCGTCTCGCCGGGGGGCAACGTGGACATGGGGCGCCCGATCTGGAGACGGAACCGCGTGCGCTTCCAGAAGCCCTTCTGGATCAAGGGACGGCGATACTTCCGCGACCAGCTCTGGTATCTCCAGCCGGTCCTGGATTGCGGCATGCCGCTCTATCCCGTGGCGATCTCGGGGACTCACGAGATGACGCCCATCCTGTGGGAGAGCCCACGGCTCTATCGGTGGCTCGGGCTCAAGAAGTTGCGGGGGGACGAGTTCTGGGGCGGCTATCCGATCACGATCAACCACCTGCTCAACCTCGCGATCTTTCTGGCCACGCCGCTCCGATCGAGTCTCCTCGCCTGGATCGTCTTCCTGCTGGCGAACACGTACTTCGATCCGATGCTGAGCTATCCGCTGATCCTTCCCAGGGTCCGGATCCGTATTGGGGAACCGATTCCCGAGCTGGGCTACTCCTCCGCGACGACCCACATGGGACGCGAAGCGGCCCTTCGAGCCACCCACCAGAGGCTCGAGGCGGCCGTGAACTCGATGCTGGTTGACCTGGATCGGAAGCGGTGGTGGTCGAGGCTCCTCGGGCGGGGGCGCCCGCCATCCTCCTCACCTGGCCCGGAGCCTATTCCAGCTACGCCCGATCGAGGGCCGCCCGGAGACGCGCCAGCGCCCTGAGCGCCAGCACGTCGGCCCAGACATCGTTGTAGAAGTAGAGCGAGAGGCTATGCACGGCCACTCCCTGCACCTGGAGGTCCTGCCAGCCGCCGCCAGGGTCTTGCCGCTCCAGTAGAAAAGAGGAAGCCCTGAGAGCCGCGGGCGATCGGGCTTCACCGCAATCGACCAGGGCGAGCAGGACATGGGCCGTGATGGAAGGAGTGCTCCGACCCCTGCCGGCCTCCCGGGCATCGTCGTAGGACTCCACGGCCTCCCCCCAGCCGCCGTCCGGGTTCTGCCGGGAGACCATCCACCCGAGCGCTTCGCGCAGGTAGGGCCGGCGGGGATCCTCGCCGACAGCTCGCGCTCCGCGCAGAACGCACGCGCTCTCCGGGAGGTAGTTCACCAGAAAACGCCCCCACCACGCTCCGTTCCGATCTCGCTGGCGGCGGAGGAACGAGAGGGCGCGTCGGACCACCGGGTTGGGCGCCGTCCATCCCGCGCGTCCGAGCGCGAGGAGAACTCGCCCCGTGATTCCCTCGGCCGAGTGGTCCTGGAGCTCGGAGAACGGTCCCCTCGGCAGCGGACCCGGCTTCTTCGAGCGATGACCGCGCGTGAAGGCGGGCCACCCGCCATCGCGGTTCTGCATGCCCAGGAGCCACCCGAGCCCGCGCCGGAACGGCCCGCGGATCCTCCCTGAGTCCTTCACCCGGAGGAACGGACCCAGGGCGGCCAGGACCACGGCGGTGTCGTCGCAGTCGGGATAGAGAGGGTTGCCGGCGCCGAACGTCCAGCCGCCGACACGGCTCGACCCCTTGCGGGGATTCTGGAGGTCTTCGGGCAGCGGAATCCTCGACTGTTCGCCGAGGAGGAAATCCACGCCGCCCACGAGGGCCGGGTGATCCGTGGGCAGGCCGCTGTCGAGGAGCGACTCGATCGCGAACGTCGTGTCCCAGACCTCGCTGGTGAAGATCGGAACGCGAAGCCCCGCCGCATCCCGGATCTTCCACGCGCCGATCCGCGAGATACCGCGCGCGAGGAGGGGATCGTCCGCAGGAAGTCCGAGCGCCCGTGCGGCCGCCAGCCCGAGGACGGTCGGAACGGTCGTCCCGTACCAGCTCCCATCGGGATTCTGCCTCTCTCCCAGGTATCGGGCGACGCGGGCCCGCTCCAGCGCGAAGAGCGCTCCGCCTCGATCCGGCTGGCGCAGTCCGCGGGCGAGAGCGGGCAGGATGTTGAGCCACAAGGGGACCCATGAGGCCACGAAACGCACCGAAAGACGTTCGAGTCCGGGGACGAGCTTCAGGTGAAGGAACCACGGAGGAACCGGGATCGTGCGCGCATCCACGAGTCCGACCATCGCCAGGTAAAGGCGCGTGTCCATCCGGGCTCGCTCGAGACCCCCATGCCGCTGGAGAAACGCCCAGGCGCGCCCGGCGGCCGGATCGGAATCCGGCACTCCCGCGGCTCGCAATCCCGCAACCACGTAGCACGTGGCGTTGAACTCTCCTTCCGGCGAGAAGGCATTGTCGGCGAACGAGCCGTCGGAGAACTGCCGGGAACGGAGCCACCGAACGGACGCTGTCGCGTCCGCCGGATCGAGGATGCCCAGGAACCGCTCGAGCACGAGGACGACCGCGGTGCACATCGGTCCCTGATCGTTCTCGCCCGCCCACGCTCCCGTCGGTCCCTGCCGGGCGAGGACCCGCTCCTGGGCACGGGGGATGGCTTCGGAGAGCCCCGCCCGCAACCGTGTCGAGGATCGCACGGTGAGTTCAGGCAAGAACGAACGCGAGGACCAGAGAGAGCGCGGAGACCCCGTGTCCGACCCAGCCGTACCAGGGGCCGACGGGGGTCGACAAGCGGAGAGGGAAGCCGCGCTTCACGAGTCCGTACACGTAGTCGCCGATCAGGGCGAGGCTGTTCAGGAGAATGAAGGCCATCGCCAGGCGGCATGGGAGCGAGTCGTATCTCACGACCGCGAGCCACACACCGTACGCGGCCGCGATCGTCGCGACGACCAGGGCCACCCCATGCGTGCGGGCGTCTCCAAGCACGACCGAAGTCGTCCGCAGGCCGGCCGCGCGATCGGGCTCCGTGTCCTCGGCGATCGTGGGAAAGGTGTGTCCCAGGGAGAAGAGCCACATGAAGACTATGATATCGACACGGGACGCGAGATCGGCCGTGCCCACCAGGAGTCCGGAGGTGAAGAGGCAGGCGTCGAGAGTCGCGATCGTCGCCACGTCCAGAAAGGGCTTCCCCTTGAGGCGGAGCGGCTTCGCCGAATACAAGAAGCTCCCCGCGAGTCCGATCGCCGCGGCGACCCCGGACCGATACGACGAAGCGACGAGGAGCCCGAGTCCGGAGAGGGCCAGCACGAAGACGTAGACAAGGACCTCCCTTCGGCCGAGTTCCCCTGTGAGCAGGGGGTTCTTCCGGAGATCGACGTCCTTCCCCGCGCTGGGATTGGCGGCATCGGTGTCCTTGTCGCAGAGCGTGTTCATCGCGTAGGCCGACCACACGACGAGGAGCGCTCCCGCGTAGCCAAGGAGCCCCGGAAGGGTCGCGATCTCGTTTCCCGAGGAGGCGAACTCGACGATGAAGACTCCAAGCCCGAAGAAAACCAGGGTCGAACCCGAATAGACGGGTCGCGAAATCGAGAGGAGACCTCGCAGCGTGTTCGACAACGCCATGGGCAGTGGGTCCGGAATTGGCCAGAGAGCGGAGGGCAAGGGTAGCGAACGGCCCGGGAAGGGTCAAGCGGGCAGCATCGCTCCGCCAGGCAACTCCGACTGCGGTTCGGGAGGGCCGAGGCCGATCCCGAACAAAAGGCGCCGCGCGACCGCTGCGAGGGCGCCGGTTGACAAAGGAAAGCGCGCTCTCCACAATCGTGCGCGCCTCCTGGCCCGTCCCGCCCGGGAGTCCACCAGAAAGTAGGAGTTTCTTGGACAAGCCGATCGCGCTCCGTAGCGAAGGGCCGCGCGCCCTCGTCCATCTGCTCCGCGACCGGGCGGACAGGACCCCCGAGCGTCCGTTCGTGCGCGTGCTGCGCCGGGACGATCTCCAGGATGAGATGCCCTGGTCCTACGGCGCCTTCTGGCGGGGCGTCCAGGCCGCCGGGGCGTCCCTGCAGGAACGCGGGCTGGAACCCGGCGAGCGGGTCCTCCTCGTCTTCGGCGGAGCCGAGGGCTTCCTCG
>JACQVV010000479.1 GCA_016209595.1 Planctomycetota bacterium
CATGATACAGGATGAGGGGGGAACGGGGCTCGGGGAACGGGGATCGGGCCCCCGTCCCTTCCGAACCCCGACCCCCGAACCCCTAGTCGTCGCTCGCGATCGACCGCTCCGCGATCGAGTCCGCGTTCGCGGCTGGACGCTTCGAGACGTTCGCGTCGAGGTCCTCCGCGGGAATGGGAATCTCGTCCTCGGCCGGGAGCCGGACGGCGGCGTCGGTGCCGAGCGACCGACCCACGAGCTTCTGCGAGGCGGAGAGGAGGACGCGCGCCTCGCTGGAAGACAGGACCCGCGAGAGGGGGCGGACGAGCTCCACGATCGTGCCCTTCTTCTTCGCCGAGAGGGCGACCTCGTACTCCTTCCAGACGTAGAGCGTGTTCTCGATCACCTGGAAGACCTTGCGCGAGGGGGTCGCCGAGGCGACGAAGCTCGACGGCGCGTCCACGAGGCCGAGCGCGCTCTTCGAGAGGAGGTCCTTGGCGGGGAGGGTGCCGCCGCCCACGAGGCTCCGCCGGACGAGGAGGTCCTCGGCGGGGACGGCCGCGAGCGAAGTCGCGGTGCGCGAGGGGGCCCAATCGAGCCACTCCTCGATCAGGTCCTCGTTCTGGGAGACGAGCCGGCACGCGATCCCCTCGCCGTCGCCGTTATGGGCGACGTTGATCCCGACGAGGCGCCGGCCCTTCGAGGACGAGTAGACCCAGACCGGGCAGCCGCTCGCTCCGCCGCCCAGGAAGAAATCGTAGTAGAGGACGCGCGAGTCGACGTCGGTCACGTCCCCGGAGTCGTACCACATCTCGGAGTAGTCGTAGCGGTCCTCGAAGTTGCAGTCCTCGCTCGGGTAGCCAGCGCAGTTCACGTAGCTCGGGTCGTACTCGAAGACGAGGGGCATGTAGGTCGTGATCGAGAACGAGGAGGAGATGAAGAGTGCGCCGTAGTCGTATTTCGTGTCGCCCGTTTCCTGGTGCCCCGTGTTCGTGGCGAGCCGGCAAGGGGTTTTCGTGCCGTAGGGCTGGACCACGTCGGATTCCGTGGCGTACTGTCCGGGCGCGATCGAGTAGATGGTGTGCCACTCCTCCTTGGCGGCGCTGTACACGACGTGGCCCGCGGTGAGGGCGACGTAGGGGCCGACGAGGACGGCGCTTCCGCGCCCGCGGCCATACTCGCCGATCTTCACGCAACAGACGGTGTTCCACGGATAGGAGGTTGTGGAGTTCCGTTGCTGGGAGTTCTCGTCGGCGCGAGCCGCGAGCCCGGCAAGGAGTCCAAGGACAAGCGCAATCGAGATCCAGCGCGAGGGGTGGAGTGCGTTCATGACAGGTTCCTTTCAAGTGAGGTGAACGCGAACCAGAGCAAGATCGGGGCCAATCTGACGCCGAGACCTGGAACCAACGGCCGTACTGGCACTTGCGATCGACCGTGCCTGCCGCGGAGCCGGGCCGGAGGCTCGATTCGTAAAGCGGGTTGACCGAACGGCGTTCATTCGCTTGACGGCGACGAGCCGATCGAGACCATGATCCCGCGGGAGCTGGGAGTTCCACACCTGCGTCGCCGGGCGGGGTCCGAGGATCCGGACAGGCTCCCGTGCCGGAGGCCGCAAGCTCGCTGGCAATCGCTTCCTCTGGCGTCCTATAGTTCGTCCGGAGGGTCGCACGATGCGAGTTGCGGTCATGGAACTTGCCGCGCTCCTTGCTGTCCTGTGCGGTCCGAGCTTCGCGGACGAGGACCCGTCGATCGAGGCTCACGTCGATCGACTGCGCGCCCCGAACCTCGCGTATGCCGAGGGCGCGATCCCTCTTCTCCTGGCGGATGGCGAGCGAGCGAGAGGACCTCTCGAGCGATTCGTGGCGCCGGAGTTCGAGCCCGGAGGAATCGACCGCGAGGGCCTCGCCCGCACGATCGCGGCGCTCGGCGCCGATGGGTACGAGGTGCGGGAGGAGGCGACGCGACGCCTCGAGGACGAGGGACTCATGGCTCTTCCCGCGCTCGAACGGGGCCTCGCGGATACGCACGATTTGGAGGTCGAGTCGAGGCTCGCGCGCGTCGTCGAACCGATGCGCCTGAGGCTTGCCGAGCTCCGAGCGCCGCGGCAGGCGCGATTCCTCGCCGTCCTCGCCCTCGCCCGGATCGGCTGCGCGGAGTCGGTCCCTGTCCTTTCGTACCTCCGGGATGGTGGCGAGGAGATCGTGTCCGGGGCCGCGCGGTTCGCGCTGGCCGCGATCGCGGCGACAAGGACAACGCCGGTCGCCGAGGAGACGCTCCCGGGCGGCCCCGATCTGCCGACCACTCTTGAGGTCAGGTATCGAGCGGAGCTCGACTGGTGGAGCTGCGCCACCAGCTCTCTCTTCATCGAGGGTGGCGGTTCAATGCTCCTCTCCGGGGTCTATCGATTCTCGGAGTCATCGGAATTTCTCGACGTCGTTCGCGCCCAGGGAGCGCCGCTCATCGTCCGGACCTACGAGAGCCTCTCGGGGGAGATGTCGGGCGAGGAGAAGTGCGCCGGCCGTCCCTTCCGGATCCTCGCGGGCGAGCGCGGGCCGGAGATCTACCTCGACGGGGGGGCGGCCTCGTGGAGTGCGTCCGGCTTCCACTTCGAACCGGGCGTCCTCGCGAACCGCCTCGTCCCGAGGACGGGCGACGGGGCGTCCCCTTCCGATCGGCTCGCCCGCCTGGGCGGCGCCCCCTTCCCTGTCGAGGGCCGCCGCGCCGCACGCGCCGAGTGTCAGGGACGATTCGCCCTCGCCGAGCGGGAGGGGGGAAACCGGCTTCGCCATGCATACCTCGCGGGGATTCGAGTGGATCGACTCGATACCCTCCCGGGCCGACGGCGCGATGCCGTCGTCGGGACGGAAGTCCTGTGGCTGGCGGGGGACGTCTGGATCGACCCGGCCACCGGCCGCGTGGAGGAACTCGATCTCTCGGGGCCCGCCTACCGGTGGGGGGAGAGCTTCGGCCCGGTGACGGTTTTCGGCTGCGTGCGGCTCCGGCAGGAGGCGCTCCCGGTCGAGGGAAGGTAGTCCAGCGCGAGCGGCCGGGCGAAGATCTGCGTGATGTGGAGGGTCCGGGGACCGGAGGCTCCGGGACCGACGGCGATCCCGATCCCAACGTGTGTGACGCCCGCCGCCAGGAGGTTCGCGCGGTGGCCGGGGCTCGCGAGGAGCGCGGCCTCGGCACGGCGGATGTCCGCGTCGAGCGCGACGTTTTCGCGGGCCTCTCGGAAGACGTAGCCGGCCGCGAGAAGCCGCTCCGCGAGATCGCCCGCGGAGGGCGATTCGTGGCCGAAGAATCCCTCCGCCATCATGTCCCGCGAGTGGGCCCTCGCGGCCGCCGAAAGGCGCGCGTCTGGAACGAGCTCCAGGAGGCCCGCGCGCCCGCGGTCCTCCTGGACCAGGGCGAGGAGCTCTCGTTCGAGGATCGCGACACCCGCCTCCGGCGGGAGAGCCGGCGAGGCGTGCGCTCGGCGGGCCGGGCGACTCGAGCAAGAGGCGAGGAGAAACGCGAGGGCGAAGGCGGCGAAGAGGCGCGAGCTCATCTGGGACTATACCCCAGGAAGCCGGAGAATGACTTGAGATGGACTGCTACAATCGAACCCGATCATGGAGACGTTCTTGATGCGCCGCCTCCCGTTCCTCCTGGTGTTGTTCCTCGTGCTAGCGCCGCGAGTCTTTTCCTGAGAGGGCGGAGCGTGCGGGAGCGTCGCTCCCGCGGCGGACGTGCCTGCGGGGGATTATCGTTCCGCGGTCCAGAAGGCCGTGGACGCGGCGACCACGAAGCTCGTCCGGCCTCTCGAGGACTCGGAGAAGATCGCGGCCCTTCGAGTGCTCGCGGGGTACGGTCCGTCCGCGGCGGCGGCGGCCCCGACCGTGGCGGAGATCTTCCGCGGGCGAGAGAAGTCGGGAGAGCTCCGCCGCGAGGCGCTGCTCGCGGTCGCGGCGCTCGCGGACCCGCGGGCGATCCCGGCCCTTCTCGACGCGCTCGGGCGGGACGACGACCCGTTCGTCGCGCGGGAAAAGGCGCGCACGTTCGAGATCCTCGCCAGGCTCTCCGGTCAGTCGCTCGGGACGGATCTTGCCGCGTGGATCGCCTGGTGGGAGGAGGAGCGGCGGGTTTCGCGTGTACACCTTTACCGCTGTTCGTCCTCAGGGCGCCTCTGGATGCAAGGAGCGCCGTTTCCCCGTCAATGTCCCTTTCATCTCGGGACAACGCCCGAATGCGGCGAGGCGGTTGCCGCGCTCGGTCCCGGCGACTTCCTGGTCTACACCTGTTCGTGCACCAAGGACTGGCGCCAGCCCGTGGGCGAGCGGGTGCGCTGTCCGGGGTGTTCCGAGGACGACGGCTGCGGGACGCTCTCGGGGTTCGAGCGCGCCGCGGGGGACGGCGGATAGCGCCGATCGAGCCCGCGGCTCCGGACCTGGGCCGGCAGGCGCTCCGGAGCGAGGCGCGGGGGGTCGCGCGCGAGGGGGTGCTCTTCCTCGCCGGCGGGATCGCGGGGAAGGCCGCGGAGTTTTTTTTCCGGCGGAAGCTCTCCGTCGAGCTGGGTCCATCCGAGTGGGGGGTCTACAGCCTCGGCCTCTCGGTCATGGCCGTCGCGTCGGCCTTCGTTCAGGGTGGGTTCGAGCAGGGGCTCGCCCATCACGTCGCGCTCTGGCGGGCTGACGGGAGACGCGCTCTGGGCGTCGGCCGGGCGGCCTTCCGGGCGGTCCTGGTTCTCTCGCTCCTCGCTTCGGCGGCGCTCGTCGCCGCCGCCGAGCCGCTCGCTCGCATCCTCTCTATCGAGGGAGGGGCCTGGTGCCTCCGGGCCTTCGGCGCTCTTGTCCCGGCCGTCGCGCTCGCCGACCTTGCCGCGTCGGGGCTCTATGGCTTCGGCGAGGGGAGGGCCAAGGGGCTCCTCCAGGACATGGGGGCGGGAATGCTCCTCCTCGTCGCGGCCTATCTTCTCTCCGCCCTCGGGACCGGGACGCCCGTCTTTGTCGCGGCCCACGGCGCGGTTCTTGCCGCCGTCGCCGTCCTCATGGTTCATCTCCTGTCGCGCCGCCTGGGCGGTCCCGTCTGGGCCGGCGACACCGCCGGCACCTGGAGAGTCCTCCTCTCCTTCTCCTGGCCCCTCTCTGTTCGTCCCTTCCTCGAGACGCTGCCGTTCTGGCTCGGCCTCTTCCTCGTGGGGGCCACGCGAGGCGCGAGCGAGGCTGGCGTCTTCTCCGTGGCGCTTCTCGTGGCCTCGCCGCTCCGCTATCTCCAGCTTCCGATGATCGCGCTCTACATGCCGCTCGCGAGCCGCTTCGCCCACGGGGCAGGCGAGGGTGAACTCGAGCGACTCCACCGTGCGGCCGCGCGGTGGTCCGCGATCGCGGTCGCTCCGGCCGCGATCTTCCTTGTCCTCTACGCCGGGGAGGTTCTTGGCTGGGCCTTCCGCGAGGAGTACGTCGCCGGAGCCCGAGCGCTCGCGATCCTCGCGGCCGGGATCGCGGCGTGCGCTCTCGTCGGTCCCAGCCAGACTCTTCTCGTCGCGCTGGGCCGGACGCGTCTCGACCTCGCCAACCGGGTCCCGGCCGCCCTCGCCACGGTGGTCCTGTGTTTCGTGCTGGCGCCGCGACTTGGCGGGACCGGAGCCGCGATCGCGCTCGCCGCGGGGGACATCCTGGTTCGCTACCTCGCCGCGATCCAGGTCGCGAGGATCCGGAGCTTCCTGCCTGCCGACCCGAGGAGTCTCGCCGCGCTCGCCCTCTTCGGCGCGTCTATCTTCGCCCTCGACCGGGCGTTTCGCGCCGCGGGCCTTCTCGATTCGAGCTCTGGCTGGGCGCTCCTTCTCGCGGCCTGGGCCGCGGGAACCATCGCGCTCCTGGCGGCCACGGGCGCGCTCCGGGAACTCGCTGCATGGAGACGGTCTGGAACGCACTAGCAGCCCGTGGATGAAGTCATTCTGGCTGCGCTTCCGATTCACTTTGTCCACGGACTGTTAGACCCCGAGGGCGGCGCGCACGTCGCGCCGCCCTCGATTCCGCCGGTCCTCGCATGCGGTCCGCACGCCGCCTACTCGACGCGATAGGCGGGGTCGCCCAGGTACGTGTAGGCGCCGACCCTCGATTCGTACCCCTGGTTGGCGAGGACCTTGAGCTCGGCCGCGACCACGATCTCGCCGAACCCGCGCTTGGCTCCCGACGCGAGGTCGTTCGCGAGCTCGGCGTAGATCGCCTTCGCGAGCGCTTCGCTCGTCGATGCGAGGTTGATCTCGGTCGACCCGACATAGACCGCGGCGCCTCCCAGGGGGTTCTCCAGAAACTGGAAGCCCATGTTGTCGAGGACGGTGCTCCAGACGGTGCCGCAGGCGAAGGCGAGCACGACGGGGTGGTGGGCGTTCTTCATCGCCGAGGCATCTTCCGCCGTCAAGGAGTCCGAGTCGAGGAGCTCGGCGTACTCGGCCATTCCGGTGAACGCCGTTGTCTCGTCCCCCTCGATCCCGTACCCGACGGTCGTCGGTCCGTTGGCCGAACCGGAAGCCGTCGCGACCACCTTCCCACCGGGTCGAACGTGAGCGACGAGCCCGGGCACGGGTGCGCCCACCGGGAAGTGCACGAGCCTGAAGTCGGGGGAGAGGCCGTCCATCACGACCCACGAGTCGCCGATCTTCCGCTCCAGGCGAAGCAGGGTGCCGCCCTCGACTTCCTGGTAGAGGATCTTGATCGGATGGGCCCCGGCTGCGAGATCGAGCGTCGCCTTCACCGATTCGGGACCGTGGGAGCCTCCCTTGTAGTTGTCCAGGACGAGCTTCCCGTCCACGTACGCGACGGCTCCGTCGTCGGACGTCAGGCGGAGCTCGAACGAACCGGCCTTGTCGACCAGGATGAACCCCTCGATCTCCAGGGCGAACTTGTCCCCGGCCATGATCGCCGCGGCGCCCGTGGGTTCGAGTCCCCACGACCACACCTTCTGGAGGCCGTGGCCGTTGTAGAGGAGTACGTCGGTCGCGGGATTGGAAAGCGCGGCGAGGATGTGGGAGCGGCTTCCGGTCGCCTTCCAGTCCTGGAAGTCGCATGCCGGGCCCGCGATCCCGCCGAGATCCCCCGTCCACCCCGTGAACTCCTTGTCTGAGAAGACCTGTGTCAGGAGCTTCCCGTCGGCGAGGAGCGACTGGCCGAAACCCTTCTTGAAGACCGTCAGCGCCTCGGCGCCGTTGTCCGCCGGGATGCGGCCGGCGGCGCATTCCGGCACGAGATCGCCGTTGAGGTCCGAGTAGTGGAGGTCGCTGGGCATGTCGCGGACCGGGCCGAATTCGAGTGACCCGACCAGCTGGGTCTCGGTCGGCCCGCCGGCCGCCTTGATCGCGTCGTTGAACTGGGAGAGCGCGGTCACGCCGGGCTGGAACTGGACGTACGAGGCCTTCAGGAAGCCGGCCTTCCACTCCTTCTTTCCCTGCTTCGTGACGACCCAGCATCCGAACGCGGAACTCCCGACCTCCAGATGCTTGTTGCTGCCCGGCTTCCGCCACTTCACGGAGAGACGCGCAACGCCGTCGATCTCGATATGGTCGACCGACAGAGAGTGCCACCCCTTGGCGAGGAGGAGCGAACCGTGCGCGGGCTTCTCCCAGGTGTCCGCCTGTGCGACGAGCGTGCCGTCGATCACGAGCCGCGCGGCGTCGTCTCCCGCCAGCTCGAAGCAGTAGTCTCCGGTTTGCGCGATGTAAATGTAGCCCTGAACCTTCATGCCGAAGTGGTTGTAGTAGGCCTTCGAGGGAAGGTGGATCTTCCCGGCCTCCCGCGCCTCGGCCCACAGCGTCTTGGCGTCCTTCGCCTTGCCAGCAACGCCGTTCGACGGTACGGCGTTACGCCATCCAAAGCGGCTTTCCATCGGACACGGCATGGGGATGCGGTCCGTCTTGCCGAGAAGGAGGACGTAGCGAAAGTCGTGGTCGCCGTGGGACTGGGCGAGGAACCCCCGGATTTGGTCCGCGGTGGGCTTCCCGGAGGGATGGATCGCGGAAAGCAGGAGGACCGCGGCGTCGTTCCCCGCGGAGGCTTCGAGATCTGCTATCTCCTGTGCCTCGGTCATCCACTCGTCGGGAGCCAGGACGAGGTAGTCCGCCGCCGGCGCCTGGGCCGAGCACGGGCGGAGGAAAAGCGTGACGAGGAACGTAAGGCCTGTCAAGGCAAGGGCGTGTGGCGAGTGCGGGGGATGGGGAAAGCGCATGGCACACCTCCTTCGATGGGGTCAATCTCCATGTCCTCATCCCCATCTCCGGGAAGCGGTGAGGATTCCTTTCAGTAAACTCGTGGTCCGTGAGTCCTTCGCGCTGCTTGCCTCGCGTGGACTTCCTTGCCGGGCCGCTCATGGGTTTGCAGGACGCCGTGAGAGCGGGTATCCTCGCGCCATGATCCCGACCCGCCACTTTCTCCTCGTACTTGCCCTTGTCGTCGGGCAGGCCGCCGCCCAGGAGGGACCGCGCGCCATGATCCCGGATGTCCCGCCCCTTCCCGCCGGTCCCGACTGCACCATGGACTCGCTCACCCGCGCCGTGAACGCCGGGTACGGCGAGGGCCTTCCCGACCACTACCTCCCCGGGCTCTCCGGGGTCGCGTTCCTGGCGACCGTCTGCCAGGATCACTGCCTCTGCCGCGACTACCGCGAGATCGCCTTCCGATGGGCGCCGGCCCTCGACGGGCTCGGGTATGCGAGCCGCTACGTGGACGGGGCGAAGATTCCGCCCGACGAGGCCTGGCGGGCTCTCGCCGATTCGCTCGGCCGGGGCGTCCCTGCCGTGGCGTTCAACCTCTTCGGCGACATGGAGGACGAGCCGCTCGTGGGGTACGACGAGGAGAAGGACCTCCTCTGGGGAGTGAAGCCGGGCGGCGGAGCCGAGTACGACTCCGTGCCCCTTTCGACCTGGCGGAGCCAGACGGTTTTCGGTTATGTCGTCGAGGCCCGGCGGGAAGGGACGGTGGACCGCCGGCGCGTGGAGCGCGATCGGCTGGTCGAGGTCGTCGCCGCAGCTGTCCGGCCGCCCCTCGAAGGAGGCTGAGGGGCTCTTCCGCCGCCGTCCCACAATGCGACGGGACTCGCGGCGTACGGGCAGTTGGCCCGGAACCTTGAGGGGCACGCCCCCTGGAGCTCCGTCGGCTACCAGGAGAGCGGGGAGAACTCGAACCCTGCGCGGATCGCCATGTGGACGAAGCGCCGGCGGTACGCCGCCGACTACGTTGCCTGGCTCGGAAACGTCCAGCCGGACGAATACCGCGCGGATCTCGCGGCCGCCGCGTCGGCCCTCGCGAAGGAAGTCGAGGAGGGGCTCGCTCCGCTCGTCCTTCTCTACCCGATGGGGGCCGACCCATCGACCCTCCGAGACTCCGGCCGCGTCCGCGAGGGGCAGAGACTCCTGGAAGCCGCGCGGCAGCGCCACGAGGAGGCGATGGTGGCTCTCCGGCGGGTCGCCGCTACTCACCTTGGACTCGACCCGGAACTCTCGCGCGAGCTCTTCGAGGGCCAATCCCCGAAGAGCGAGGTCCTCCTCGCGGCCCTCTCCGATACGAACGCCGGCGTGAGGATGTTCGCGGTTCTGGCTCTCGGCGCGGTCGAGGCGAGGCCGTCCACGGTCGCCGCGCTGGAAAAGGCCGTCGGCGACCCGCACATGCACGTCGCCGAGGCCGCGCTCAGGTCTCTCGCCCGGCTTGCCCCGGCCGACCTCGACAGCCGGCTCGCTCGACTCATGAGCGCGAGCAGCCGCGAGAGGAAGGTCTACGGGGACGGTCCGATCCAGCGCCACATCCTCTTCGAGCTCTCGCGCCTCCCGGGGAAGACGGCGACGGAGGCGATCGCCGCCGCGGTCTCGGACCCAGGCACCGGAGACGACGTGGCCCCCGCGATCGCCAAGTGGGCGGCCCAGCTCCTCCGCGACCGCGACCCGGACCGGGCGAGGGAGGTCTTCCGCGAGGCCTCGGGCTCGAGCGTCCCGCACGTTCGCTTCGCCGCGCTCGCCCACCTCGCCGACATGGACGACCCGGCCGCCCTCTCCCGACTGGTCGAGACTCTCGCGGCCTCGGACGACGGGGAGGCGATGCAGGCGGCCTCGACGCTCGCAGGTCTCGGGCCCCGTGCCGAGGACGCGGTTCTCGCTTGCCTGGAACCGGGCGGCGACCCGCGAGTCGTCTCACTGTGCGCCCGGATCCTCGCGCGGATGGGGACCGAAAAGTCGCTTCCCGCGCTCGAGCGGCTCGCCCGCGCCGCGGGGGAGAGTCCCTTCCCGCCTCTCGAGGATCTGAAGAAGCGCCTGGGACATGACTGAGCTTCCTGGACCGGCGGGCGGCGAACCGCAGAATCTCCCGGTGGACCCCATCCTGGACCCGGAAACACCGGCCGCGCCTCCCGCCGGTCCCCCCGCGAAAGTTCTTTGGCCCGTCCTCCTGTTCTTCCAGCCGCGCGCGTTCTTCGAGAGGGTCGTGCCCGGAGCGGCTCCGATGCTCGTCGGCGCGGCGTACTGGATCTACGGGATCGCGGGATCCCTGGACCGCCTTGAGAAGCAGAGAATGAAAGGCAAGGAGATCCCCTTCGACGATTCCTGGCCCATCGTCTGGGGCTTCGTTCTTGTCGTCGGCGGGATAGGTGCGGTTCTGTACTACCTGATCGGCGGCTGGTGGTACCGGGTCCGCCTCAAGTGGTGCGGCGCGGGGGAGCCCGACCCGATCCTCTCGCGACGGGTGTATGGCTTCTCTTCGCTTGTCTGGGCCATCCCGTTCGTCCTCTATGCGATGGTTGGGACTTTCCGCTACGCTTCTCCCGCCGAGGCGGCGCTTGCAGAGGCGTCGTGGCTCGACTTTGCCTTGTTGGCGTTCCCTTTCTGGTCTCTCTGGACCAGCCATACGGGCGTGCGGACGCTGTTCTGGGTCCGCCCCGTGCTCGCGCTCGTCTGGTTCCTCGTCCTGCCCGCCGCGCTGTACGCCGCTGGGATCGCGATCGTCGTTCTGGCGGTCGCCTCGGGTCCCCTTCAGGATGCGGAGCGCCCCGATCTCGACCACCTGAAGAGGCACTCCAGCGACCGGCTCTTCTTCGAGTATCCGGGAAACTGGAGGATCGAATCGGAGGACGAGGACTACGACCCGAACGCAAACATCGACTTCGATTGTCCGCAGGACGCGACGATGAACGTCCTCGTCTACGATTCGGAGAGTACGGCAGAGGAAGAACTGGACGAGGCGATCGAACGCTTCCGGAACACATTCGCCGACGTCTCTGCGGGGAGCACGTTTTCGACCTGGGGCATCTACTCCGGCTCGGGGTGGGAGGCTACCGGGAAGTACAAGGCGGTCACCTGTCGGATTCGCCTCTTTGTGGCCAGGACCCAGGTTGGCCCAATCCTGCAAGTCCGCGAGGTCTATCGGCCGGGCGACGAACGCGTGCTGAAGCCGGGCTTCGAACGGATCCGTCGCACACTCCGGGTCGGTTCACGCGCCGGGGATGGATAGGGAGGGGAGAACATGCGGTTCGAAGGTCGGGTCGTGTTCGTCACGGGAGCCTCCCGCGGGATCGGGAAGTGCGTGGCGCTCACGCTGGCGCGAGAGGGCTGCGACGTCGTCGTGGCCGCGAAGACGGTCGAGTCGAGCCCGCGGTCCCCGGGCTCGATCGGCGACGTGGCCGCGGAGGTCGAAAAGCTCGGCCGGCGGGCTCTCCCGGTCGAGCTCGACGTGCGGGACGAGTCGTCTGTCGAGCGCGGCGTCAAGACCGCGCTCGACCGATTCGGGCGGATCGACTTCCTCGTGAATAACGCCGGGGCCCTCCACTGGCATCCGGTCACCGCGACGCCGATGAAGCGCTTCGACCTCGTGATGGGCGTGAATGTCCGGGGAGCCTTCGCCTGCACCTATCACGTCCTCCCCGCGATGCTCGAACGAGGGTACGGCCACATCCTCATGATGTCGCCGCCCGTCGAGACCGAGTACGCGACCGGGAAGATCGCCTACTCCGTGAGCAAATTCGGGATGACGATTCTCGCCCACGGGCTGGCCGAGGAAGTGGGAGAGCAAAACGTCGCCGCCAACGCCCTCTGGCCTGCGACCTTTATCGAGAGCCAGGCGACGATCCACTTCGGCATGGGCGGCCCCGCCCTCTGGAGGAAGCCCGACATCCTCGCCGACGCCACGATCCGGATCTTCGCCAAGGAACCGCGGAGCTTCACGGGCCATGCCCTGATCGACGAGGACTTCCTCCGCTCGGAGGGCGTCACGGACTTCACACGCTACCGTTGCGATCCGGACTCCGAGCCGCCGCGCGTCGGGTTCGACTTCAAGGTGTCCGCGGGACGGATCGAGTAGGCTTGTCGGAGGAGGAGCTCGAGCGGGACATCGACGCCGCCCGTGAGCTTCTGGCCGAACATCCGTCGAAGTGATCGTCGTTGCCGATACTTCCCCGATCACGAACTTGTTTGCCATCGGACGTCTGGATCTCCTCCCACGGGTCTTCGGATCGGTCCTGGTTCCCCCGGCGGTGGCCCGCGAGCTCGCAGCTCCCGAAGGCCCTGTTCCCCTGAAAACGGGTGTAGCGGCGCTACGGTTTTCGGGGCCGCGCCTTGCCAGCGCCGGCGATCATCCGCCGATTCATGGTGCCACACTCGCGCCCTCTTATTTGGTCGCAGTGTGCCGCACAGACCGCCACGATCACGATCCAGAGGATCATCCCCGCGACCTCCATGGGGTAGTTCCGGTGGCGCCGGCTGCGGAACGCCTTCTTCCGGAATGGCGCGGCGAGCAGGCTGAGCACGAGCAGTGTTGCGAAGATCTCCCAGCCGGATGTCTCGGCAAGAACGAGCGAGGTCATGGCTTCTCCTCCGTTGTCACAGGCGGGCCCCCTGGATCACCCGGGCGACCAGCGCGCGCCGGGCGCAGATCCCGCGCGCGAGCTCGCTCGCGAAGGCGTCGAGAGTGGCCTGGTCCATGTCGGCCGCGTGGCGGCGAGCGTGCGCGAGAAGGACCTCCAGGCGCTCTCCGCTCCAATCGAGCCCGCTCGCCAGGGCAGCGACGAGCGTCCTGGACTCGAGGGCGGCGTCGAGCGCCCGTGCGGCGCGGGGCAGGATTTCGAGGGCGGCGGCGAACCCGCGCGCGTCCAACCCACGACTCCCCTGCGTCGGGACGAGCGCGTGGCTAGGCACGGAGCGCCTCCAGGAACGCGAGGTTGAACTCACACCGCAGGTCGGCGTCCATATCCTCCCGGTGGCGGGAGTAGTGCTCCGAGATCGCCAGGGCCAGCCACATCCTGCGGTCGTGCCGGGAGCGCTCGATCGCCTCGGCGGCCACGAGATCGGCTCGCCGCGCCGCCCCCTCGACGAGGATGCGGACCATGGCGAGCACCTCGGGAACGGCCCTGGTCGCGATCTCGAGGACTACCGCCCGGTCGAGCGCCCGGGGCGGGGAGCATGCCCCGACCGTGACGGGCCGGATGTCGGCCTTTCGTAGAGTCGTGAGCGCGGTGCCGTTGGTCTTTTTCATGCCCTAGTCCCTCAGGAGGTTCTCGATATTGGCGGCGACGGCGGGAGAGAGGCGATCTCCGTGCTGGCGAAGGAACTCGACGAGCCGTTCCCTGTCCTCGCGCCTCGACAGTTCCGCGAGGCGTTTCGCTCGACCGCGATTCCGTTCCTCCTCGATCATCGAGGCGATCTGGATGCCCACGCCGGCGAGATTGGCGAGAGCGACGACGACGTTCAGCAAGTCCTTTCCCATCGGCGATCCTTCCTCGGGGAGTCCTCCCGATTGCTAAGCGTCGCACGTAGGCTGGGCATGACAGATGTTGGGCCATGGCGCGGGCCGCGAATCACCTGTTCTTTCGGGGGGGAATTGAAACCAGCGCTGACTGTCAGGACCCCGCGTGGTCGGACGTTCGTTCGAACGAAGGAGTCGCTGAACCGTTATCGCGCGGCAGCTTGGAGGCGCCGAGTCACAGGCGGGGAATCCTGAATCGTCGCCGCCGTCGGGAGTTCGGAGTACACTGGGTCACGGGGAAACGAGGTCTGTCATGCCGCTGACGATTCCGGACGATCTGCTCAGGGAAACGGGAATGAACGAGGAGGAAGCCCGCGTGGAGATCGCGTGCCGCCTCTTCCAGGCCGACAGGCTATCGCTGCCTGCGGCTGCTCGGTGGGCGGGTCTCCCGCGAATCCAGTTCGAGGCGGAGCTCGTGCGTCGCGGCATCGCCCCGTACCGTCCAACCGTGGAGGACTTGGAGAGCGACCTGGCGACGCTCGGTCGACTGGGTGTCTAGCCGTTGCTCCTGGTCGTGAGCGACACGTCACCGCTCCGGGCGCTTCATCATCTTGGCCTCGTCGGCCTCCTCGAGACGATGTTCGGGCAGGTGTTGATCCCTCCGGCGGTGAACACTGTACGATCTATGGCCGGGCTTCGAGCCAATCCTCGACGGCCAGGTTCTCGACCGACGCGAAGTGCGCGTCGGAGCTGAGGATGGTCAGGGTTCGGAGTCTCGCAACGGCGGCGATCTGCGCATCGCTGGGAGGGATCGGGCGGCCTCTCCGTTTCTGCTCCGCCTGGATCCGGCCGAATTCCTCGGCCGCCAGGCGATCGAACTCCCACAGGAGCGACGACTCCAGGAAGGCGGCGAGGTTGCCAAGGTTCTCGTCCCGGCGTTGACTGGCGTAGGCCGCGTAGTAAAGTTCCCCCAGGACCGTCATCGAGATCCCGAAAGAGTGCTCCCCCGCGCGGGCCGCGCGAATTCGATCGGTGAGTCGAGGGTCGCCCGAGAGGAAGCGGCTGGCGTGGTTGGTATCGAGCAGGTATCCGGTCACCGCTCGAGCTCGGTTTCCCTCATTCGATCGATGCCGGTGAGGATGTCGTCGAGCTCCTTCTCGCCGAACGACCAAGAGCCCGCGTGCTGCAGCAGGCGCTCCGGACTACCGCGTTGGGGCTGCGGCCCGGAGGGCTCGCCGAGAGACTCGACAAAGGAGAAGACTTTTCCCAGATCCCTCTCGGGCAGTTCATCCAGCTTCTTCTTGATCTGCTGGAGCAAGCGGGACATGGCAGTCTCCGACGGAGGTTTCTCGGGAATCGTACAGCGTAGGAGGGTTCGGTGGCAATGATGGGGGCCGGTCGCAGTTGGGCCCCCACGCCGGTCCGACCTACCAGAGCAGGATCGCGGCGCCCAGGGCGAGGGCGAGCGAGACGAGCGTCACGGGCAGTCCGACGCGCAGGTGGCGGGCGAAGCCGATCCGGATCCCCAGCCGCTCGGCCTGTTCGGCCACGATGATGTTGGCGACGGAGCCCACGAGGACGGCGTTCCCGGCGAAGGTGGAGGCGAGGGCGAGGCCGTGTCCCGTGGGGGCGTCCGAGGGGAGGAACGGGAGGAGGAGCATCACGGTCGGGACGTTTCCGACGAGGTTCCCGAGGACCACGGCCGCGGGGATGAAGACGAAGGGGCGCGAGAGGTCGGCTCCGCAAGCGTCCAGGCCGCGGCTCGCCGCGTCGGTCCAGCCGGAGACCTCGAGCCCATGGACGACGATGAAGAGGCCGGCGAAGAGGGCGAGCATCTGCCAGTCGACGAGGGCGAGCATGGCGCGGGTGTGCATCCTCCGGCTCGTGAGGACGACTCCGGCGATCGCGAGCGCCGTGAGGGGGGCGGGGATGGCGGGGATGAGGAAGAGCACGATCGCGGCGACCGTGAGGGCGATCGCCTTGGCCGCCTCGCGCCGGTCGAGGGGGACGCGCGGGGTCGCCGGTTCGGCCGGCGGAGCGTCGTTCGGATCCCGTTCCCGGAGCTGCCGCGCGAGGAAGAAGTGGAGGAAGCCGAGGGAGAGGGCGACGGGAAGGGCGCAGGCGAGGACGAAGGGAAGGAAGTCGAGCCCCATCTTCTGGGTGATGAGGATGTTCTGGGGATTTCCGATCGGCGTGAGCGCGCTCCCGATGTTCGTGGCGCAGGCGAGGGCGAGGAGGTACGGGAGCGGATCCTGTCGGGTGCGGAGGATCGCCGAGGCCACGAGAGGGGTCATGGCGAAGCAGATGACGTCGTTCGTGAGCACGGCGGCGAGGAGGGCCGCGACGACGATCGTTCCCGCGAGGAGCTTCCGGGGGCTCTTGGCGGCGGCGAGCCGGTCGCCGATCGCGGTGTAGAGTCCGGACATCTGGTACTGGACCGAGAGGAGCATCATCCCCCAGAGGACGACGATGGTCGGGGCGTCCACGGCCTCCTTCGCCTGCTCGAGCGACATCTCGCCCGTGGCCAGGAACGCGACCGCGCCCAGGATCGCAAAGCCGGTCCGGTCGAGCTTGAGTCCCGGGATTCGCCCGAGGGCCATCCCGAGGTACGTGAACGAGAAGAGGATGAGGGGAAGGGGATCCACGCTGGGTGTCTAGCGCGCCAGTCGGAACCCCGCGACCACGCTCCGGTCCCGCCGGCCGAGGCGGAGCCGCGCCTGGGGGGAGAGCAGGTCGGGCGGGCTTGCCCAGGAGCCGCCGAGGAGCGTGGCGAGCCCGTCCGCAGGGTCGGCCGCGGGATCGACGCACCACTCCCAGACGTTCCCGACCATCTGGCGCGCCCCGGCGGCGCTGTCTCCCGCGGCGTACGAATCCACGGGAGCGAGATGCGCGTGGCCGTCGGCCCCTTCCTGTCCGAAATCTCCGTTCGCGCGGGCTCGCTCGCCGGGCCCGGGAAGCTCGTTGCCCCAGGGGAAGTCCCGCCAGGAGTCCGTCTCGGGATCCCAGCGCGCCGCGCGTTCCCATTCCGCCGCGGTGGGGAGGCGCGCGCCGCACCAGCGGGCGTAGCTCTGAGCTTCCTCGTAGGAGACGCCGGCGGCCGGAAGGTCGTCCGACGTCTGGGCCCAGCCCGGGAGCTCGGGCAGCTCGCGCCCCTCGGCCGCCGCGAAATCTCGATACTTCCCGCGCGTCACCTCATGCCGCCCGATCCAGAAGCCGCCCTCGCCCTTACCGTCGGAGGGGACCCAGAGGAAGAGCGATCCGTCGATCGGGTTGGTCGCCCGGTGGACGCCGCGTTCCCCGGGCTCCTCGCGGATCCATCCAACAGGGAGAGGCGGGAGATCGGCTCGCGCGGGTTCGGGCTGGGGTTCGGGTTCCGGCTCGGGCTCCGGTTCGGGTTCAGGTTCCTCGACCCTATCCGGCCCGGGCTCTTCTCCGCCGGGTCGCTCCTCTTCGGGCTTCGCGGGGTTGGCCGCGACCCACTCCGCGTACTTCTGGGACGCGAGTCTCCTTGCGGCCTCGGGCCCGTAGATCCAGTCCGCGAAGAAGTCCTGCCCGGTGGTTGCCCGGAGGGCGCGGTAGCAAAGGAACCGGACCCAGCCGTCCTCCGCATCGAGGCCGGCGAGCAGGGCCTCGCGCGCCGCGGTGCTGGGAAGCGCCCCCAGCGCCACCGCCGCATCCGGGCGTCCTGGCCCTCCGGCCGCGAGGAGGATCTCGCGGAGTCTCGCGACCGAGGACTCGTCCCGCGCCCGGCCGATCTCCCGGATCACGAACGCGAGTACTGGGGGAAGCGCGATCACGGTCTCCTGGGAGGCCATGAGCCGCTGAATCCCTTTCTGGGCGGCGAGCTCTTTCGCCATCCGGTCGCGCTCCGCGGCGGCGTCCTTCTCCTCGCGGAGCGCGCGCGAGAGGGCCTTGCGGAGTGCCCCGGCGTCCGAGACGCCCAGGTCGCCAGAAAGGACGAGCGCACCGATCACGGCGTGGTCCTCGATCGTCGCGCGGAAATTGGGTGTCCCGTCCGCGTAGGCCGCGAGAATCGCCACGGCGCGCTTTCCGGCTGTCTCCGGCGCGACCGAGGCGAGGCGCGCGAGGGCGAGGATCCGGACGTTCGAAGGGACGCTCGCCGACGCCGCCAGGCCGTCGAGCCAGTCGGCGCCGGGAACGGGGATCCTGCGGAGGGCCTCTTCGCGGAGGCGCGGATCCTCGCCGGGGTCGTCGGCGATCCGCGCCAGAGCCTCGATTCCCTTCTCGCCGATTCGTGGGAGGACCTCGATCACGAGGAAGTGCACCGCGGGGTGGATGCCCGCGAGGACCGCCCCGCCCGCGCCAACGCCGCCCAGGGCGCGGCGCGCCATCTCTCGCGCCATGCGCCGCGCCTCGGCCTCGGGGTAGGCCCGCCGATACGCGTCGTAATAGCGGTCTTCGAGATCCTTGAGCCGCGGGTCGGCCGCCGCCTCCTCGCCGAGGAGGGCGAGGAGCTCCCCGGCGTTCTTTGCCGGATCGGCGAGCGCGAGACCGGCGAGGACCATCTGGAGCGCGGCCCGGTGTCGGTCGTCCGGTGCGTCCATTGCCGGGGGCATGAAGTTGGGGGCAGGGTTGGGAACCTTCTCGCCCCCGCCGGCCGCGAGCGCGGGGCGGATCGAGGAGAGGAACTCCCGCACCGCCGGCTCGCGCGCCCCAAGCCGGACGAGCGCGGAGAGCCCGGCCCAGAGATAGTCGAAGTTGCCCCTGTGGCTTTTCGTCGCCCGGAGGATCGCTTCGACCGCGTCGGACGAGCCGGCTCGCCCGAGCGCTTGAATCGCGTAGATCAGGAACGACTCGTCTCCACCGCGCGCAATCCGGGCGAGGATGGCCCGCGCGGCCTCCAGGTCCCGGAGCGCCGCGAGACCGGTGAGGGCGCGGTTCCGCGTCACGGGATCGCGGGAACCGAGCGCCTCGATCAGGGCGGGAAGGGCGCGGCGGTCCCGAGCCGAGGCGAGAAGCGCCACCGCGTTCTGCCGGGCGAAGTCGTGATCCGAGCGCGCGTAGGGGAGGAGGTGATCCACGGCCTCGTTTCCCAGCGAGAGGATCCTCGATGCGAAGGAGCCGCCGGGAGAGTGCGGGTAGCCGGAGACGATCTCCTCGAGGGCGAAGCGGCGGAGCATGGTCTCTTCCGGCGTGGCGCCGGGGACCGGCCGCGGAAGCTCCCGGGGGAGGTTCTCGGTGGAGGAGAGGATCTTCTGCGCGAGCGCGCGGAGGGCCGGCTCCACCTTCGCGGAGTCGGCTGCGAGCCGTGAGGGGAACCCGAGCTCGATCAGGTACTCGACGAGCTCCGACTCGGAGGTCTTTCCGGGGTGGATCGCGAGGCGGAGCATGTGCGCAACCGCGAGCCAGTAGAGAGGCTCAGGGACGTCGGGCGGATAGGCGATTTCGCCGGGCGACTCGCCGGTCACGACCACACCCGGGCGGACGGGCGTCGTCGTCTGCGGGATGGTCCAGGGGAGGTGGGACGGAAGATCGACCGTCGTGATGCCGCTGTAACCAAAAGTCGTCTCCAGGCCGTATCCGGGACCGATCTCGGTGCGCCGCTCCACGGTGACGACCGAACGCCCCGGGTCCTCTTCCTCGGCCGGCGCCCTGGGCGTCGGGATCGTGCCCCGCTCGTTCGGCGTCGGCACGCGCGAGCGCCCCGCCCAGTCGCCCGGAGTCCCTGCCGGGACAGTGACGTCGATGTCTCCCGCGGCCGGCGCCGCGACGAGAAGAAGCGCCGCGGCCAAGACGGAACGTATGGAGCGCGTCATCTTCGCTCCTCGGCACCCGGGGCGCTCGCCAGGATGATTTTCAGGTTCTGGCCCGCCGGCGACCCAGGATCCGCCTTCGCTCCCCGCGCGAAAGCGTCGGACGCTTCCTCCCACTCGCCGCCCGCCGCGCGCGCTACGCCGAGCAGGTTGTAGAAGCTCCCCTCCAGCCGCGCGCGCATCTCGGGGTCCTCGAAGAGTGCGAGAAGCCCCCTTGCCTCGTCCTCGTGCGCGTCGAGGTCGGCGAGCCGCCGGGTCGCGAGAGCCGCGAGCACCTGGTCGTACTTGGCGAGAAGCCCTCGCGCCGGCCAGGGGGCGTTCCCGCCCCCAGCGTCGTGGGCGAGGCGCGCGAGGTCGGCCTCGTACTGATAGGGAGGGTGCTCCAAAGATCCGCTCCCCCCGCCATCGGACGAGTCGGGGATCGCCGGGAACACCTCGATCTCGCGGAGCGTGCCAGGTTCCTCGCCCGTGTCCTCGGCGTCCGGGGTCCGGGCGATTTCCTCCCAGGGTTCGCCGTCCGACACCTGTTCGTCACCCCCCAGGGCCCGAACAGTCAGGACGACCGCAACGGCTCCGGCCCCCAGGCCGGCGGCGGACAGTGCGAGCGCCAGCCAGCGCCGGCCGACCGGCTCCCGGGCGGGAGGGCTGTCCGGGACCTGGTAGACCATCCCGCACCGGGGGCACTTCCCCATCCGGCCGGCCGCCTGCTCCATCTCGATGCTGATCTTCTTCCCGCAGGCGCAGCGAAACTTGTGCAACATGGGATGAGTGTACCCCATCGTTGCATTCTGCTCCGTCCCCCGATTCCGGAGAGCGGCGCGCGGCGTATTTAGGGGCTGTAAGGAAATAACTGCTACATTCGGCCGGCTACGACGCCGCCAGGCTTCGTTGCGCCTCCTCAACAACCGACTCCGTTAGGTTGTTTCGTCGGCGCGCCTCGCCTGGCG
>JACQVV010000471.1 GCA_016209595.1 Planctomycetota bacterium
CACTCGTTCTCGTCCTCGTACTCGGTGTCGTGCTCGTACGCGTTTTCGTTGTCGTACTCGGATTCGAGGCTCGCATCGGTAACCTTTGTCGACCGACACCAGCCTGTTTGCCCTCGGAAGCGCCAGACGCTCGCGCCCTCGGCGACACTCCGAGTACGAGAACGAGAACGAACCCGAGGACGAGTACGAGTGCGAGGACGACTTCGACAGACCCGGAATCGTAGTCTCCTATCAAGAACGGTCATGCACCCTCAGACGTCGCGCATCTTGACAGCAGAAGGCGAATGCACTGCGATGCCCGCGTGAGGACGTCGGTAACCATCGATCCGGATGTCGCCGAGAGGCTGAAAGATCTGGCGCGACGCCGGCGTGCCAGCTTCAAGGAAACGTTGAACGAGGTCTTGCGTCGCGGACTTACTGCTCAGGAGCGCGCGCTGGAGGCGCCCCCTTTCAAGGTGGAGCCCCATGCCGGCGGCTTCCGGCCAGGGGTCGACACCGGAAAGCTGAATCAGCTCCTCGATGAGCTCGAGGTGGGCGACTTCATCCGCGAGGCCGGCAGCGGATCTTGATCGTCCCGGACGTCAACCTTCTCGTTTACGCGTACAACAGCGATGCGCCACACCACGAGAAGGCCAGGGCGTGGCGGGAAGGGCTCCTCAGCAGCGTCTCGCCGGTCCGGCCCACGCCCCCATAGCATGCTTGACCGACCCGAGCGCGCTCCGTAGCATCTGACGCCTGCGGGGGGCTCTAGAGAAAAGGATCTTCCGGTATGCGAAGGCGGGTGGCGGTGCACTTCCTTTCCCTCGGTCTCGCGCTGGGCGCGTGCGGCGAGAAGGCGGCGGAAGAGCCGAGCTCCAAGGGCGCGAAGCCGGTGACGCTCGAGGTCCTCAAGGTCGCCGAGCCTTCGCGGGCCGTGTGGCACGTGGGGGCGGTCCTCCCTTGCCGGGAGGAGCGGATCGGGTTCGAGGTGGCGGGGCGAATGGAGTTCGTCATGGACCTCGGGGCCGATGTCGAGGCGCCCGTCCTGGACGGCGAGGGGAAGGTGGTGCGCGAGGGCACGGTCCTTGCCCGGCTGGAGACGATTCGCCACGAGCAGGCGCTGGAGTCGATCGAGGCCGAAATCGCGTCGGCTCGGGCCCGGCTGGCCGCGGAGAATCTGGAGCTCGAAGAGGTCACGTCGATCGGGATCGCGTCGGCCGAGGCGGAACTTGCGGCCTCGGGAACCGACGTCACCGCGGCCGAGGAGTCGCTCCGTGGCGACGAGACCGAGCGCGATCTGGCAAAGAGGCTCCTGGAACGCGAGGAGAACCTCCTCCCGGGTGGGGGGACGACCCAGGAGAAGGTGGACGAGGCGCGCGCGAGGCTCACGGTCGCCGAGGCGCGGGTCACACGCGGGAAGGCAGCCCTGGAGGCCACGCGCCGGGCGGTCGATGCCCAGGCCGCCGCCGTGGCGAAGGCGAAGGGAGTGGCGAAGCAAAGGGGCGCGGCGATTCACGCGACCGAGGTCGAGATCGAAGAGCTCGATGTCTCGGCCCGCCGGGCGAAGAGGGATCTCGATGACTGCGTCCTCGTGGCGCCGTTCACCGGGAGGATCACGAAGCTACACGCCGCCCGGGGCGCGATGGTCGCGGCCGGCGACGCGGTCGTGACCCTTTCGATCCTCGATCCGGTCCGCGTGAGCATCGCCGTGTCGGCCGACGCGGACCAGGCGATCCGTCCGGGGGACCGCGCCTATATCCGCACTCGCTCGAGCGTCTCCGGAGAGGCCCAGGCGACGCCCCAGCACGCCTGGGTCCTCGACAAGGCCGAGGTGGCCGACTCCGCGACGCGGACCTTCCGCGTCGACCTCTACGCGCGGAATGTCCGCCGCTCGCTCGACGCCTCGGGCGAGTCTCTCGCGGAGAAGCCCACGATTCTGGACGTGATGCCCGTGGTCGCGCGCCACGTGGGGGAGGGCGGCCCGCTCTTCGCATTCGTGGGCTGTCTCCTGGAGGAGAACGGGGAGACATCGGTGCTCCGCCTGCCTGGCCTCGCGATCGGACCCTCGCGCCGCCCGGTAGAGGGGCGAATCCACATTCCGGAGAGAATCCCGGTCCGCGTGGGGAAGCAGTTCCTCACGTTCCTTCACTTCCCCTTCGTCGAGCTCGAGAGCGCGCCGGGAATCGCGGAGGGCGACATGCTCGTCGTGGCCCCGAGTCCGGAATACCTCGAAGGCGCGACAGTCGATCGGTTCGAATGGGCGATCCGACCGGGAGATCTCGTGCTCGTCTCGATCGAGGGAGGGTCGGTCCCGGGCGGGTTCTACGTCCCGGAGGATGCGATCCGCGAGGGAGAAGGGGAGAGCTTCGTCTTCCTCCACGGGGAAGGCCGCGTTCACCGGGTAGGGGTGACTCTCCACGAGGAACAGAACGGCCGCCGGCGGATCGAAGGCGCCGGCCTCGAGGCGGGCGCCGAGATCGTGGTGCGAGGCTCGCACTGCCTGGAGGATGGAGACACGGTCACGCTGACGAGCGTCTGGGAGAAAGCGAGATGAGTCGCTCGAATGCGAGGAGCCTCCTGGCGCTGGCCGCCCTCGTCGCGGTGCCGGGGTGCCTGGAGAAGGACCGTCCCGAGTCCGAGACCGCGCCCGTCCCCGTGACCGTGATCCGGCTCGACAACATGACTCCGCCCCGTACGGTACGGCTCACCGGCCGCGCGGAGCCGTACCGGGAGGAGCGGATCGGGTTCGAAGTGGCGGGAAGGATCGAATACGGCCTGGACGAGGGAGCGCTCGCTCAGGGAACGGTCTTCGACGCCGAGGGGCTGGAGGTCGAGAAAGGGACGGTCCTCGCCCAGATCGGCGCCTCGCGTTACCGGGAGGCCCTGGAGAGCGTAGAGGCCCAGCTCGCGACGGCGCGGGCGAAGCTTGCCGCCCAGGAGGTCGAGCGGGCCGACGTGCTCACCGCGGACCTCGCGCTCGCCGAGGCCCGGCTCGCCGCGGAAACGAGCCAGGTGGCCGCGAGCGAGGCGGCGGAGGCGGGCCTCGTGGCGGATCGAGACCTCGCGGCGAAGCTCCTGGATCGCTTGCGCCGCCTCGGCGGCGACGTGAGCCGGGAGGAGCTCGATACGACCCAGGCTCGCCTGGCGAGCGCGGAGGCGTCGCTCGCGAAGGCCCGGGCAGAGCTCTCGGGGAGGAGGCGACTTCTCTCGGCCCGGGAGGCCGAGCGCCTCCAGGCTCAAGGGACGATCCGCGCCAAGGAAGCGGAGGTGAAGTCGACCGAAGCCCGGATCGCCGAAATCGAGGTCTCGGTCCGGAAGGCCGAGCTCGACCTCGAACGGTGCAGCCTCCATGCCCCGTTCTCCGGGCGCGTGACGCAGGTCCACGCGGTCCACGGGGCGTACGTCTCCGCGGGCCAGGCTGTCTTGACGCTCACGCTCCTCGATCCTATCCAGGTGACCGTGTCGGTCTCTGCCGGGGACGAGCGAGAGGTCCATCTGGGCGATCTCGCCGTCCTTCACCTGGCCGAGGTGGGCGGCCGCGGGGATCTTCCAGCCTGGGTGATGGACAAGAGCGAGGTTGCCGAGCCCGCGACCCGCACGTTCCGGATCGGGCTCCTCGCGCGGAACGAGCGTCGCGGCCAGGGCGCGGGGGGGCTTCCCCCGTTCGAGGACTTCGTGCCGGTCGTGACCCGGTACGTGGGAGCTCCCGGTCCGCTCTTCGTGCAGGCGGGTTGCCTCCTCGAGGAGGGCGGGAAGTTCTACGTCCTCCGCGTCCCGCGGAAGGAACTCGAGATCGAGTCCACTGACCCTCGCTCGCTATCTTTCGTGCCGGAGAAGATCGAGGTCGTGCCCGGGGCCGTTCGGGTCCCGTTCCTGAGCTGGACGTTCGTGGAGCTCGCCCGGTCGGACGGGCTCGCCGAGGACGACATGGTGCTCTTCGCCCCGCGGCGGGAGCTGGCGGCCGGGGTCTCCTGGCCCGGCCGAGAGTGGACGATCCGGCCGGGAGACCGGATCCCCCTCTCGCTCGCCATGGGCCAGGGGAAGACCGGGATCTACGTGCCGGCGCAAGCGATCCGCGTCGGGGCCCACGGCGAGACCTCGGTCTTCGTCGCCGAAGAGGGCAAGGCCCGCGAGGTGCCGGTGACGGCCGGCGAGGATCGCGGCGAGCTCCGGAGGATCGAGGGTCCCGGGATCGACCCGGGCGCCCTGCTCGTGCTGGAGGGCGTCCACAGGATCGAGGATGGCGACCCGGTGGTCGTCGTGGAACATCCGGCTCCAGCCGGCCGGGAGGGTGACCGATGAACCTGCCGCGCTTTTCGGTCCAGAAGCGGGCGACCATCCTCACGGCCATGGCGCTCTGCATGCTCTCGGGCGTGAACAGCTTCTTCAAGATGTCCCGCAGGGAGGACCCGCGGATCGTCATCCGGACCTGCTACATCCTCACCCGGTGGCCGGGGGCGAGCGCTACCAAGGTCGAGCAGCTCGTGACCGACCCCCTGGAAAAGGCGGCGGGCGAGATCGACGAGGTGAAGGAGATGGTCTCCGAGTCGAAGACCGGCCTCTCTGTGATCTACATCTCGCTCGAGGACGATGTCTGGGATGTGGACCAGGTCTGGGACAAGCTCCGCGCCCGCGTGGAGCGCTCCCGCGGCGAGCTGCCGCAGGGGGCCGGGACTCCCATCGTGGACACCGACTTCGACGACGTGTACGCGGTCTGCCTCGCGCTCTACCAGACGCCGCCGCCGGGCAAAGACAAGATCGAGCGGCCCTACACGCCGCGGGAGATGGAAATCCTCGCGGACCGGATCGAGGACGAGCTCAAGGAGATCGAGTCGGTCGCCAAGGTCAAGAAGCACGGGGTCCAGCCCGAGGTGGTCTACCTCGACGTGGACAGCGCGGACTGGGGGCAGATTTCCCTCACCCCGAAGGAACTGGGCAACATCCTCGAAGCCCGGAACATCGTCGCCCCCGGCGGAGAGGTCGACACGGAGCTCGGGCGCTTCTCCGTGAAGCCCACTGGAGAGTTCGAGGCGGTGCCGGAGCTCGACGAGGTCGTGGTGGGACTCAGGGAGGAGAAGATCCCGATTCGCCTCGGGGACCTTGAGATCGCCGCGAGCCGGCGGTACGAGGACCCTCCCACGACCCTCGTCCGCTACGGCGACACAGAAGTCCCGGGCGCGCCCGCGATCCTCATCGCGGCCTCGATGAAAGACGGGCGAAATATCATCGACATGGGCGAGGAGATCGACCGGAGAGTCCGGGAGCTAAGAGCGAGCGAGCTCCCGGCGGACGTGGCGCTCGTGAAGGTGAACGACCTCCCGAGGCAGGTCGACGAGAAGATCGACGAGTTCGTGGAGAACCTCTGGGAGGGCATGGCGATCGTCGTCCTGATCGCGCTCGTCATGATCGGGTGGCGGCCCGCGCTCATCATGGCCTCGGCGATCCCTCTCTCGATCATCGGGTCCCTCGCGGTCGTGGCCCTCATGGGAGTCGAGCTCGAAAGCTGCTCGATCGCCTCGCTCATCATCGCGCTCGGGATGCTCGTCGACAACGCGATCGTGGTCTCGGACAACGCCGTGCGCCTCATGGGCGAGGGCGTGCCACGGGTCGAGGCGGCCTGGCGCGGGGCCCAGGAGCTCGCGATCCCGATCCTCACCTCGACCTTGACGACGGTCGCGGCCTTCCTTCCCATGATCCTCATCCCGGGAAACCTCGGCGAGTACATCCGGAGCCTCCCCATCGTGGTCTCCGTGACGCTCCTGGCGAGTTTCTTCGCCGCCATGACGGTCACCCCCCTCATGTGCGCGCTCCTTCTCAAGCCGAAGAAGGTCGATCCGGAGAAGAAGGGAAAGAGCTTCATCGTCCGCGGCTACAAGGCGCTCGTCGCGTGGTGCATCGCCCACCGCATGGTCACGCTGGGCGGGGCCGCCGCGGCGCTCGCCGGGGCGCTCGCACTCCTCCAGGTGATCGGCTCCCAGTTCTTCCCGCCCGGCTACCGCGATCAGTGCTTCGTCCACATCTGGCTTCCCGAGGGCTCCTCGATCGCGGCCACCGACCGGACGGCGAAGGAGGTCGAGGAGATCCTCAGGAAGAAGAGCGCGAAGGACGGCAAGGAGCGCATGGTGAGCTCCATCACGTTCGTGGGCTCGGGGGGCCCGAGGCTCTTCCTCGCGTCCTCGCCCGAGCAGACCGTCCCGAACTACGCCTACATCGTGGTGAACACCTCAGGGCCGGAGGTGACCTCCGACTGGGTCGAGGAACTCAGGGCCGAGGTCTCGAAGATCCCCGGCGCCCGGATCGACGTCCGGCGCTACGACCTGGGCCCGGGCCTCAAGAACCCGGTCGAGTGGAGGCTCTCGGGCGAGGACGCCCAGGTCCTTCGCGCCAAGGCCGCCGAGATGGTCCAGACCTTCCGCGAGGTCCCGGGCACGGTGAACCCGTACGACGACTGGAAGAACGCGGGCTACCAGATCGAGGTGGACGTGGACGAGGAGGCCGCGAGCCTCGCGGGCGTCACGAACGCCGACGTGGCCGACGCCATGAACGGCCTCCTCTCGGGGGCCTACCTCACGACCTACCGGGAGGGGGACCACAGCGTCGAGGTTCTCCTCCGCGTGCGGCCGGAGCAGAGGAGCCGCCTGGAGGACCTCTCCCGCAGCTACGTGAACGGACGCTCGGGCAAGGTCCCCCTGGGTTCGGTCGCGCGCGTGAAGCAGACCTGGGAGCCGGCGGTGATCGTGCGGCGCGACCAGGTCCGCGCGGTGACCGTGGGGTGCCAGGTGGCGAAAGGACACCTCCCGAACGACGTCTCGACCGCCGTGGCGGAGAAGCTCGCCGACTTCAAGAAGAACCTGCCTTCGGGCATGAATCTCGCCGAGCAAGGCGAGATGAAGGAGACGAACAAGTCCCAGGACGACGTCTACATGGCGCTCCAGATCGGGATCGCCCTGATCGTCCTCATCCTGATCGCTCAGTACAATTCGTTCCTCAAGCCCTTCGTCATCATGATGACCGTGCCGCTCGCCCTGGTGGGGGCCTTCCTGGGCCTCTGGGTCACGGGCTGGCCGCTGGGATTCATGGCATGCCTGGGGATCGTGTCGCTCGCCGGAGTGGTCGTCAATAACGCCATCATCTTGATCGACTTCGTCGAGACGGGAGTGGCCGCGGGGCAGCCCTTGCGGCAGGCCCTGGTCGATGCGGGGGTGATCCGCATGCGCCCGATCATGCTCACGTCGCTCACCACGATCGGCGGCCTCTTCCCGCTGGCACTCGCCGGGGGGCCGTTGTGGGAGCCCATGGCCTGGGTCATGATCTACGGGCTCGTGTTCTCCACGTTCCTCACCCTCGTCGTCATCCCGACCGTCTACTGCTGGTTCGCCGAGACATTCCGCATGAAGGTCGCTTGATCCTCTCCCCCAAAGCGGCCTTCCTTCGAAAAAGACAGAATCCAGGAGGACTTCAATCCATGAACTCGACCGGGAAATGGTTCGCAGCCGTCCTCGCCACGCTCCCTCTCCTCTCCGCGGGTTGCGGCACGGAAGAAGCCCAGCCCTCGGGCTTCCTCCAGGAGGGGAAGACCGGGATGGTCGAGGACGAGAGGCTCCCCTTCCAGCGCGTCTGGTACAAGCAGAACGCGGACTGGACGAAGTACAACGCCATCCGGGTCGCCCCCGTCCACACCGAGTACCTCTCGAAGCAGGACTGGTGGGACAAGGTGAACGAGGCGGAGCTCTCTAACCGGCAGGCCGACGTCGCGAAGATCGCCGATTACATCCAGAAGAAGTTCACCGACGCGTTCGCGAACGACGAGAACCATGTCCTGAAGATCGCGCAGAAGGACGGTCCGGGCGTACTGGTCCTGGAGATCGCGATCGTCGAGCTCGTCCCCACCAAGGCGCTCCTCAACGCCGCGGGCTACGCCGCGATGGGGTCGGCCATGGACCAGGGCTCGATCGCCCTGGAAGCCCGCATCAAGGACTCCGCCACGGGCGAGGTCCTCGTGAAGATCGCGGACCGGGAAGAGGGAAAGGCGAGCATCGTGAACGTCAAGGACCTCACCTGGTACGGCCACGCGTACGATCGGATCGACGAGTGGGCGGAGCAGGCGGTTGAGGTCGCCAACGCCAGCGAGAACGAGACCGTGGACGACTCCTGGGACTTCACGCTCGCGCCCTGGTAGTCTAGCGGGGCTTCGCCCCAGCCCGACCAGCACGAAGGCCGTTCACGTCCACGGGGGTCCCTCCTCATCGTGCACGTGCACGTGCACGATGACGCGGTGGTACACGGCGTCCAAAACTTGCTCTGTTCTCGCAAATTTCAACGGCGCAAGCGCCACTATCGCCGGTACACGACCTGCGTCCCGGCCAGGTGGTCGTGGAGCGCGAGCTTCTGGACCGCGATCAACACTCCGCTCGCGATGGCCCCGATCGTTCCCAGGAAGATGAGACCGATCCGCGTCCCGAGGAGCGTGTCGAGATCCACGACGCAGAGCACCCAGAACAGCGCCGCACGCACGAACGATCGCCGCCATCCCAGGCGCTCGCCCCAGCGATCGACCACCTCGATACGGGCGAATCCCTTCCCGAGCGTGGCGCCCCACCTCGCGTGGCAGAGGGTGTAGTAGCCGACGCACAGGATGGCGACTGCGATCTCCAGGTGCCGGCGGGGCGCCGTTCGCCCCGGTTCCGGGGCCAACATGGCCGAGGCGAAACGGTCCTCGTCGATGAACTCCGTGAGGAGACTCTTCGCGCCCGGGTAGATGTGCATCGCATCGAGAGTCTGGAGCCCGAAGACGAGAACGGCGTAGAGGAGCAGGAAGTCGATCCCCAGGGCGAGGAACCGAAAGCGGAAGCCGGCCCGTTCCCGGCCGCGGGGACGGCACGCTTCGAGGTCCCGGATGAGTTCGTCGTAGCTCGCGTGACGTCGCGTGCGGTCCTTCTCGATCATCTTCTCGACCACGCGGATCGTCCGCGGCGGGCACTCGGGCGCCACCGCTTCGAGGGGCACGGGGTCCCGGGTGAGCTGGGCCGTGATGAGCGTGACCGCCGTGTCCGACGGGAACGGGCGCTGCCCCGCCAGGAGCTGATAGAAGGTCATGCCGAGGGAGTAGACATCCGAGCGGAAATCGGCGGTGTCGCCGCTCGCCTGCTCCGGCGACATGTAGGCCGGCGTCCCAAGGAGCATCCCCTGGCTCGAGATGTCGCTCGAGACTTGCGTCTGCTTCGCCAGGCCGAAATCCACGAGCTTGACGGCGCCGTCCCCTGCGAGAAGGAGGTTGCTCGGCTTGACGTCCCGGTGGATCACACCCGCGAGCTCAGCCGCCGCGAGGCCGCGGGCCGCCTGCGTCACGATCTCGAGAGCGCGGTCGTGCGGGATCTTCCCGTCGCGCTCCGAGAGATCGGCCACGCTCTCCCCATCCACGTGCTCCATGGCGAAGAAGGGTTGCCCGTCGAGACATCCCACGAAGTGGATCGCGACCACGTTCGGGTGCTGGATGCGGGAGGTGGCGCGGGCTTCGTTGTAGAACCGGGAGAGAACGGACGTGTCCTTCCGGAGGCCCTCGGCGAGGACCTTCACGGCGACGAGTCGGTCGAGCGAGGAGTCGTAGGCCTCGTAGACCTGCCCCATTCCGCCCCGTCCCAAGAGCCGCACGAGGTCGAAATGACCGAACGTCCGGCCGGAGAGGTCCGCCGGCGCGGGCGGAAGGACCGCGTCGCCGGCGAAGAGGGTCTCTAGCTGGCTACCCGCGCTGGCTCCGGGCCCGATGGGTCTGGGCGCGGAGGCCGGGTTGTCCCGCAGGTCCTGACCGCAATGGGGGCACGCCCGGGCCCGCCCGACGTGGGAGAAGTAGAGGCGAACTCCGCAACGGCAGGCAATTTCCGCCGCGTAGGGGACGGTCGTGCTGTCGTGCCGGGTCCGGGTCATCCCCCGCGGTCCAGGGCGGCGTGCTGGCGGCATTCCATCATAGTGATCGCCGCCATGCTACCATCCCGAAGGACCCCCGGTCTCCCCCGTGGTCCCGGTGCCGGCGGTTCCAGATCCTAGATCGAACTCGACTCCCGCCGCGTGCGTTGATACAAATTGGGAGATTCTACGTCCTGGTCCCGGAGGAGATTTCGATGCGCTCGACCTTTCTCGTTGTCCTCGCTTCCTTCGCCTTCTTCGCGCCGCCCGCCCCGTCCCAGGAGAACGGCGCCGATGCCGCTGCGGCGATCGAGGCCGGTCTGGGCTGGCTCGCCCGCCACCAGGACCCGGCCGGGAAGTGGGACTCCGACGGCTTCTCGACCTCCTGCAAGGGAGAAGCCTGCTCGGGACCGGGCGCGGACTGGTGCGACCCCGGGCAGACGGGACTCGCGCTCCTCGCCTTCCTGGGGGCCGGGCACGTCCCCGGAAAGGGCACGCACGCGGAGGCCGTCTCGCGCGCGATCGGCTATCTCCGCGGGATCCAGGACGCCGAGGGCTGTTTCGGCCCGCGCGAGAACCAGTACATGTACAACCACGCGATCGCGACCTTGGCGATCTGCGAGGCGTACGGGGAGACGAAGCAGAAGGACCTCATGGTCCCGGCACAGAAGGGAATCGAATTCCTGCTCGCCGCGCAGAACCCCGGCAAGGCCTGGCGCTACCAGATCAAGCCCGGCGACAACGACACCTCGGTGACGGCATGGGCTCTTCTCGCGCTCGTCTCCGCGCGGACCGTGGGGATCGAGGTGCCGGCCGGGGCCTTCGAGGGCGCTCGCGAGTGGCTCGACGCCGCGACGGACGAGGCGACCGGCCGGACCGGCTACATCGTGAAGGGGGACACCGGGGCGCGCCTGCGCGAGGAGATCGGCATCTTCGCCCCGAGCGAGACCTGCACCGCGATCTCGATCTGGGCTCGCTCGTTCCTCTCCCTGGACCGGGAGGGCCCTCTCGCCGGGCGCCAGGTCGAGCTCCTGCTCGCCAGCCTCCCGTGCCACGACCCGACCGGAGGCCCCGGGGGAACGAGCACGATCGACTCCTACTACTGGTATCACGGATCGTTCGCGGCCCTCCGCACCGGAGGGGAAACCTGGAAGACCTGGGATGCCGCGCTCGTCACGGCAATCGTGCCCCATCAGTCGGACAAGGGCGACGCCCTGGGCTCCTGGGACCCCATCGGGGCCTGGAAAGGCGTGGGCGGCCGCGTCACCGCAACCGCCCTGAACCTGCTGTCCCTCGAGATCCACTCCCGCGCGGAGAAAGCCCACGCGCACGAGCGCGAGAAGTAACTACTCCATCGCGCGCGGGGTGACGACCAGGACGCCGACATGCCCCTCGGGGACGAGGGGCGTCGTGCCGACGAATGCCGCGCCCCTTCCTTCGGGGACTCGCACGCGGGTCTTGACCGAGGCCGTGACGAGGCGCGGGAGCTGGAGCGTGCCGCCCCGTCCGACGAGCGCCTGCGACGTTGCCGCGTCCTCCCCTCCGGAGGGAGTCGGGACGGCCTCGCCCTGGGTCGCCGGAGCCTCCTGGAGCTCGCCGGCGCGGCGGACGATCTGGAAGACGAGGTCGAGCGAGATCGTGCCTTTGCCCGGGACGAGCACCGGCCGCACGTCGAGCGTCGTCCCCTCGGTGAAGACTCCGACGATCGGGTCGAAGCCGCAGGCCGATGTGGCAATGACGACGTCGTAGTCCTGCACGTAGGTCTTCTGGCCGAGGCTCGATGCCGAGACGCGCTGCGAGTTGAGGCAGAGGGTCGATATCTCATCGAGGAGCTCGCCCGATTCGGCGAGCCGTCGCCGGCTCGTCGCGTCGAGGAAGACCGATCCAGACCCCCCGGCTCCGTCTCCACCGAGGACCTCCTGAAGCCGGCCGGCCTCGAGGGCGTAGTAGCGCGCGTCCACGGCGACGAGCCGGCCGCGGTTTTCACGGAGCTCCGCGAGGAACGACTCGATCTTCGCGTGGGTCTCCGGAAGGTGACTCACGACCAGGAGCCCTCCCACCGCGTTCATGGAGAGCCCCGTCGCTCCCCAGGTCCCAGGGGCGACGCGATAGGTGAGAAACTCGACCAGCATCTCGGAGTCGAAGGTCTCCGTGGCTTCCTCCGTCGAGAAGGTCGCCCCGGTCACTCCCTCCTCGGGGCGCGCGAGCCCGATGTCGGGACCCGGGAAGTCCTCCAGTGCCGAGAGGAGGTCCTCCACGTCGTAGGTCCGGACGTCGACGCTCCTCGACTCGACCCGGCTCCTGTACGTGACGAGGATCACGCCGTCGTCCACGGCGAAGTCGAGGTCGGATCCGCCCAGCAGAAGACGGAGGGCCGTGCCGAGGGCGAGGTCCTTCACTCGGAGCGTGCAAGGGACTTCTTCGACATCGGGGTCGAGCACGACGGGGACCCCCGAGAAGTCCTGGACGTAGGCGAGAACCGTGGAGAGAGGCGTTTCCGTGAACTCGAGGGTGACCTGCTTCGCCAGGGCCGCCTCGATCTCGGGGAAGCTCTTCGGTCCTTCCTGCGACACGGCCTGCGTTGCGAGGAGTGCGAGAGATGCGAAAGCGAAGGTGGCGAGTCGTTTCATCACTTACCCTCCGAGGAATCCAGGACATAGGGGTGGACGAGGAGGACGGCGCGGCGCTCGCGGGTCGCCTCCCAGGCGCCTCCGGCGAAGGTCGTGGCGTACGCGCCGCCGTTCGGCACGCGGGCGGAGGTCTTCACCTCCAGGCCATCGGTTTCCGGGAGCTCGTAGCGGACGGGGGCGACCCCCTCGGGTCTGGGATCGTCCGGGCCGTAGGTCGCGACTCCGGGCGTGGCCTCCCGCGCGATCTGGATCCGCAGGCGGAGCGAGATCTCGGAGCCGTCGGCCGAGGCGACCGGACGGACGTCGAGGACGCTCCCGGTCTGGACGACTCCGACAAGCGTGTCCGCCGCGGCAGCGCCCTGGGCGACCTGGACATCCAGTCCCTGGACGTAGCCCCGCTCCTGGGTCGACAGGGCGTGTACGCGCTGTCCTGACGCACCCGTCGTCCGGAGGGTCTCAAGGACTTCCACGCCGTCACCCCGCGCCGCGCGAGCCATGGCCTCCCCGACCGTGTCGGCGCCCAGGATCGCCCGGGCGCTTGCGGTTTCGGGGTCCGCGAAGAGAGCATCCCACGCCTCGGGCGTGACGAGGAGGAGGTACGCCTCCACGGCGATCTGCCGGGAGGACCGCCCGCGGATCTCGTCGATGAGGCTCCCGACCTTCTCCAGAACTTCGGGCGTGTGCCGCACGAACAGGACCCCCCGCTGGAAGTCGATCGAGTTGGGCTCGTACCACGTCTCGGGGGCGATCGTCACCTGGACGAGCTCGACCAGCATCTCGGCCGAGAGCCAGTCGGATGGCTGCTCCTCCGCTGCGAGGGAGTCGCCGATCCCCTCCGGCGACAGGAGGGAGAGGTCCGGCCCCGGGTAGTCCGGGACCGACTGGACGAGATCGCGGACGTCGAAGACCCGGAGCTCCGTCCGCCGGGCCGCGAGCGTGTCCTTTCCGGCGACCACGACCGCGTGTTCCTCGACGACGTAGTCGAGCCCGGCGAGGTAGGTGACCCACCGGAAGGCGCGGGCGAGCGGCATCTCCCTGGCGCTGAACGTGACCGCGGTCGACAGGTCGGGGTTTCCCTGTGGGAGCAGGCTCACTTCGCCTCGCTGGGCGAGGAACTCGAGCGCGTCTCCCGCGGGCGTCGAGAGGAACTGGAAGGTGACCTTGGTCTCCTCGAGATTCTTCTGGAGCTCGCTCTTCCCGTCCTCCTGCGCGAGCAGGGCGGGCGCGAGAAGCGCGGAGACGACGAGGAACGTGGATAGACGGGGGGCCATGGATGGAACCTCCTTGTGAAGAGGAGGGGAGGGGGTCTTTCCCCTCCCCTTGTCAGGGGTCTAGTTCGAGGGAGGCGCGGACCGGAAATACGCGATCCACCGCGTGCGGTTGGTTCCGAAATCGCGTCCCGTGAGCCGCGCGAGGGCCTCGGCGGCCGGCTGGGCGCCGTAGCGGGTCGAGAGGAATGCGAGGAGCACGCCCGCGCCGTCCACTCCCAGGAGTGCGGCGGCATCGACCGCCGCGCTCGCCCGGGCGCGGTCCATGCCCAGCGTGAGAAGCGCGAGCGCGGCCTCCGGGATTCGCGCCTCCCGCGCCACGGCGATGGCATGGTCGCGGCGAGACCCGGTGCGCGCGAGATCGAGGACGAGCTCCCGGACGGCCAGAGGCGCCGCGACCCCGAGCGCCCGCGCGGCTCGAGCGAACGCCGGCTCCGCCGTGTCGGTCGCGTCCCGCAGGCGGCGCGCAAAAAGGATGGGGCTTGCCGCCGCAAGGGCCTCCAGCGCCGGCACCGCCCCCGGATCGTTCGAGACAAGCAGCGGATCGAGCGCTCCCAGGTCCCCCCAGCGAGCGAGGACCGCCACGGCCCGGATCCCATGCTCCGGGTCCTCGGCGAGAGACCGCAGGGCGGCGGCCGTCACGGGGGTGCGGGCGAGGGCCATCGCGTCAATCGCCGCCGCGATCTTCTCCCGATCGAGCTCGGGAAGCATCCGGGCGACCGGTTCCGCGGCGAGATCCCCCATCGAGAGGAGGGCTTCCCAGACCGCGGCGGGGGAGGCCGGCTCCCCGGGACCGCGCGCGGTCCGCAGCCGAGCGGCGAGAGCACGGGCCGCCGAGGAGCTCCTCCGGGCGGCGAGCGCGCGAGCGACCTCGGCGTCAGGTGCCGTCCCCCACGCTCGCTCCAGGAAGGAAACAGCGCGCGGGTCGGAGGTCGTTGCGAGGAGCGCGAGCGCGGCTCCCGCAAGGTCGGCGCGCGCTCGCAGGGCCGCCCCCGCCGCGGGCACGGCGGCGCCCGGCGCGGTCTTCTCGAGGACCGAAAGGGCGACCCGAGCCGACGGGGCGGGCTCTTCCAGGACGGCGAGCGAGAGGAAAGGTTCCACCTCGACTCCGGTCGCGGCGAGACGGCGCCGCACCTCCCACGGGTCCCGTTCCCCGCCGCCTATACATGAGATCGCGAGGAGCAGCCGCGCCCCCGGAACGCCGGGCTTCTTCGGCGGTTGGGGCGCCGGTACTTCCGCGAGCGCGGGTTCTCTCGCGACCTCTTTCGGTGTTTCCGCGGGTGCCGCGATCCTCGGCGCGGGATGCCCCGGTTCCTCCACCTCGTCCCTCTCGGTCCTCGCGCCGCCCCGCCGCGCGAGGAGGATCAGGGCGGGAACGAGGGCAAGGAGAACGGCGGCCGCGGCGGCGAGCGCGAGGCTCCTTCCCCAGCGCGGGCTCGCGGGCGGACCGGCCCGCGCCACGACGGCCGCGACGTCGACCGGCGGCTGCAGGACCTCGTACCGGTCGGCGAGCGAAAGGACGCCGCGCGTCTCCTGCCACACGCTCCGGCACCTCTCGCATCCGCCGATGTGGATTCCCATGCGTCCCATCTCGCCCGCGGGGAGCTCCTCGTAGACGAAGAGCGCGAGATCCCTCTCCACGTCCTCGCAGCGGGTCTTCATGTCCGTTCCTCGCTCTTTCCGGAGCCCTCTCCGAGCGCCGTCCCGAGCCAGGGGCCGAGCGCGCGGCGGAGGTTCGTCACGGCCTGGGAAAGCTGAGCCTTCACGGTCCCGATCGCGACACCGCGCGCCCGGGCGATCTCGGCGAGCGGGAGGTCCTGGTAGTGGCGGAGCACGAAGGTCGCCCGCTGGCCGTCGGGGAGCGCGTCCACCGCCTCGCGGACCGCCAGCGCGAGCTCGGCACCCTCGGGACCGCGCGAGGCGTCGGGCGCCTCGGCCGCTGTCTCTCGCCGCGTCGCGGCCGCCTCGGCGAGGTGGCGCCGGTACCGCGTGCGGCTCCGCCGCTTCTCCAGGGCGGCGTTCGTGGCTGCCCGGTAGAGCCAGGTCGTGAACTTCGCCCCCGGCTCCCAGCGCGCGAGCGCGCGGTAGGCGTCGACGTAGACCTCCTGCGCGACCTCCTCCGTTTCGTGCGGGTCGCCCAGGAGCCTTCCCACCACGCCGTTCACGAGTCCCTCCGTCCACCGGACGAGCGAGGCGAAGGCGATCTCGTCCCCCCGGCCTGCCTTCTCCGCGAGCCTTGCGATCTCTTCATCCCGCCCCATCCCGGTTCTCTGGTTTTCCATCGGAATCACTGCCGGTGGGGCGGAAGAAGTTTATGGCGCCCGCGAAATTTCCTCGCCGCAGACGGTCTCGTAGGAAAGGGCCGCCAGGCGCCCCGGCGAGAAGCGCTCCTCGCTCCACTCGTCGAGGTAGATCTCAAGAACGCGCGCCTCCCGCTCGCCGGCCGCGCGCGCGCGATCCTCCAGGAGCACCGCCTGGTGCGTGCGCGCGGCGCGCTCCAGGAGCGACCGGCACAGGAGCGCGCGCTCCGCCTCGGAGGCGGAGAGGACCGAATCGCCGGCGGCGGCGAGCCGGTCGACGAGGCCCTTCGTCCGCTCGCCCGCGCGGGCGGCAAGATGCGAGAGGAAGGGAGGCCACGCCCTCTCGCGGAAGATCGCGCGGAGGAGGTCGAGCGAGAGGATGTTCGCCGTCCCCTCCCAGATGGGGAGGACCTGGGCGTCCCGGAAGAGCCGCGGCGTCACCCACTCCTCGACGTAGCCGTTTCCGCCCAGGATCTCGAGGGCCTGGCTCGCCGCGCGAATCGCGCATTCCGCCGTGTAGGCCTTGACGACCGGCGTGAGGAGTCGCGCGACGAGATCCGCGCGCTCGTCCTTCTCGAACTCGGCGGCATCGGTCGCGGCCGCCGCGTCGAGGACGGCGAGGAGGTTCGCCTCGGCCTCGACCGCCATACGAACGAGAGTGCGCCGAACGAGCGGGTAACGGTCGATCCGCTCCCCGAACGCCTCCCGCGTTCGGGCGCGGAGGGTCGCCTCGCGGTAGGCGCGGCGGAGACACGCCGCCGACGCCGCCGCGTTGTAGAGGCGCGAGAGGTTGAGCATGTCGGTCATGTAGGCGAAGCCCTTGTCCGCCCGGCCCACGAGATACCCGAGGGCTCCCTCGAAGCCGATTTCCGCCGTCGCCATGCTCCTCGTGCCGAGCTTGTCCTTGAGCCGCCGGACGACGAGCGAGTTCCTGGTCCCGTCCGGGCGGGTCCGGGGGACAAGGAAGAGGGCGAGGCCCCTCGTCCCCGGAGGCGCCCCCTCCGGGCGCGCGAGGACGAGCGCGAGCTCCGCGGAGGCGTTGGAGCAGAACCACTTCTCGCCGGTGAGCCGCCAGGTCCCGTCCGCCTCGCGCCGGGCCGCGGTGAGCGTCGCGCCGACGTCGGAGCCTCCCTGGATCTCGGTGAGGAACATCGCTCCCTGCTGGAGCCCGTCGCGGTCCATCGCCGCGAGCCGCGGGCCGAATCGCCGCGCGAGCTCCGGGTCGTGCCGGTCCAGGACGAAGAGCGTCCCGTCGGTGAGACAGACCGGGCAGTAGAGCCCCGCCTCGGCCTGGGAGAAGAGGTAGCCCAGCGAGAACTTGAGCACCGCCCGGTACGGCCCGAACGACGCGAGGAATCGCTCGTCGCGCTTCAAGCCCACGAGGCCGAAGCCGTAGGCGATCCGCTCCATCTCCCGGTACGACGGGTGGTGGCGGATCTCATCGATCCTCGTCCCCTCGCGATCGTACGGGACGAGCACCGGCGGGTTGGCGTCGGCCTCGCGCGCCAGCGTGTCGAGCGGCCCCGCCGCAAGCCGCCCCATCTCCCGAAGATACGGCTCCGCCGCCGCGTACCGCTTCCCCAGGAGCCTCGCCGCCGCCTCGCGGAGCGCGACGTCGTCCTCGAACCAGTTCGTCTCAACGCCCGCCATGTCGGTCCTCCCTTCGTCCCCGCCGGCTGCACTGTATTTCCGTCTGCCAGCGGCCGTCAAGGTGCGAGCCCAGGGCTTCGTCAAAGTCGTCACGAGACAAGCGGGCCGCAAGAAAGGCAACAGGAAAGAGGCAAGAGGTCTTAGGAACCCAGGAACCCAGGAGAGGTGTGTCAGCGGAAGGAGATAGCCAGTCACTTCCTCTTTCATGGGTTCCTGGGTTCCTAATAGATCAAGATTCCTCGTAACCCGTGAACGGTTAGGTTTGCTAGAGGGCCGCGGAGCATGACTTTGACGGGACCGTGCGCGTCTTGGTAGACGCCGTTATTCCTCTCGCTGGAACCCCTCGATGTCGTCCCAGGCCCGCCGGTGGGAGAGCGCCGAGGCGGGGAGGAGGTCGGGGGGGGCGTCGCCCCGGGCCCAGAGGAGATGAAACCTGGCGGGGCGGCGCTCGTCGAAGAACTCGATCTGGATCGGATGGCGCCCGGCGGCGAGTTCGATGGGCCGCCCCTGCCGGAGGCCGAGGGTTCCGGCCGCCCAGGCGGCGAGCGCCTCTTCGCCGGCCACGCGGATCCGGACGCCGTCGTCGGCCTCGGCGTCGAAGCGCCAGGGGCCCGCGACGGGGACCTCGACGTAGCCCGACCAGCGCGCGGAGAAGGGACCGTCGAGGTCCGGCCGGACCGGGCCGGCCAGGACCTCGAACCCCGGGAGAGCCTGGATCGCGACCGCGCCGGGAGCGTCGAACGAGAAGCCTCGGTAGAAGAAAGCGACGAGCCCCTGGCTCACGGGCGGCTCTCCAGCGCGCGGAACGAACCGGCCCTCTTCTTCGACGAGATCGGAGAACTCCGCCATCTGGACGAGCACTTTGAGGTGGTCGGGGTTTGCCGCCGCGAGCGGCCGGAGCGAAGTCAGAAAGGGTCCGAACTCGTCGGGATCGAAGGCGGGCCTGTAGTAGCCAGTGTGGAAGAAGTGCCAGGGAACCTCCGGGATCTTCTGGCTCGATGCGAAGAGGAAGAGGAAGTTGGCGGGCAGCACTGAGGCTCCGTAGAGTTCCGTGGCCGTGAGGTTGAAGACGCTCTCGCCTGTCGTGAGATGGCGATCGACCTCCTGGAGATAGGGAAGGCGCGCGGCGAGCTCGATCGAGAGAGCGGTCTCGAGCGCCGCGCGGCGGACCGCGGGTTCGGGGTCGCCCAGGAGCCGGTGGGCCGCGAGGAGCGCCTCAGGTTCGCCCAGCCGACGGGCGAGGTGGACGGCGGCGTAGCGCACGCGCGGATCGGGGTCGGCCATCGCCTGGGCGACCTCGGCGGCCGAGGGGCTCTCGAGGAGCGCGCGCACGCGAGTCAGGGCGGCGTCCTTCCCGTCCCCCGCGTCTCGGCAGAGGCGGAAGGCAACCCCCTCGGAGGGAAGCGAGGGGGAGCGCGCTTCCCCTCCGCGGACGAGGGCGAGCCCCTCGGGATCGTCCGACGCGGTCCACTCGGCGAGGGACGCCGTCCCCGGGATGGCGCTCGAAAGTTCCTCGAAGGTCGGAAGCCTCGCCCCGTGGGAGAGCGCGAAGAGCCAGGCCTGGAAGCGATCGAGTCCCTCCACGGGGTCGGAGTCAGAGGCGCCGCGGGGAGGGAGGCCCCGCGTCCAGGTGCCCGGAGGGCCGGTCGATATCCGCGCCAGATACTCCCGGTACTCGCCCACCGTGACGGGTCGCCGAGCGACGGACGCGCGCCCTCCCGTTTCCGTCTCGACCGGCGCCCATTCAGGCAAGAGGGCGGCGTCGATCTCGAGCACGATCTCGCGGAAGGGGGAGTCGGGTCCGCTCTCCCGCGCGGGGACAAGAGGGACGGAGTACCAGGTCCCCTCCACGAGCATTTCGAGGCACATCTCCCCCGACCCCGGGGGGACGAGCGGGACGGACTCTAGCGGCGTCTGCCCGAGGTCGATCGCGCCGGCGTCCGACACGAGTCGCACCGGGAGGGAGGAACTCCCCGTCCGGAGGGTGAGGGGCACGAGGCGGACGAGGATCTCTCGCCGCGCGGCGGCCAGCGCGAAGTTCTCGGGGTTCGCCGCAAGCAGCGTCGCGAGCCGTCCCCACGCCTCGCGGTCCTTTTCCGGGGAGCGTGCCTCAATGAGCCCATGGACTTCCTCGATCGCGCGCGCGAGCTCTCGTTCCCGTTCCATCTCGGCGCGGAGCACCTCGACCTCGGTCTGGTCGAAGGGCAACTTCGCTGCCCGGTCGAGCGAGGAGAGGGCGCGTTCGAAATCGCCCGCCTCGTGGGCGGCCCTCGCGGCCCGGAGGTGGACGTCGAATTCGGCGCGGGACGCCTCGCCCGGTCCCTCGCCGTTCCGGAGAAAGAGCCAGCCGGCGGCGAGTACGAGGACGGCGGCCCCTCCGGCGGCGCCCAGCGCGACCCGTCTCCTCATCGCCCTCCCTCCCGGTCGAGGCGCTCGATCGTTTGCCGAGCCTCCTTCGCCCAGGGTCCTTCCGGCTCCTCATCGAGGATCGCCTCGCAGTCGGCGATCGCCCCCTCCCGGTCTCCGGCGAGCTCGCGGACCCGGGCCCGCTGGCGGCGGAGCTCGGGAGCGCCTCGGGGCTTGAGCAGGATCGCGCGGTCGAGGTCGTCGAGGGCCTCCCGGAGCTTCCCCATCTCCGCCAGGGCAAGGCCGCGCCCATAGAAGGAGCGAAGTGGATACGCGCCGAGCTCGATCACGCGCCCATAGTCGAGGATGGCGCCGGCGAAATCCCCCTTCGTGGCCCGCGCGGCGCCGCGAAAGAAGTAGCCTTCCTCGAGCTCTGCCCCGGGGCCGAGGGCGAGGTCGAGATCGGCGATTGCCTCGTCGAGGCGCCCGGCGATCGCGAGGAGCCGGCCGCGTTGCGTTCGCGCACGCGCGTTCCCGGGCGCGAGATCGAGAGAACGACCCAGCGCCGCGATCGGGTCGAGACCGGGACCCTCGGCGAACCCGCGCGCATAGTGGTACCAGGCGTCCTCGCTCGCCGCGCGCCGGTAGCGCTCCGCGGCGGCGAGCACGAAGTTGGGCGAGCGCGTCTCCTCGAGGATGAGCGCCGCGAGGAGCCGCGCGAGGGCCGCCTCGGGATCGTTGCGGAAAGGGGCAAGCCGCGGGCGCACGGCGCGGAGCTTCCCGTCCTCCGACGGGACGAGGACCTCGGCCACTCCGTCGCCGTCGAGGTCGGCTGCAAGCGGGTCCTTCGAAACCGCTCCCTGGGTCCAGAAGGTCCAGACGGGCGAGCCGTCCCGCGCGTCGAGGAGGATCGCGCGTCCGTCCATGGTCCCCAGAAGGACGTGCGGATCTCCTTCCTGCCCGACTCGCGCAAGGAACCCGTGCGCGGGCCAGGGCTGCCCCTCGGAGCCGTCGGTGCGGTAGTCCCAAGCCACGGAGAGACCGGGGAGAGAGAACGCGAGGCAGCCCGCCTCGTGCGGGACGAGGAGGAGGTGGCCGGGGCCTGGCGAGAAGTTTGCAAAGAGCGGCTCGCCCCGCGCATGACGGGGAAGGACGATCTGCCGCTCGAAGGGCTTCCCGTCCGCGCCGCGGAAGAAGGAAAGGAGCGCGCCTTCCGCGGACCCTGACGCGACTGCAACGTCCAATCGGCCATCCAGATCGACGTCCCCGATGCCCGGCGTGACGTCGAGCGTCCCCAACCCCTCGCGCCGCCAGAGCTCCCGCCCGTCCCGGCCGGAGAACGCGAGGAGCGTCCCGGCGTGGAGCGCGACGACGGCGTCCGCGACTCCGTCGCCGTCGAGGTCTCCCCCGACGGGCCAGCGGCCGCGCATCCATGAGTCCCATCCTCCGGTGGGTGGCAGAACGGCCTCCCAGAGCGTTCTCCCGTCGGCGCCCGAGAGACAGGTGACGCGCTCGGTGCCGTTCTCCTCCACGATGGCGGCGGGATCGGGGACGCCGTCCCCGCTCCGGTCGGCCGGGCGGTCCTCGAGGCGCCGCGCGGCGCCGTACACCCGCTCCCACCGGAGATCGCCGGTCGCGCCCGAGCGGGCCTCGACGCGCGCGCCCGCGAGTCGCCAGAAGTCGCCCGTCCCGTCCCCGTCGAGGTCCCGGGTCGTCGAGGCGATGTGGTAGAAACCGGAACCGGGTTCCTCAACGGTCCAGACGGGTTCGCCCGTCCGCGCGTCGAGACGCGCGAGCTCGCCCACGAGGTCCTGGACGATCGGGTCGGGACTCTCGCGCCCCCGAACCTCGACGAGGACGAGGCCCTCCACTCGCCGGGCGACGGCGTGCCACCAGAGGAGATCGAGGCGCGGGAAGAGGCTGTAGACCCTTCCGTCTTCTCCGGCGATATGGACGTCGAGCGCCCCATCGCCGTCGAGGTCGGCCGTGGCCGGACTTCCCGGGATCGCGGAGCCCACCTTCGCCGTCCAGATCGCGACACCGTCCGCGCCACGAATCGCGGCGACCTCGCCTCCCCGCGAAACGGCGACCACGTCGAGCTTTCCGTCTCCGTCGGCGTCGGCAAGGGCGGGCGGCCGCCCGTTCGACGGGGAGGGAAAGACGGGGGGCTCCTTCCACAGGGGTTTTCCGGAACGGCCGTCGAGGGCATGGAGCTCCGCCCACTCCGACTTGTCCTTCCCCTCACGCGAGAGCATGACGGCGACGTCGGTCGCGCCGTCGCCGTCGAGGTCGCCGGCGGCCACCCCGCCGGAGACCCAGCCCGGGAGCTCGACCGACCAGCGCGGCGACGGCATCCCTCCCGCGGCCGCGCCGGCGAGCCCGTGCGCGTCGAGGACGAGAACGCGAGAACCCCCGGCGAGGACGCACTCGGGCCTACCGTCCCCCTCGATGTCGAGCACCGCCACGGCGGGGGCGCTCGCGAGCCCCGTCTCGACGCGGGCGAGGAGTTCGCGCCGGCGCGGGTCGTAGACGAGGAGCTTCCTGTTGGAATCCGGAACGAGGATCTCCAGCGCGCCGTCCCCGTCGAGGTCGGCGAGCGTCGCGGCGATGCTCTCAGGGACGCCACCCGTCTCGAAGCGGTCGAGGACGCGACCGGTCGCCCCGTCGAGGATCCAGACCACGCCCGCGCCGTCCGGCTGGACGACCTCGATCCGGCCGTCGCCGTCGAGATCCGCCGCGCTCGGCGGGGAGAGGAGCTCGCCCGAGCCAAGCCGGACCGACCAGAGGAACGACCCGTCCGCGGTCGAGATCGCCCCGAGGTAGCCCCAAGAGAGGGCCACGAAGGCGTCGAGGATGCCGTTCCCGTC